>JBBQEJ010000184.1:0-9951 GCA_038320555.1 Vicinamibacterales bacterium | reverse complement strand
CGCGCAGTTCCGTCACGTCGCACGAGAACCCGAAGCACTCCGCAGATTCCTGCAGCCGGGTCAGGTGCCGCTCGAGAAGAGTAAATCCGGCGTCAGGCGCCCATCCTATCGTCTCGAGCAGCTGAAAATCGGGATGCGGTCACCGCGCAGAGCGCAGCGATGGCGGTTTTCATGAGGACCCTCGGAGGAAACGAGCGCAGGATAGCACAACCCCACGGAGATGCAGGCAGGCTCGTCTGCCTGAGAGCTTCAGTCACCCTTCCGGTAAATCGTGCCGCCCTTCATGACAAACCGGACCCGACGCAGAGCCGTAATATCACGCGTGGGATCGCCATCGACGGCAATCACGTCCGCGAGCATCCCTTCCTTGACCCGCCCGATACGGTCCTCCAAGTGCAGGACGCGTGCGGCAACCGAGGTGGCGCTCTTCAATGCTGCGGCGGCGGGCATGCCGTAATTCACCATCAACTCGAGCTCACGCGCGTTGTCCCCGTGCGTGAAGACGCCGACGTCGCTGCCGCTGAGAATCGTGACGCCGGCGTCGAGGGCCGCCTTGAAGCTGGCGCGCTTCCGTGTCAGGCTCCCGGGCTCCGGCGCGGCGCCCTTCTTCCAGCCCGCGTACTGTGACGTCGCGTCGCCGGCAGCGAGCGTCGGACAGAGTGCCACGTTCTTGTCGGCCATTAGTTTGAAAACCTCCAAGGTACCCTCGTCGCCGTGCTCAATGGTTTCAACGCCGGCCAGTACGGATCTCCGCATGCCCTCAGGGGTGCTCGAGTGTGCAACGACCGGCCGTCCGCTGCTCCGCGCCGTGTCGACAATGGTCGTGAGCTCCTGCAGAGAAAACGTCGGGGCGACCTCGCCGCGCGCGCCCCACCGATAGTCGGCGTACACTTTGATCCAGTCGGCGCCGTGGCCGATTTGATCGCGCACGACACGGACGAGCGCGTCGCCGTCCGCCTCCTCCGCGCCCTGCGGCACGCGCCATTCAAGGGAAAACCCCTTGGGTCCGTAACTCCCCGTGGCGACGATGGCGCGTGTGGAGACGAGCATGCGCGGCCCGGGAATGATGCCCTGTTCCACGGCCTGCTTCAGTTCGACGTCCGCGTAGCCCGCTCCCTCCGTACCGAGATCCCGAATCGTCGTGAAGCCGGCCAGAAGGGTCGCGCGGAGGTGATTGACGGCGCGCGCTGTTCGGACGCCCAGCGATTCGTGGAGCACCTGGTCGTTCCAGCTGGTCTCGTTATATGGATGGAGCAGCACGTGCGAATGTCCTTCGACAAGCCCTGGGACAAGCGTCGTCCCCGGAAGGTCGACAACCGTGGCACCGGCAGCGGTGACGCTCGCCGCGGGTCCGACAGCTTGTATGCGATCGCCCTGCACACGGACGGCCCAGCCGTCGTGTATCGTGTCGCCGTCGAAGACACGAGACGGCTTGAGCACGGTAACCGTCGCTGTGTCCGGGTGCGCGGCCAGCTGGATCAGCAGAAGAGCCAGCCACATCACGTGCCGTTTCATCGCTATACCTTCACCCTTCGCCTTTTCCCTTTTCCTTCCCCTTTTCCTTGTGCCTTGGTCCCTTTTCTCTTCTTACTTACTCACCCCGGGCTTCGGCACTTCCTTATAGTCGGCGGGAATTTCGAATGCCGTTTCCGGCGCCGTTTCCTCGCCTATCTGCGTAGCGCTTGACCGCATCTCGTAACCCATCATGTGCATCGTCTGCCGCAGGACCAGGCCCCCCTGCGCGATTTTGTCGAATCCCATCGCGGCCATCACCGCGCTCGCGCTCTTTGCCGCAATCTCGGCGTACTTCTGGTACTGATCGGTCGTCGTGCAACTGTCGCCTGTCATGTTGAGGGTTGTCGGAAAGTCCGGCGGCAGGCTCGCACGGGCAGCTTCGGGAATCGGAAGAGCCACCTTCCAGTCGAATGTAACAACTTCGCATTTCACGCCGGCGACGGTCTCAAACTGCCCCGTGCGCTTTGCGGTCACCTCCGGTGTGGCGACTCCGGCGGCCTGCATGCCGGCAAGGGTCGCCTCCGAGGTCGTCTTCCAATATGTCTTCTCCTTCGGGTTCAGGACGATCAGAGTGCCGTCGGGCCGTGCGAGGTTAACGGTCCCGGCAGCCTGCCCCATCGCCGCCTGCATGAACTCGATCCGCGCCCCCTTCTCTCCGATCAGATAGACAATGTCGGCTGCGCCCTCAGGCACGAGCTGCTTCATGATGGCGTCGCCCATCATGGCGAGCATGGGATTGGTTCCCTGAGCGGCGGCCGGCTCTCCTTTCTTCATTTCCATGTGCATCGTGTACTTCAGCTCGGCGCTGAGCCGCGCGGACACGAGGGCCACAAGACCCAGCGCCACGAACATTTTCTTCATGCAGTCCTCCCTCAGCCTGACCAGTGTCCCGAGTCCGAACTCGGAACACCAGTCTACAGGAAGGCTATAATCGGCCACGCCTCATGCCGTTTCCCCGCAAACCGCCGATGCCGTCCGGCTCATCCGAGGCGGCGGATCTGCTGCAGATCCTGATGTTCCGCAAGGTGCTCACGCGGGAGCAGGCGGAACGGGTCCGCCGTTACTCGCGATCGAACTCGACTCCAATTGTCGGCACGATCGTCCAGATGAAGCTGGCTTCCGAGATCCAGATCGCGGAGGCACTGGCCGCGTTTGCCGGCCTGCGGTTCCTGAAGATTAATCCGCTCGAGCTCGACCTCGACGTGGTCACTGGCGCGCTGTCAGCCGCGTTTTCGCGCCGCCATGGCCTCATCGCCCTCTCCAAAACCTCGACCACGCTGACCGTGGCCGTGCACGATCCGCTGGCGCCCTTCCCCGACTCGGATATCAAGACCGTCACCGGCCTGGATATCGAGCGCGTTGTCGCGACGCAGTCGGACATCGAGGCGGTGACGAAAAACTTCTACGACCTTCGAACAAGCCTCAAGACGGCCGAGAAGCAGCTCTCGGCCGGACGGCTGCCGGGGTTCGACCTCGGCAACCAGGAATACCTCTCGGCGCAGGCCGCAGCGCTCGATCCGGCGGCGGCCCCTGTCGTCAAGGCCCTCGACCATCTGCTCAACTACGCGTTCGAGCAGCGCGCGTCCGACATCCATTTCGAGCCGAAGCGGCACGTCGCACTCGTCCGGTTGCGCATCGACGGCATGCTCCACGACGTCCACGTCGTGCCCGGGATTGTCTACCAGGCAATCGTGTCGCGCATCAAGCTGCTCTCCGGCTGCAACCTCGCCGAAAAGCGGAGACCGCAGGACGGCCGGATCAAGCGCGAGCAGAACGGGCGCGAGATCGAGTTGCGCGTGTCGACGATGCCGACCGCGTTCGGCGAGAAGGCGGTCCTCCGGATCTTCGATCCCGACGTGGTGCTGAACCGGGTGGACCAGCTTGGTTTCTCGCCGCCGGACCTCGTCATCCTCGAAGAACTGCTCTCGCGCACACACGGCATCATCCTGGTACAGGCCCCACCGGCAGCGGCAAGACGACGACGCTTTATTCAGTACTGAAGCAGTTGTCGAAACCTGAGGTGAACATCGTCACGATCGAGGATCCGATCGAGATGGTCCACGAAGATTTCAACCAGGTGGCGATTCGTCCCGCGATCGATCTGACGTTCGCCGCGGCCTTGCGGACCGTGCTGCGCCAGGATCCCGACATCATCATGGTGGGAGAAATCCGCGACACGGAGACCGCGGAGAATGCAGTGCAGGCGGCGCTCACCGGCCATCTCGTGCTGTCAACGCTCCACACGAACGACGCGCCCTCGGCGATTACACGGCTCCTGGATCTCAAGGTTCCGCACTTTCTCGTCCTGTCCACGGTGATCGGAATCGTGGCGCAGCGGCTCGTGCGTGTGAACTGTCCGCACTGCAGCCAGGAATACACGCCGAATGTGGAGGAGTCCGCGATTCTCGGCGCGGACATCGTCGGCCGAAAGCTGCGGCGCGGCACGGGGTGTCTCAGTTGCCGGCAGACCGGCTATGCCGGCCGCGACGGGGTGTTTCAAGTCATGCCTCTCAGCGAACGGATCCGAGGCATGGTCGCGCGGCAGTCGGCCGCCCCAGACATCGCCGAAGCCGCTCGGGGCGAGGGGATGCGCACCCTGCGGGAAGCGGCGCTCGAGAAAGTGCTCGCCGGCGTGACGACGTTGTCCGAGATGGTGCGGGTGACGGGTCGCTGGGGCGCGTCGTAGGGATTGAGAAAACGGAAAGACCCCAAGAGAGAACGGAGGATTTACACCCCGCTGCCTTCGTCCCCTCCGCTCCCTCAGCCCTACATGGAACCCAGCAGACGATCGACGTCGGCGCGAATTGCGTCCAGTTCCTTCTTCAGCACGTCGTAGCGTTCCACCGCGTCACGGCCGATCTTCTGGTCAGCGCTCGTCGTCATGCTCGCCAGGTAGGTGATGTGAGCCTGCAGGCCCGGTTTGCCGTAGCGCACCGGCTCGCTCAGGAGCTTCCCCGCAATCGCCTCGACCTGTTTCGCCTTTTCGGTGTCGGCGCCGGCAGCATTACGGAGCTTGCTTTGCGCGTCACGGACCCGTGCGACGACCTGATTGACGTCGGCGACGAGCTGGCGCATGCGCATGTTGTGCTCGAATTGCTCCTGCAAGTCCGCCGAAGTTACGCCGTCGGCCGCAACGTTGGGATCGATCAGCACGTTGAACGGTTGCGTCTGGACGATGCTTCCGACCTTCAGGCGGGCCTGATAGGCGCCGGGAGGAGCGGCCATCCCCGCCTGGTGTCGCACGTCCCACACGAAGCGGTTCATGCCTTCGACTTTCGTGACGCGCGGCGCCGCGCCGCCGCGTCCGCGGCCGAATCCCTCAGCCGCCGCGTCGGGATCGTCCGATTCGCCCGCCGCGGCTCCGCCACGCCCACCGCGCGCGCCGCGTCCAGTGGCGACCGTATCGCTGCTGTATGAGTTGACCGCAGCGCCTGACGCGTCAACGATTTCGATCGTCACGGGGCCCGCGGGCACAGAGGGCAGGTAGTACTCGATGCCCGGTCCGAGCACGCCTGGGGCGACGCGGGTGCGATAACCGTCGCGCGGCGTCAGCAGCCGCACCTCCTGGGACGTGGTCTGCGTGGTCAGTTGATGCAGCGCCGTGATGTTGTCGAGGATCCAGAACGCCCGGCCCTGCGTGGACACGATGAGATCCTTGCGGTGGACCTTGATATCGGTAATCGGCACGTTGGGCAGGTTCAATTGGAACGGTTGCCAATGCGCACCGTTATCGAACGAGATGTACATGCCGAACTCTGTGCCCGCGTAGAGCAGCCCCTCGCGGTCGGGATCCTCGCGAACCACGCGCGTGGGTGTGTCGCCGGGGATGCCATTCGTGCCGTCCGTCAGGAGCTTCCACGTGCCGCCATAGTCGTCTGTCCTGTAGATGTAGGGCTTGTAGTCGCCGAGCAGATATCGATACGCGGCGTAATACGCGGATCCTTTCCGGTGCGGTGAGGCGTCGATGTATTGGACGCGGCCGCCTGGCTCCATCCCTTTCGGCGTCACGTTCGACCACGTCTTGCCGCCGTCACGCGTCACGTGGAACGGCCCGTCGTTGGCGCCGGTCCAGATGACGCCCTTCTCGAGCGGCGACTCCGTAATGGCGTAGAGCGTGCTGTAGAACTCCTCGCCCGTCACGTCACGCGTGATCGGTTCTCCGCTCGCGCCCTGGCAGCAGTCCGGATTCGCAGTCAGGTCGGGCGAGATTCTTTCCCAGGTGACCCCCTTGTCGCGCGTCCGGTGGAGATACTGGGATCCGTAATACAGGATCTCCGGATCGTGCGGCGACACCGCCATCGGCGACACTCGTTGCATCCGATACACGAGATCCCGAGCCGGGTTGCCGTACAGCGACTGCGCCCCGATCCAGTAGTTCTTCTCCTGTCCCGTCTTCAGGTTCATGACGCCGTACTGCCCCTTGCATGAGCCGTACACGATCTCCGGATTCAGGGGATGCGGGATGATGGGGCCCGTTTCGCAGCCCGGCCCGCTGCGCCAGTCGTCGCGCGCGAACGGGTCCGCCTGACTCGTGATGATGACCGTGGAATCGTCCTGCTGTGCGCCGTACAACTTGTACGGAAACTGATCATCGACCCACACGCCGTAGAATTCGCCGGTCACCTGATTCAACTGCGACGACCACGTCCGGCCGCCGTCAAACGACACGTTCGCGCCGCCGTCGTTCGACTGGATCATCGTGTTGCCTTCCTTTGGATTGATCCAGATATCGTGGTTGTCCCCGTGGGGGGTGCGCATGGGCGTGAACGTTTTCCCTCCGTCGGAGGATTTGAAAAAGCTCTCGGCTCCCGCGTAGACCACGTTCGCATTGGTGGGATCCGCGCCGAGCGTCGTGTAGTAGAAGGGACGCTGACCCAAGGCCGGCTGAGAGCTCACGAGAGCCCACGTCTGTCCGGCATCGTCCGATCGATAGAGCCCGCCGCCGGGCTTCGCTTCAATCAACGCGTAGACGCGATCGCGCTTCGCGTTCGTCACGGCGAGATTGGCCTTGCCGATCAGATCGGCAGGAAGACCGGCGGTGATCCTGGTGAACTTCTCGCCACCATCGGTGCTTTTGTAGAAGCCGCCGTCGCGCGAGCCGCTGATGATCGTCCACGGCTTGCGCTCGAGACGCGACATCCAGGCGTAGACCACGTTCGGGTTACCGGGCTGAATCTCGACGTCCATCGCGCCGACGCCGTCGTTGACGAAGAGCACCTTCTTCCACGTCTTCCCGCCGTCGGCGGTCTTGAACACGCCGCGCTCCTGATTCCGCTTGAAGGCATCCCCATACGCGGCAACCCAGACGATGTCTGGATTGGTTGGGTGAATGCGCACCGCGCCGATCTGGCCGGCATCGTAGAGGCCGACAAACTGCCAGGTCGCGCCGCCGTCGAGGGTTCTGTAAACCCCGCGACCGGTCGACACGTTACTGCGTACGCCGTCAGAGCCGGTGCCCACATAGACGATGTTGGGATCGGAATCCGCCACGGCGATCGAACCCATCGACCCGAGCGGGATCTTGCCGTCGCTGATCGGCGTCCAGGAGACACCGCCGTCACTCGTCCTGAACAATCCGCCGCTCGCCACGCCCATATAGAAGCTGCGAGGCTGTGATGGCACGCCGGTGACCGTTGTGACGCGCCCACCGCGAGATGGCCCGACGAGTCGATAGTTCATGCCTTTGAATAACGCCGGATCGACCACCGGCATCGTCGGCGCAGTTCGTGGAGGAGCGGGAACGGGCCGTGCGCTCTGAGCACTGGGGAAGGCAAGGGCGGCCGCGGACAGCAGGATGGTCGACAGATACCGGTTGCGATTCATACGTGGCCTCTTATCATAGGCCACTGCCCCCGATGAACTCGGAAGAACACGGACTGCGGGAACTGCTGATGCTGATCGGGAAAGGCGTCGACAATCAGGAATCGACAATCAGCATTCCGATTACGCTCTCGGATGCATTCCGAAATGCCAGCGGAGTTTGGAGAGAGGATCGCGGCGGCAGCGCTCGGCGGCCACGGTGACGGCCTCGAGCACCGCTTCACGCGTCAGGGGTTTTCGTAACAGCGCCACAACACCAAGATCCAGTGCGCGCCGCACGTGATCTGAATGCGCGAGGCCCGTCATCAGGATCATCTGCGGCGGCAGCTGATTTCGCAGCGCCTCGCACACCGCGAAACCGTCGGGGGGAGGCATGATCAGATCGAGCACCACGATGTCCGGGTAATACACGGAGGCCGCGTCGAGCGCTTCCCGCCCGGACGTCGCGGTCACAACCGCGTACCCTTCATCTTCGAGCCACATCGAGACCAGGCCGGTCAGATCTTTTGAATCGTCCACGACGAGGACGCGCACCGAGCCTCGCCGGCTGCGCGGTCCCTCGCGCCCCGACAGTGACGCGAGCATCGTCGCCCAAACCCGATTACATTTTGGGCATTCGTAGTAGGCGCGCGCGTCCTCGTGGCCGGCCGGGACGGCCTCACAGCCGCATCGTGGGCACCGTATGTCCATAAACGCGACGGCCTCGGGGCCGCTACTGCATGACTACACGACGGCAGGGGGCCGGAGAGCTGGGGTCTGTGCAGGTGACGCAAATGCCGCGCCATTCTTCGACTCGCACGGGTTTCCGATCATGTCCTGCCCCTTTCAACTGCGGGATTTGCCTACGAGAAACACGATGCCGACAACAATGAGGGCAACGACGATGATCCCGGCCCAGAAGCCGGCCTTGAATATTCCTGCGGCGAGACCACACCCGGATGCAGCTGTCGCGAACAGCAGCAGCACCAGGAGACGCAATACGGTGGAACGGCTCATCAGATTGGGAAGCTCCTGGGGTCGATGTTACCATCGCCGCATCGATGCAGTGGTACCGGCGACAACCTGCCTCTTACGTGCTCCTCTCGACTGCGATCGTGGCGGTGGCGGCGGCGGCGTTGCTGACGATGGGGCGCGTGCCCATCTGCAAGTGCGGCTACGTCAAATTATGGCAAGGGGTTGTCCAGAGCTCCGAGAACTCGCAGCATCTGACTGACTGGTACACCTTCACCCACGTCATCCACGGGTTCGCGTTCTACGCCCTCTGCTGGCTGATCGGACGTCGCTGGCCCATGGGAGCGAGGCTCGTGCTGGCGGTGTTCGTCGAGTCTTCGTGGGAGGTCCTCGAGAACACCGATTTCATCATCAATCGCTACCGCGAGGCGACGATCTCGCTCGATTACTACGGCGACAGTGTGGTCAATTCCGTCTCGGATATCCTCGCGATGGTCGCGGGTTTTCTCATCGCGGCGCGACTGCCGGTCTGGACGACTGTGGCGCTGACTGTCGCGATCGAGGTACTGCTCGCCTACTGGATCCGCGACAACCTGACGTTGAACATTCTGATGTTGATCTACCCGCTGGACGCCATTCGTCGCTGGCAATCGGGTGGATGAGTCTCCGGCCAGCGCTCGTCAGAGCCTCCGTCCGACCGCAGCTCAGCCGCTTCGCCGCAGCCGAGCGAGCAGATCCAGAAAATCGGGCGGCGGAGGCGCCTCGAAATCCAGCAGGCGCTCGTCGGCGGGGTGCTGGAACGTCAGGCGGTGCGCGTGCAACGCTTGACGCCCAAAGGCGATCGGCCGCAGCGCGTCGGGGCCATAGACGTACCGTTCCTCCCCCACGAGGGTGTGGCCGCGAAGCCGGGCCTGAATCCGAATCTGATTGCGCCGTCCCGTGTGCAGGCGCACCTCGATCAGCGAGGCACGGGGAAAGGATTCGAGGACCTTGTACTTGCTGACGGCCTCGGTTCCCCTCGGATCTCTCGGGTGCGTTTCCTTCTGAATCAGTGCTCGTTCGTCCCAGACCAGGACATCACGCCACGTTCCTTCGGGCGGATCGGGCGCGCCGTACACGACGGCCCAGTAAACGCGCGCGGGCTCGCGGCGTTTGAATTGGTCCTTCAGGACGCGCTGCGCATCTGCGTGCCTGGCAAACACGACCAGCCCCGACGTGTCCTGATCGATGCGATGCACGACGAGTGGCCGCCGCTTTCCATGCGATCGAAAGCGCTGCTCGATCTGGTCATAGACCGAGGGAACCTCGGGCTTCCTTTCAAGCGGCACGGTGAGAAGCCCCGCGGGCTTGTTGACGACGATGATCCAGTCGTCGTCATAGATGACGTCCAGGTCGCCGACCGGCCCGGTGCGTGCACGGCGCGTCGCGCTGCCGGGGCGGTCCACCCACAAACGGACGACGTCGCCTCGCGCCAGCCGGCGCCCGGCATCGGCAAGCGCCGCCTCGACATCGTTGACGTAGACTTTTCCACGTTCGAGTGCCGCTACGGCGCGGCCGCGCGACCCGAGACGGGCCTGGTCCGCCAGATACTTGTCGAGGCGAACCCCTTCAGAGTCTTCGCCGATGCGCCACTCGGTGTTCGACATTCGCTTCGATAGAATATCT
>JBBQEJ010000183.1:0-9968 GCA_038320555.1 Vicinamibacterales bacterium | reverse complement strand
GCGCAGGCAGCCGGTTTGCAGCCGCGTACGCGTTCCACCTCCGTCTGGCTACCCAGCGAACATGTTGAAAAGCGTAACGGTCGTCATCGCGCTGCTGGCGGCGACATCGATTCCAGCCGTCGCGGCGAGCCACGCCGGGGTGGTCAAACTCGACACGCCGCTTCGTGCCCGCGCGATCTCCGGTCAGGGGACCTCCCGCGTCATCATCGAGACGACCGACGGCTCCGCCACCGATAGCCTGATTCGCTCGCTCAAAGGGAAACCCGGACGACGTCTGGGACTGCTGCGCGGCCAGGTCGCCGATATCCCGAATGCCGCCCTCGAAACGCTCGCGGATCGCGCGAGCGTCCTTGCCGTCCGCCTCGACCGGCGGGTGACCGGGACGATGGAGCGGACGGGCGCGACAATTGGCGCCACCTGGGTTCGTGAAAACCTGGGATTGGACGGCGCGGGCGTCGGGGTCGCGATCATCGATTCCGGAGTCACCTCGGGGCACGACGATCTCGGCAGCGGACGGGTCGTACACTTCGCGGACTTCGTTGATTTCCAGCCGCTGGCCTCCGACGAGTACGGCCACGGCACCCACGTCGCGGGCATCATCGCGGGCAGCGGATACGACTCCAACGGCGCGCGGCGCGGCGTCGCGCCCGGGGCGAGCCTGATCGTGCTCAAGGTGCTCGACGGCGACGGCTACGGTTACATCAGCAACGTCATCGCGGCTCTCGACTACGCGGTCGAGCATCGCGCGCAGTTCAATATCCGCGTCATCAACCTGTCGGTCGCGGCGGGAGTGTACGAGTCGTACAACACGGATCCGCTGACGCTCGCGGCCAAGCGGGCCGTGCGGGCTGGAGTGGTGGTCGTCACCGCCGCGGGCAACCTCGGGCGCAACGCCCAGCGGGCGATTCAATACGGCGGCATCACGGCGCCCGGTAATGCGCCGTGGGTACTGACCGTCGGCGCCTCGAGCCACAACGGCACCGCGAACCGCAACGACGACTCGATGGCAGCGTTCAGCTCGCGGGGCCCGAGCTTCATCGACTACACAGCAAAACCCGATCTCGTCGCGCCTGGCGTAGGCATCGAATCACTGGCTGATGCAACAAGCACGCTGTTTGCGACGCACCCGGCCGCGCGTCTCTGGGGGACTCTCGATACAGCGACGCAGCCGTACCTGAGTCTCAGCGGCACGAGCATGGCCGCTCCTGTCGTCACCGGCACGGTCGCGTTGATGATGCAGGCTAACCCGGCGCTCACGCCGAACCTGGTGAAGGCAATCCTCCAATACACGGCCGAACACAAGTCGCGCTACGACGACCTGACGCAGGGCGCGGGATTCCTCAACGCGCGCGGCGCCGTTGAACTGGCGAAGTCGTTTGCCAACGGAGCAGACCACGCTGTCGCCGATCCAACTCCCTGGAACAAGCACATCAACTGGGGCAACCATCGCATCGGGCGCGGCGTGCTCCGGCCCGACGCCAACGCATGGGGTGCGAACGTCATATGGGGGTCCTCTGCAACCGACGCGGGAGACACCATCGTCTGGGGCACCACGTGCGGCGCCAGGGCCTGCGATAACACCGTCTGGAACACTTCCCCTGACGAAGAGACGGTCGTGTGGGGCACGAGCAGCGAGGAAAACACCATCGTCTGGGGCACCAGTCAGGAGATCAACATTGTCTGGGGCACCGCGTGCGGCGGCGCAGATTGCAACAGCGTCGTTTGGGGCGTCAGCTGCGCCGCGCAAGAGTGCGCGAACACGGTCTGGAGCAGATCTACCAGCGAAGACAACATTGTCTGGCGCACAAGTTCTGAAGACGAGGACGATATCGTGTGGGGGACGCGCCCCGACTTTGCGCCTATAGCCGACGTCAACCGGAGCGGGCCGAGCATTTGGGCATCGAGGACCGTGCCGCCGCCTTGTCTGTATTCGACCTGCTGACACCCATGTGTTTCCGATCAGCGTCAAACGCCGTTCTCTCCAAGGCCGTCTGGGGCAGTTGACGCCATGAAAACACTCCCGCTCCCAGCGAGACTTTTCGTCTGCGCGGTCATCGTCCTTGGAGCGGGACTCCTTTTCGCTTTTTTCCCGGTGAAATCGTTCGAGTCTCCGTCGCTTTTCCTGCTGCTCCTGACGCTGTCGTCGGTCACCTCCGTGTTCAAAGTGACGCTTCCGCTCGCGCGCAGCGGTTCAACGATGTCGGTGTCGTATGCGGTGGACTTCGCGTCCCTCCTGCTGCTCGGTCCGAACGAAACTATGATCGTCGCGGCGGCAAGCGCCTGGAGCCAGTGCACGTTTCGCATCAAGGAGCGCAACCCCGCGTACCGCACGCTGTTCAGCATGGCCTGTCTCATAGTGACCGTGCAGGCGGCGGGCGCGATTTACGAGCGTCTGGGGGGAGAACCCGGACGTTTCGACATCCTGACGCTGCCGAAGGCGCTTGTCGGTGCGGCCACGTCGTACTTCCTGATCAACACGGCCATGGTCGCGACCGCGATTGCTCTGTCGACCCGCCAGAGCGTCGTAAAAATCTGGAACGAGAACTTTATCTGGAGCGCGCCGAGCTATTTCGTCGGTGCCGGCGCGGCCGCGCTGGCCGTCGGAGTCTTCAGTTTCGTCTCGGTCCGATGGCTGCTTCCGCTTGCGGCGGCCCCTCTCTACCTGACGTATCGCAGCTACAAAGTCTATCTGGGCCGCATCGACGACGAGCAACGTCACGTTCGCGAGATGGCGGACCTGCATCTCGCAACCATTGAGGCGCTGGCGCTTGCGATCGACGCCAAGGATCAGACGTCGCAATCGCACATTCGGCGCGTGCAGCTGTATGCGGCCGCGCTCGCGCGCGCGCTCGGAATGACAGAGAACGACATCCAGGGCGTCAAGACGGCGGCGCTCCTGCACGATATCGGTAAGCTTGCCGTCCCCGAGCACATCCTGTCGAAGCCGGGCCCATTGACGCCCGAAGAATTTCAGAAGATTCGTGCCCATCCGAAGGTTGGCGCTGACATCATCAGCGCCGTGCCGTTTCCATACCCCGTGTCGCCCCTTATCCTCAGCCATCACGAGCGGTGGGACGGCAAGGGGTACCCGTCGGGCCTGAAGGGGGAAGATATTCCGCTCGGCGCGCGCATCCTGTCGGTCGTCGATTACTTCGACGCGCTGATGGCGGAGCGACCCTACCACAAGGCCATGGGCTTCGACGCCGCCATCGGGCTATTGCAGCAGGAAGCCGGCAAGGGGCTCGATCCGAGAGTGGTGGCAAAGTTCATCGAGCTGCTTCCGGCCTTGCAGCTCGAAGCGGCGACGCTCGAGCAGGCCATGCGGCGGACGTCGGCTCCCGAGGATCACGGCCAGGCCGTGGGGCGTCCGGCTACGGGCCTCACGCCGGAGCCCGCAAAGAAGAACGTCTTCGACGACATCGCGCTCGCGCACCGCGAAATCTACGCGCTCTACGAAATCGCTCAGGCGATGGGCACCAGCCTTGGCGTATCCGACACGATGGCGCTCATCTCCGCGAAGCTGAGCAACCTGGTGCCGTTCTCCTGCGCCGCGCTGTTCCTCTACGACGAAGACACCGAGACGCTGCGGTGCCGTTTCGCGACCGGCGCCGACGCCGAGATCATTCAACAGATTGCCGTCCACACCGGGGAAGGTCTCACCGGCTGGGTCGCGCGAAACCGCCGGGCGCTCGTGAACGCGCGGCCGAGCGCCGACCTCGAGGCCGCGGGCCTTTCCCAACTGCATACGAACCTGCAGTCGGCGCTCGTCTGCCCGCTGCTGTTCAACGAACGGTTCATCGGGACCTTGTCGGTGTATCACGTGGACGCCGCGTTCTATCGCGACGATCACCGCCGGCTGCTCGATCGCGTGTCCGAGCAGGCGGCTGCGGTCATCAACAACTCGATGCTGTTCGAACAGACACAGGAAGACTCTCTGACCGATCCGCTGACGGGGCTGCCGAATACACGCTTCCTCTTCATGCACCTCACGCGCGAGCTGGCGCGCGCGGAGCGGTTGAAGTCGGAGGTCTCGCTGCTCGTCATGGACCTCGACAACTTCAAGGACATCAACGACAGCCACGGCCATCACGTGGGCGATCGCGCGCTGTGCGAGGTGGCGCGCGTGCTGCGCACCGCGATTCGGCCCTACGACATCTGCGTCCGGTACGCCGGCGACGAATTCATCGTGGTGCTGTCGGGATGCAGCGCCGACGAAGCCCACAGCAAGCGAGCCGAGCTTCAACAGGGCATCGACGACGTGTACTTCGAAGCGCGTCCGGGCAAGCGCGTCCAGCTCGGCATCAGTGTGGGTGCAGCGGTATTCCCGCAGGACGGGGAATCATATGAAGCGCTGCTTGCGACGGCCGACAGCCGGATGTACCAGGACAAGTCGCGCCGGAAGCGCCTGAGTGGCCGGGAGACGGCCCGTCAGGAGCCCCACCCGGCCCCGCCGCAGCTCACCGACATCGAGATCCAGCAAGCCGCCGCAGGGATTATCTGACTCGCGATTCGCGCCTACCAATCTTCCAGCAGAATCCGGGCCCGATCGATGCCAAGCTCCCGCAGAAGCAGCGGAACCTCGGCCACCATCGACGCGGGTCCACACACGAAACAGAGGGTGGCCGGATCCTCGACGAGCGCGGATAACTGCGCGGCGACAATGCGGCCGCGAGCGCCGCGCCACCGCGGCGTCATTTCCCGTGTGGCGGTCAGCGACAACCCGATCTCTTCCCGCCGCGCCATACCTCGCAACTCCGGCAGATATGCGAAGTCATGCGGCGTTCTGGCGCTGTAAAGGAGGCGGATCCGGCCGGGCTGTTGCGACAAGACCGCATGCCTGATCATCGATCGGAGCGGGGCGATGCCCGTACCGCCGGCGATGAAGAGGAACTGGTGCTCACGCGGCACATCCGGAAAGGTAAAGGATCCGGAGGGGCCGCGCACCGCCAGCAGCGACCCCCGGCGGATTGGATCGAAATGCGTGCCCCAGCGGCCGGCGCTGTCGGTCTTGACCAGGAATTCGATCGATCCGTTGCTGTTCGTTTCTTCGGGGGCGGAGGCGATCGAGTATGGAATCTGTTCCGCTGAGCGTTCGGGACCGAGCGCAGCCACCTGCCCGGCTCGATAGTGAAAGGCCGCGCCGTCGAGATCGAGGCGGACGATGGACGAAGAGAGAGTCGCCTTGCGCACGCTGCTCACGCGCAGCACGAGATCAGGCACGACGGAATCTTATCAATTCCTGGAATCCCGACTCTGCCTGGGCCTTATTGGATTTGCAACGCCGACTTCACGTCGGTGACACCCTTGACCGTTCGCGCGAGGGCAATCGCCTTTGCCTCTTCGTCCCTGGAGTTCACGCGGCCCGACAGCGTCACAACGCCCTGGCGGGTCTCGACATCAATCCGCGCGATACTGTCCAGGGGAGCGTTGATAAGGGCCGTCTTCACCCGGGTCGTAATCGTCGCGTCGTCTAACGCACGGTTGACGCCGGTACCTCCCGTCGCGGCGCCGCAACCCGCGGTGAAGAACAACAGCGCCAGCGCGACCAAAGCCAGTCTCCCCATCTGCGGCAGCCTCCGGTCCTATTATGCTCTCGCGGTTCGCGGTTCGCGGCTGGCGGTTCGCGATTCGCGGTGGCGGTTCGCGGTTCGGGGCTCGCGGAGTCGCGGCTGGCGGCTGGCGACGGGATTGCCGGATTTGAGATTTGAGATTCGAGACGCGGGATTCGGGATTCGGGATAATTAGGGATTAGAGGGATTCCTACATGCCCATGGCGTGAAAGCCGGCGTCGACCATCAGCACTTCGCCCGTCACGGCGCGACCGGCGGGGCCAAGGAGGAACGTCGCCGCGTCAGCCACCTCGGCCGTGTCTACAGTACGGCGAAGCGGAGCCCGGTCGCGGTAATGCTGCAGGATGCTCGTGAAGCCGGAGATGCCTGAGGCCGCAAGTGTCTTGATGGGGCCCGCCGAGATCGCGTTCACGCGAATGCCCTTCGGTCCGAGATCCGAGGCGAGATACCTGACGCACGCTTCGAGCGCGGCTTTCGCGACGCCCATCACGTTGTAGTTCTGAAAGACGCGCTCGCTTCCAAGATACGTGAGCGTCAGAATGCTGCCGCCACCGCGGCGCTCCATCAGGGGCGCGGCGCCGCGCGCCAGCGCAATGAGGGAATACGCGCTGACGTCAAGCGACAGCCTGAACCCTGCCCTGGTGGTATCGACGAAGTGGAAGTCGGACGCCAGCTCTTCACGCGGCGCGAAGGCCGCGCCGTGCACGACGAAATCAAGTCCGCCAAACTCCCGATCGATCTCGCCAAATACGTTCGCGATCTGTGCGTCGTCGGTGACGTCGCAGGGGAGAATGAGGGGATCGGTCAGGCCGGTGGACAGCTCCCGAACGTTCTCTTCGAGGCGTTCGCCCTGATAGGTGATCGCGAGCCGGGCACCGAGAGCGGAGGCCGCCTGGGCAATCGCCCAGGCAATCGAGCGCTTGTTCGCGACGCCGACGATGAGGCCGGTCTTACCTTGGAAATCTGTCATGGACAGAGGACTCAGGACTCAGGGCCCAAGGCTCAGGGCCACAGTTACGGAAGTCTTAATCGCTCGGGGGAAGCTGAGGCCTGGGTCCTGAGACCTGAGGCCACAGACCTATCGTGACCGCTTCCGGCCGGAACGGAAGCCTGCCGCAGGACCACCGCGCCCGGCGGGGCCCCGGCCGCCCGCAGGACGCGGGCCGGCAAAGCGTGGTGCCCCGTGCGGCCGGTTGCCGGTTCCACCGCTTCCACCGCTTCCAGAGCCGCCGTTGCCGCCATGGCCGCCTGGGCGGTGCGGTTTCATCCGCGTGTCTCCGCCGCGAAAATGGCCGTTGCCGCTGCGCTGCCGAATCGTGAACTCCGGCAGGCGGCGTTCTTCCTTCTGTCCTTCTATCCTCGGGAGCTGCGCCCGGATGAGCGGTCGATGAACCGGACCTTCCTCCAATTCGACAGGCGCCTCAGCGGCGGCGGCAGTGCTCACGTCCGGGCGAATTTCTGCGACCTCATCACGATCGTCCACGTCGTCCTCGTCGGCGGTTTTCGCCCGCGTCTCTTCGGCCACGGGGGCAACGCTCACGGCTACTGGTACGGGTGCGTCGACCCGCACCGGCGGCTCCGCGGTTTCGGAATCAAGTTCTGGGTCCGTCGGCGTGCCGTCGGCGGCGAGATGGGTGGCAAGCACTTCCTTGTAGAGCGCCGCCGTCGTTTCCTTCTTGCGGCGTCGAGGAACC
Organism: Vicinamibacterales bacterium; assembly: GCA_038320555.1. Taxonomy (GTDB): domain Bacteria; phylum Acidobacteriota; class Vicinamibacteria; order Vicinamibacterales; family 2-12-FULL-66-21; genus JALZOC01. The sequence continues at coordinate 2,704 of JBBQEJ010000183.1, read as the reverse complement.
TTCCCCCCTTTGTACGCGTGCTCGGCGTCGCACGTCGTACACCGAGTCTGCTTGACGTCCTCTTCTATCATCGCAACGACGGCGTGGTTGGTCAGCCGCCGCTCGCGCGGACAGTAGTCGTCCAATATGTCACCGAGACGCAGCCGGCGCTGCTCCATTCAACTCCCCCGAAAATAGCCTGTAATGTCTGGAGAAAAGATCGTTGGCGGTTCCCCTAGTCTATCAGAGACGCCCGATCAAGCGCAACAATAACGGAAGGAACGGCGGGAAATACACGAAGTTTAGGGGGTTTTCGTCGTACGCCTGAATTCATCAATCCAGCCGAGTGCGGCTTCCATTGTCCGATCGCGTCCGGCAAGCAGATCCTCGCGCCGGAAAGGCACGATCTGGTCTGGAATGACGCCGCGCCCCTCGAGCCGCGTGCCGTCAGCGGTCACGAAATCTCCGTAGGCGTGAATGAGCACGTCGCCGTTCGGCAGACGATCGAAAAGCGCCGGAAGCGCCTGGCCCATGGAAGTCTGACCGAACACCCGCGCACGGCCAATCGACTGCATCCCTCCGGTGAAGCACTCAGATGCGCTGCCGCTCATGGAGTCGATGAGAATCGCGAGCGGCCCCGCAAACGGCTCGACGCGTTCTCCCGACGCACTGACGAGGCGCGGATTCGCAAAGAACCGGAACTCGCTGTCGCGGGTCTTCATCACGCCAAGCGACTTGCGCTCGGCAACGAAGTGACCCGAAATCCCCATCAGCATTGCGGCAAGGCCCCCCGGATTTCCGCGGAGATCGATAATGATGCCGTCCGTGTGCCGCAATTCATCCATCGCCTGTTGAAACTGCGAATCGACGGTGGCCATCCAGACGCTGAACTTGATGACGCCAGCGGTTGCGCCAGACGGCGTGGAGTGCTTTCCCTTTTCAACCCTCACGTACATCGTGGGGAGATTCCCGACCGTGACGGGAGTCCCCTGCTCGAGACGGCGCGTCAGCGACAGCCGGACGGCTGCGCCCTCGCCGTTCTCAAAAGTTACATCGACTTTCGATCCGGCGGGACCGCGCAGCTGCATTTGGGCGATGCGCCAGGCCTCGACGCTCTGCAGCCGGACGTTGCTTCCTCCTGGACCTCCTTCGGGAAGCGCGCGCAGCAGGTCCGCGACGCTCGCCGATCCAATGTGCGTGATGCGCCATCCCGGACGGACGAGGGATGCCGCTTCGCGGTCCACGTTGGTGACGATCAGGTCGCGGCCCAGGAGTCGGACTTCAAGTCCTGGGTCCCCACTGGTGTCGGCCGACGAGCCGTTCGGGCCATCAGTGGACGCGTCCCCGCCGGAAGGAATCAACGCGAAGTGGGACAGTCCAAGCCGGCCGAGCATCTCGCGGATCACGACGCGGAGCTCGGCGGAAGATCTCGCCGCAGCCGCTCGGGGCTTCAGCTCGGCACGCACAGCCTCCCAGTTGAGGCCGTTCATCGTCTTGTCGAAATGCGTGTCGCGAATGATCGTCCAGGCAGCGTCGAATGTCTCGCTCGCCTCGGGCACCTGGGCCGAGACGAATCCCGCACCCAGCAGGAGTGCCGCGACGGCCACAACCGTCACGCGAAAGCGGGTCACTTGATGAGTGCCTTGATCTGTGCCGGTGGCTCGAACGTCGACGGTTCCACGTTGTCGAATTCAATCGACGTAATCTTCAGCACCTGCTCGACCCCCATGGCCGTCTGTCTCATGGTCGTCGCCATGAGCATGCCGCCGAACTTCTTGTAATCGGAGTGTACCTGCGTCACCGTCATCGGTCCCATCTGAGACTCGCGCGTGACGACGGCTCCCGCCTTGAGGCCGGTCTCGACATCGTAGAAGTCGACGTCCTCTCCGCCATCCTTCTTGACGAGACTGACCTTGTAACAAGGGCGTCCCTCGAACGTGGTCTTTTCAACGGTCTTCATCGAAGCGTACCGGCCTTCCTCGTGCAGGTCGCCGTAGAAGTCGGCGTCGAACCTCTTCTCCGCGAGCTCCTTGCCCTGCGTGAGCATGGGACCGGTCATCGGTGACACGCTCCAGGCGTGGATTCCGTCGAACGCCTCGAACACGTCCCCGATGCCTCCAAGATTGATCTTCACCAGAGACTTGTCAGGCTTTGCGCTGTAAACGTCGAGCACGCCGGTGATGCCGGCGCCGGCGACAGTCATCGTCCCGGTCGCGTGCGACGAGGTATGGGAAAGGATCGCTCTGCGCCCGCCCACTGCCTCGATGTGACGGTCGATGATCGAGCGCGCGGACGGCAGAGATGCCGTGGACGCGGGGGCGGCAGCGGGAGCCTTGGCGCCCTGGCCGGCAGGCGACCTCTTCGGCGGCGCGGGCGCCTGTGGAGTCTGCGCGCTCAACGCGGATCCCGCCGAAACCACCGCGGCAAGTCCGACGGCCGCAAGGCCAGACGACACGACACGCCTGTGCCGAAATATCGAGATGCGCATGTTTGAGAGCTCCGTTAAAAGGGGGGCGAGGCTGATCTTAACAAGGCAAAAGGCAAAAGGGAAAAGGCAAAGGGGAAAGGGAAAAAGGCAGCTACTTCTTCGTAATGCTCGTCACGACGCCGAGCATGTAATGCAGCTCGACCTTATCGCCGGCTTCGAGGTTTTTCGGAACAGATTCAGGTCCGATCCGGGCGAGGCTCACTTGTCCCTGTGTATCGTCCGGGTCGAAGAAGTACA
>JBBQEJ010000182.1:0-10131 GCA_038320555.1 Vicinamibacterales bacterium | reverse complement strand
CAGCGATCATGGCGACAACACTCGACACGCGTCTGAAGGCAAAAACCGTCTTTCCGGGTCTCACCGTGGACGATCTTCAGAAGACCGTCACGTTCTTCGAGGGTCTGGGCTTTGGCGTCGAAGAACGATGGGAAGACAACGGCGTCCTGCTCGTCGTCACGCTGCGAGCTGGCGAGGCCAGCATCAATCTCAGTCAGTACGACTGGAAGAATGGCCGCGATCTTAAGAAAGGCGAGGCCATGCGAATCTTCGTCAGCACGGCGCAGGACATCGATCAGCTCGCCGCCGACGTCAAGAAGGCAGGGATCGCCCTCGACAGGGCGCCGCACGACACCGAGTGGGGCAGCCGGGCGTTCGAGGTCACCGAGCCCAGCGGGTTCAAACTCACGATCTTTTCCGAGACCAAGAAGTAAGCGGCCCTCAGTTACCGGAGACACCGACCTGCTCGTGATGGGCAGCTTTGTCCCGTCCGGTCTGTTGCGTCCCTGATTTCGCCCGCAGTGCCTCGATCGGATCGATACGCGCGGCGCGGCGTGCGGGCAGGTAGGCATACAGGGATTCCGCAATTCGGTCGGGAACGCACGAGGGTGCCCGCACTGAACAATCACTGAACAATTCTTTGCCGAACACCCCGTACCAGCAGGTTCTCACCCGAGCTACCGGCACGAAGAACCCGCGAGTCCGAACACCTGCGTTACGCTGTTAACCGGAGGGTTGTAGGTTCGAATCCTACCTGAGGAGCCACCTCCCCAAAAACGGCGCAAGTCGCGGCGCGGCAAACGATTGCGAGTTCTAGTCGTGGATCGGATGGCATCAGCCGCTGCGTCTCTGACCATGACATCTCAGGTCGCGCGAGTGCGTTGATCCCAACGTTAATCGACAAACGTCGCTCGCTTACCCTCAGCCGCAAAGATCAGATCGGGTTATCGTCTGTACGCTTTCCTGAGCACTGGCACGCCCGTCACCAATCGCGGCCCTCGGGCCGGTGCGGCCCTCGTCGGCATTGGTTTTCAAACTGATCCGCCCGCCCGCCGACGTGAAGCGCCTGGCGCGTATGCCTCGCCCCGAAGCTCGTCAACGAGACGGCAGGAGCGGGTCCGCCGGTCGGCGTGCAAGCTCGCGTCGCAGCCAGGCTCGAGCAAGGCGAAGCTCGTGCCTGACCACGTGAACCGAGCGCCCGGTCGCCGCGGCCGCTTCGTCGGCGGTCATGCCGGCAAAGTAGTGCATCTCGACAACCTGAGCCATGGAGCTGTGTTCCCGTTCGAGCGTCTCGAGCGCATTGTGGAGGTCCAGCACCTTCACATCACGGTTGCCGTCCTCTGCTTGCACTTCGATATGCGTGTCCCATGGTACGCGGCGGTTGCCCCCGCCGCGCTTGGCCGCGGCAGTCGCCCGAGCATGATCGACGAGCAGTTGTCGCATGATCCGCGAGGAGAGTGCTAGCAGATGCGCGCGGTCCGCAAACGCGGGCGGTTCGTCGCCGAACAGGCGGATGAACGCCTCGTTGATCAACGCCGTGGGCTGGAGGGTGTGACCGGGCCGCTGGTGTCTCATGAACGAGCGCGCGATGCGGCGCAGATCGACGATGACGAGCGACATCAACGCGTCGAGCGCCTCGGGTTCGCCTGCACGCACCCGCTCCAGCAGCAGTGTGATCTGGGTCCTCTCGCCGCGCATAAACGCGAACTGCGTCCGCCTCCGTCCACAGCTTCCTCGAATCTAATCGAACAGGTCAAGGCGACGGATCGTCGGACCGTGCGGTCGCGCACATTTGCCCACGGCGAGAATTGCGTGTGCACCAGGCACGATATCGGGCTCGCCGGGCGTCTCGCGTACAATGCAGCTCCATACTCGCCCCGGGCCCCGCGATAGGAGGCGGTCGTGCACGCTGATGTCATGTCGCTCTTTCGCGAGCTGGCGGACTGCTCCGCCGCGGAGCGGGAGGCCTGCTACGCACAGCGTCAGGTGCCCGTCGCAATTCGCGCCGAGGTCGAGTCCCTCCTGCGATTCGACGGGCTGTCAGGGCCAGGCCCGAGCGGTTACGTCGCTGCTTCGGCAGAACGAGCTCTGCTGAGCGGACACACCGACCCGGGCAGCGGCATGGCACTCGCCCCCGGCCTCCACGTGGGCTCGTTCGAGGTGATGTCGCTGCTCGGCAGTGGCGGAATGGGCGAGGTGTATCGGGCGCGCGACACCGTTCTGCACCGGGAGGTGGCGCTCAAGGTCCTACCGCATGAGCTTGCTCTGAGCGCGGACCGTGCCGCGCGTTTCGAGCGCGAGGCACGCACTCTCGCGGCGCTCAACCACCCACACATCGCGCAGATCTATTCGCTGGCCGCCGCGCGCGACGTGCGTGCGCTGGTGATGGAGCTGGTCGAAGGCGAGACGCTGGCAGACCGGATCGCCCGCGGTCCCATTCCGATGGATGACGCGCTGATGGTCGCGCGGCAGATCGCCGAAGCGCTGGACTCGGCGCACGAGGTCGGCATCGTGCATCGCGATCTGAAGCCGGCCAACGTGAAGGTGAGGCCCGACGGCACGGTAAAGGTGCTGGACTTCGGTCTCGCTAAGGCGCTCCATCCGGGGCCGGACGATGTGGCCAGCGCATCCATCACGCTAACCGGCGGCAGGCAGATCATCATCGGCACACCAGCCTACATGAGCCCAGAGCAGGCGCGCGGGGAAGCGGTTGGCGTTCAAGGCGACATCTGGGCGTTCGGCGCGTTGCTCTACGAAATGCTGACAGGCACGTCATCGTTCGGGCGCAAGACGACGGCAGAAACGCTGGCGAGTGTGCTCGAATTGCAACCGGATTAGTCGGCGTTGCCCCTGGGTACGCCGCCGCTGGCGCGGCGGGTCGTCGAGCGGTGCCTCGAGAAGAATCTCTCGCGGCGGATGCAGGATATGGGCGATGTCCGCATCCTCCTCGAGGATGCGCTCGCCAGCCCCGACCGCGGCGTCCCGGCTCCACGCCCAGCAAGAATTCGTCGCCGCTCCGCGTGGATCGCCGCCGGCGTCGCGGCTGGCGTCCTCGCCGGCGCGGTGCTGTGGCTCACCCGCACTGGATCGGGCAACCAGAAGCCGTCGGCACCGATTCATGTAGTGGTCCCCTTCCTCGAGCGTGCCGCGACGTTTCCGTTCGGCCAACGATACCTGGCGATCTCGGCAGATGGTTCGACGATCGCGCTCGCCGGAGTCAGACGGCTGTGGATTCGTCGGTTCGATCAGCAGGACGGCATTTCGGTCGAAACCGGCCCCGCGAGCCATCCGTTCTTCTCACCCGACGGTGAATGGATCGGGCTGTTCACGGAAACCACGTTGGTCAAAGTGCCCTCCCAGGGCGGAAGCCCTGCGTTGGTCACCGGGGTCACTGATCGACCGGCCGGCGGCGCATGGCGCGCGGACGGGACAATTGTCTATGCCACCTCGGAGGGTCTCTACGAGATCCCCGCCGATGGCGGCGAACGAAAGCTCGTCGCCAGGCCCGATCGCGCGCGCAAGGAGGACCTTTACGCGTTTCCGCAGTTCTTGCCGGGCGGTGACTCGATCGTGTTCACGCTCGTCTCGCAAGAGCCGACGCAAGCGCCGCAGACTGTCATGCTCGATCTGACCACGCTCGAACGGAAGGTGGTCTTGACCGGCAGTTCGGCGCGCTATCTGGCGGGCGGACAGCTTCTGTACGCCGCCGACTCCGGGCTCCATGCCGTGGCATTCGACGCTTCGAGTGGACGCGTCACGAGCAAACCCATCTCGTTTCCCGACGTGGCCATTGGGGTGGCGCCGGACAACGGCGCCGCCAACTTCGCCGTTTCCGACACCGGCACGCTGATCTTCGCCCCGCTTCCGCGCACGGGGCTTCGCGCGCTTGTGTGGCTCACACCGGACGGCCATCGTGAACAGCTGCCGCTCGAGCCGCAGAAGTACGGCTACGCGATGGTGTCGCCGGACGGTTCGCGCATCGCCGTCGAGCGGACGACGCGCGGCAACCGCGACATCTGGATTGTGGACCTGAAGCGTATGAGCCAGACGCAGCTCACGGACGGTCCGACCGAAGATATGCTCCCTGTCTGGAGCGCCGACGGGACGCGCGTCTTCTTCGCGTCGAGACGCCTCGGCAACTTCGATGTCTATTCGCAGGCGGCCGATGGCGCATCGCCCGCCAGAGTGGAATTCGCCGCGCCTGAGTTCCAGGTGCCGATCGCCGCAACGCCCGATGGCAGACATCTGATCGTTCTCGACAGATATCGCGATCTGTTCCTGCTCGACTTCACGCGGCCTGCTCAACTGCAAACGCTTCTTCAAAGCCGTTTCGTCGAATGGCTCGCGGACGTCTCGCCCGACGGGCGCTGGATGGCCTACGAATCCGACGAATCCGGCAAACAGTTCGAGGTGATCGTGCGCTCGTTCCCCAACGTCGACGATCGTCGTGACATGATCTCTGTTGGCGGAGGACGTTATCCGCGATGGGGTCCGAAGGGAAGCAACGAACTGTACTACGTCCACGCGGACGGCGCGATGATGGCCGCCTCGATCAGGCTCTCGCCGACCTTCGAGCTCGGATCTTCAAGAAAGCTGTTCGACTGGCGCAAGCCCGGATCGAATGTGTCAGGGCGCCTCTACGACGTCGGGCCAGGCGGACGGTTCCTAGTAACAGAGGAGGCGGACACAACGACCTCGGATCGTCAGACGGAGGTATCGGTCATCTTGAACTGGCACTCCACGCTGCAGCGTTCTGTTGGCCAGTAATGCGTCGATGTCGCGATATTGGGCTCTGAGATCCGAAGGAGTGTTGCGCTGTGAGGACGCGACCCTGCTCAAGCCGGGCAAACGACACCGCCCGTGCCGCTGGCCAGATGGGGACGCTGTCGAGCGGATCTCATCAGACCACTCGCCAAAAACGTCCCGCAAATTTCGTTACAGAAGATAAGCCGCATTACGCGGCCAACGACCTGCAACTCAGATAGACAGCGTATCCACGCGTGCAAGGGAGCAAGCGATGGTTTTCCGTGTCGCCCTGACCTGCCGGTGCCTGCGATCGTGCTGGGCACCATCGCTTGCGGTGTCGATCTCAGGGCTGGAGCCCGACAGCCACGCCGTGCACGGGACGTTCAAGCATGAGGCCTTGGACGCTTGGACGGCTCGTGCACAACATGCTTCCAAGGCCGGAATTGATTTTCTCAACGCAAACCGCGAGGACGTGCTCGCCTCGCGACACCAGGCGCCGCGCGAGATGGCAGCGAACTCCGTCCTGGTCGGCAGACAGATCCATTCTGGGCTTGGCCATCGTCGCAACACCTCCGTGTCGTCTCCTCCTGGCAGAGAGAACTCACGGAAAGATGTGCGATAGCCGCTTCATCTGTCTAGCGGCAGTCGGCTCCTCGAATTTCCACCACGTGCTGGGACTCTAACAGGCGTGACGGCGAGAGATCTTGTCAGCTCGACGCGCCCCTCGCCAAAAGTCCCCTCCAATTCCGTTACATACGACAGGCGCGGTCACGCGGTCTTCCTGAGGGTCCAATTCCATCGGGGTGTTAGGGATTATCCATGTCGGCCGCTACGTCCGCACAAACCGCATCACACAGAGGGGAAACAGAATGAGCGAAACGACATTCGTCATCGCCGTGCTTGCTGGCGCGATGGCTGGCGGCGCATACGTGCTGCCGGCTGAGGCGCAGGCGCCGCCACCACCGATCGTGGCCGAGCCGTTAACACCGCGCTCCGTCTTCGTCAACGATATTAGCTTGAAGTTCAAGATCAAGCTGGACGGCGACGCGAACGACGTCGTCGACGTGAAGGACCCGTCGCGGACGGTCGTCGTCCGATACACCGTGCAGCCAGGAGCGCAGTTCCCATGGCACAGCCATGCCGGCCCGGTAGTCGTCAACTTGGTTTCGGGAGCGCTGACCTACGTCGGAGCGGAGGACTGCGTCCAGCGAACCTACGCAGCGGGGCAGGCGTTCGTCGATCCTGGTCAGGGTCATGTGCACACGGCGTTCAACCCTACGAACGCGCCCACAGTGTTCGTGGCCACATTCTTCGATGCACCCGCTGAAGGGCCGTTGCTGATCCCCGGAGCGCCTGGAGGCTGCTAAGTCGGTACGGGCGCGGCGGGGCCTTCGTCTGCCTGCCCGTTTGTCCCTTTCCTCCAGGCGCGGTCCACAGGCCGTTGGCCGCGACATCGGCGTAACGAGCTGGGATGTGCGTCACGACAGTCGTGCATTCCAGTTTACGTGCCCGTTGCGGCGGCGGCCATCCGCAATAGCCTCGCGTTCTGGCGTCGCGAAACATTCGGCATCGATCTGTCGGCCGGGATCGACGAAGTATCGCTGGCCCTGGTCGCCGACGCTTGGTCACGAACGTACTGATCGCGAGCTGTGACGTTTGCTACGACCGGACCTGTCCGGGAGAGTCGCAACGGCGCGCAGTGTCCCCCGGATCGCGTGACATCGCGCTGCCGGCCGCGCCACGGCTTCCGGCGATTGATCGACAACCCGCCTTAGCCGCTGGACGGATCGTTTCGGGCATTCGCGGGCGCTATGGCGCGCCGACCATGGGGGCGGTAGCTGACGTCGGAAAGCGTCGGATCTACGCCGCCAGCCGGGCGTTCTTCGAGGCGGGAGCATCTGCCTCGTATCAAGAATGGCGGCTGGAGATTGCTGTCGGCTATCAAGCGACTATGTATTGACCGAGGCCGATACTCCAGGAGATTGGTGCCGGGAAGGCAGGGTGCAAATCCTGAGCGAGCCGCAGGAGGACCGGACTTTTAAATATGTCGGAGAGGCGGATCGCGTTTCAAACCGCTGCATCACGCGGCCTCACGGATGAGCCAGTTGCGGAAATCGTCCAGTGCGGCGAGCCAATCTTTCAATGAGTTGCCGCTGTTACCCAATCGGGATTCTGCACAATTCGTGCGCGTCGGCCCACTTCGCTCGCGCTTGCAGCCTGGCGGCTCCAAAAACCATTGAGTAATTGTCGCGAGAGTGCCGTTGTGCCCAGATGAGCATCCGGTCGGGAACTGGGCGCCATCCCGTAAGCCCTGCGTGCGTGGCGGTAACGAGAAGGTCAGGACCATCGGGCTGCTGGTCGGCCAGCAAAGTTCTGAGGGGCGATCCCGCCATGAGTCGGGCGCGTAGCTCGCCAAGCGGCGAGTTACCCGAGAATAGTTCCGTCGCGGAGCGCGACCACCCAGTTCCAGCGGCCGCTGCCATCGACGTCCATGGCTCCTATGGGCGAAAAGGTTAAGAGCCCGGCGTCAGGCGTAGCTCCACGCGAATGTCCTCCGTTGCCATCAAAGAACGAGCGCCTGGCGGACGCAAGGCCCCACCCGAACACCTGCCGCAACGAAATACCATAGATGCTGTCGCGTGTCTCGATCGCGCGGAACCGTCTCGGCACATCACTCCTGCTTGCCCCACGAGCCCAGCACAAGCCCGGCGGGCCGATCCGAACGATCTCTTTCGTGGTGACCGCGGCCAGCAGGATTGTTCCGCCGTCGGTATCGGTGGCGGTGAGAGTGCCGGGATGATGCCAGAGGGGCGTCTTCCCGGCGACGGTATGGTCGATTGCGCCGGTCCGTTTGGTGCTACTGGTATACGACCATCAGGTACGGCGTCTCGGCCGAGGGATTGGTCGGAATCCTTGATTTCCAATTATGTCCCATTACGATTCACAGCAAGATATCAGCTAAATAGGTATAAATACATCTGTTGTACGAACAAACTGTCGGTAACATCACTTGAATGTTCTATTCCGATACCTCTTGTCATTCTGATCTGAAATGTAAGTACTTCGCGCATAACAGCTTGTGGGCGGATCGAAGTGGCGGGCCCTTTGCAACTCCCTGAAGCTAGTCACGAACGTCATTCATCATAAAGTCCCTGAAGAGCAGTTCAGGTCCACGGCGCGGGAGTGAGAAGCGCCGACGGCCGGCGCAAAACGATCTGGTGGTTGGCGGAGCAGGTTGCGGTTGTGCGCCGGGGCGGGATTGACGATAGGCAGGGCGCGGCGGTCGCTGAGGGCCAAAGGAGAACCGTATGAGAAAACCCTTGTATTTCGATGGCGCGCCGGACCGTTTCAGCCGAACGCGCGCGCTGTTCGCCGACGCGTCGCGGCTCCAGGTGCGGTACGCGAGTCCGGACCGCAAACATCATGAGCTACGGCGTGACGCGAGGGGACAGTGGATTGTCGGGACGTGGCGCGCGTTCCTTAGGAAGGTCGCCTAAGAGCCGGCGTCCGGGTTTCGCGCGCGCGGGGTCGGTAACGCGGTGGTTGAGTGGCGTGCGTGTCCTGCAACACCTCCGCGGCTGCGGCGTTTGCTCCTACTTCGCACAGGTGCATGCCTTGTCAAGTGGTTCGACGGACCGGCGCTCGTTCGGCACCGACGAGCGGTTGACAATCTTCCAGAACAAGACCGGGGCGACGTTCACTGCGTCGCCGCCAACACCGCGACGACGCCGGTCCATCACACGGTACAGCTACAGGCTCTGCGCATTCGAACATACCCAAACGGCCTTCTCGGCCTTGCGCTCACCGTTGGCTCTGAGACCGATGCGCGCCCGCGATCGGCTTCCACGTCGCACCTTTTTTTGATTGGGACAGGCGGCCGCGGAACAGTGTTCTTGAGCACGATTTTTATCGTGTCGCCCGGTTCGCGCGGAGCCCTCGGTATCCGAATTGTGGATTACCTCTGGCTCGTCGCCCAGGTGGCTATCGGCGCCGGGCGCAAATCTACTCGCGCCGCTGGACTCTTGAACTAAGTCCCAGTGTGACACCACCGTCCGGACATCACGGTCCCCGTGGAGTAGCAGGTTTCGCGACGTACCGTATTCGTGACGCCATTCCGAGTCCGAGCGGGTACGAGTGCCCCTGACGTTCGGTAGCGATCCGTCGCGAGACTGGCCCTGGGCGTGCTCACCACAACCGAGATCGTGCCCGACGTCCCCGGTGTTTGTGATAGAGTCGCCTCATCCGACCCGAACGCAGATTCTAGTCCGGCTGTTAGTACGTCGCGGCAAAGCCTTGACGCATCCGTTGTACCGGCGCGGAACAAGGCGCGATGCCCTTGTCCAGAGGAGCGATTAACGATCTGACTGGGTGCGATTTCACCGCCAATTCCGGCGTCTGGAAGGAATCTTCAATGACGAACTCATTTGTCGCGTGCGCTCTCGCGTTGACTGTCACAGCTGCGGCGCCGGCGCTCGTCTCCAGTCAAGGACAAAAGGCCACAGATTCGGATGCAGTCGCGGCGGTCACCAAGAGCGAAAACGATGCCATCAAAGCCGCGCTGGCAAACGACTCCTCGTTCTACGAGAAGTTCCTGGCTAGTGACTACACGGGCGGCACGAGCCGCGGCACGTGGGACACTAAGCCCTCCATGCTGGCGGACATGAAGGACACCAAGAACAACAGCACGAAAAGTCAGAATCTCAGCGACTTGAAAGTGCGCGTCCACGGCGACCTCGCCGTTGCGACCTACAGCACCACCTACGATGCGATGATCCGTGGACAGCACTACGCCAGAACAGTCCTGTGCACCGACGTGCTCCAACAGCAGAACGGCGATTGGAAGCTGATGGCGAACCACTGCTCTCAAGCCGCCAAATAGGCAGCGACTACTTCGGCCGAAAAGCGAGCGTCTCGCGCAAGTCCCCGTCAAGGTAGCTGGTCGATACTGGAAGACGATGTACACCACCAGCCAACCGCGACTAGACTCCGTAGTGTCTGTAAATTCGATCTCCCGTGCCTCGCCCGGAAACACGCACCGACGTGCGGCGGCGGGAACGCTACGATTGACCCAGGTGCCCGGCCAGGCCCTGTCCACGGCGTTCACATACGTAATGTCTTCGCAAACGCTCTGACCTGAGCCGTATGACCGGGCGGCGCGACCCCACTTACATGGCCGTGCGGATGTGCTCCTCGCCAACGATCTGGCAACCCAGTACGCGCACCGCGCCCCCCTTGTTGGATGACCTGTTGACCGTGGTGGCGCCCGTATAATTCGGGAGCATCCAGATGGATAATGGAGCGTACACGTCTCGATCCAGCTACTCCAGCGCTCGGTTGTGTTGCCGCCAAGCGCGGGCAGTAGGGTGCGGCTTTTAGCTGCCGCCGGGGCCCGGCGCGAGTACCCAC
>JBBQEJ010000181.1:0-10212 GCA_038320555.1 Vicinamibacterales bacterium | reverse complement strand
TCGAACTTCTCCCGCGCCAACACCTCCTGCGTCGTCTGCATGGCCGACAGGCCGGTGTAGAAAGCTGTGACCGCCTCGCGGTACACCTGCGGCGAGATCTCGGGTTCCCGCCGTGATGAGCACGAGGAACACGCGGCGCCGGTCGCGACGATCAGTAGAGACGCGGGCAGCAGAAATCGTCTGAACATGGAAAACAAGAGGGACTCTTACAGGACAAGACGATCAGGAGTCGCTAGTGTGTTTATATTAGGGCCCCGTTCGATCGACGTGAGCGCACGAAGCGATGTTGCGCTGGTGCAATAATAGCGGAACGCCACGCTGAAATCAGCGCGACGGATCATGGCACAACCCGCTACAAAGACAGGCAATCCGTTGCTCGCCCTCGTGACGCCAGCCGTGCTCATCGTCGTGTGGGCTGTCGTGTCTTCAGCGCGCCTCTTTCCGCCATCGCTGTTTCCGCACCCCTGGGACGTCGCCCGTGGCGTGTGGTTCGAGTTGAAGAGCGGGCGCCTCGTGAACGATGCGATCGCCTCGCTGTTCCGCGTCTCCGCCGGATTTCTGCTTGCAGTGATCCTCGGTGTCCCGGCGGGCCTGCTGCTGGGGCATTCGGCGCGCGCACGCGCGGCGTTTCTCCCGCTGGTCAACTTTTTCAGAAGCCTGTCGCCGCTGGCGTGGATTCCGTTCGCGATTCTCTGGCTGGGCATTGGCGATCCTCCGGCCATCTTTCTGATCTTCATGGCGGCGTTCTTTCCAATCGTCGTGTCGACGACCGCGGCCGTCGCGAACATTCCCAGCGTGTTCTTCCGCGTGGCGCGCGACCTCGGGATCGGAGGACCCCGGTTGTTGAGCGCGGTGACGCTGCCGGCCATCGCCCCGCAGGTCATCACCGCGCTGCGGGTCGCCGCCGGATTGTCGTGGCTCGTGGTCGTCGCCGCCGAGATGATCGCCGGCCGCGACGGCCTCGGGTTCGCGGTGTGGGATGCGCGAAACGGACTTCGCATCGATCTGCTGGCCGCGGCCATGCTCGTCATCGGCGTGATCGGCGCCGCCCTGGATCGACTGCTCGTGCAGCTTACGAGGATCCCGAGCGTGCGGTGGGGATACGAGCGTTGATGCCCGAGCCGCTGCTCCGCCTGGAGAAAGTGACTGTAGCCTTTGACGCCGTCGAGGTCCTCAGCGGGATCGACCTCGAGGTGCGCGACGGAGAGTTCGTCGCGCTCGTCGGCCCTTCCGGCTGTGGCAAGACCACACTGCTGAACGTGTGCTCGGGGTGGTTGTCGCCGAGCAGAGGAGCCGTTCATCGCCCGGCAGGTCTCCGGATGGTGTTCCAGCAGGACGGGCTTTTTCCGTGGCTGACGGTGGACGAGAACATCCTGCTCGGATTGAGCCATGTGGCGGATCGACGCGAACGGCGCCGGCGCGCGGACGCGCTGCTCGAGCTCATCGGGCTCAGGGCGTTCGTCACGGTCTACCCCCATCAGCTTTCCGGTGGTATGCGTCAGCGCGTCGAGCTGGCTCGGGCGCTCGGCGGCGAGACCCCGCTGCTGCTGATGGACGAGCCGTTTTCGTCGCTCGATTATCTCGCGCGGCTCAAGATGCGGTGGGAGCTGGCGCGGATCCTGCGCGAGCAGCCGCGGACGGTGGTCCTCGTGACGCACGATATCGAGGAGGCCGCGCAGCTCGCGGATCGCGTGCTGGTGTTGTCGGAGCGGCCGGCGCGTGTCCGCGACGAGGTCGTGCTCGGGATGTCGCGGCCGCGTGATCCCACCCGTCCCGAAGTCGTGAGCGCGGTCCATCGGATCCTGACCGTGCTGGGTCTGGAATCTGACGTCGTATCCGGCAGTTCCCAAACATTGAGTGTGCCAGTCGGACCGGAGGAAATGGAATGAAAGCGATGTCGTCGCCGTTCGTACGTTGGGGCGCGGGCGCTCTTGTCTTCGTCGGCGTGCTCGCCGCGCTGCGGCTGCATCCGTGGCACCGGACGATTCCCGAGGAACCGGCCGGCAAGGACCGCGAAACGCTCGCCGTGGGATTCCTGCCCGTCACCTGCCACTTGACGTGCCCGGTCACCGACTACGCGTCGAAGACGAGCCTCACCACCCGCTTCGAATCGCAGCGCTTCACCGACTTTCCGACGGTCGTGGAGACTGTGAAGAGCGGGCGGCTCGACGCGACATTCATGATCGCGCCGCTGGCGATGAAGTTGCGCGAGCAAGGGGTCAAGGTCAGAATAGCGTACCTTGGACACCGGGATGGGTCCACCGTCATTGTGCGGAAGGACCTGCCGGCAAAGTCGTTGAAGGACCTCGCGGGACGCGTGTTTGCGATCCCCAGCAAGTACAGCAACCAGTATCTGGTCATCCGGAAGCTGATGAAGGATGAGGGGGTGGATCCCGGCGCGATCCGGTTCGTGGAGCTGCCGCCGCCCGACATGCCCGGCGCGCTCGCCAGCAAGGCGATCGATGCCTACTTCGTCGGCGAGCCGCACGCCGCGCGCGCGGAGCTCGACGGCTCGGGCCGCGTGCTGTATCACGCCAAGGACATCTGGCCGCACTTCATCTCCTGCGTGCTCGTGGTCACCGATCGCCTCATCGCCGAGCGTCCGGCCGTCGTCCGCGACCTGGTCCGCGGGATCGCGGAGAGCGGCGAATGGGCGGACACCCATCGGATTGACGCGGCGCGGCTCGTCTCCCCGTATTTCCGGCAGGACGAGTCGCTCATCCGCTACGTGCTCACGCAACCCCCCGACCGGGTCAGCTATCGGATGCTCACGCCCGGCGATGACGAGATGCAGAGGATTGCCGACATGGCGCTCGAGGCCGGCATTCTCGATCGGCGGCTCGATGTCCGAGGGCTGGTCGATCGGGAATTCATTCCGTCCGACATCACGCCGGCCCGAATCGACATGCCGAGTCCCAGGTAATATCGCAGCGAACGAGGTGATAGGAGGGCTGTATGTCAGAGGCCGAGGTCAACTTCATCAAGCAGCAGTGATTCGAAGGCGCGAGCGCCCGCACGTGCGACCTTCAGTACCCGGCGCTGATGTTTCAGCCGCGAGTCGTGGGCGTGCTTGTACTGGCAGGTGTGCTCCTTCAAGCGTCCATACTGTTTTTGAGTTTGTCGGCCGTCCTCTGGTGGAGCGCGCTCATGCCAAGGCTGAATCCGTTTGACCGGCTGTATAACAGTCTCGTCGCTGCTCGGAAGGGTCGCCCGCCTCTGACGGCGGCGCCCGGTCCTCGGCGGTTCGCTCAGGGCATGGCCGCGACGTTCATGTTGCTCATCGGCGTGTCACTTCTCGCAGGCTGGGGCACCCTGGCCTGGGCACTCGAGGCGCTTCTGGTCGTTGCGCTCATTGCGCTGATCTTCGGCGCGTTCTGTTTGGGGTCGTACGTGTTCCACGTCATCACCGGAAAGGGTGAATTCGCCAGGCGAACCCTGCCCTGGGTCCGAGGCGCGTGAGACGGCAAGTATCAGGCTGAAAGTCTTACAGACCTGACATGAACGTTGCGTTCGGGATGAAGGCCCACTCAGGGTGGGCAGCCCTCGTCGTTCTCGGCACACGCAGCGGTGAGCTACAGGTAGTCGACCGGTGCCGCATGGAGCTGATCGAGAAGGATGAAGCATCGTGGGCGAAACAGCCCTATCACGCTGCCAAACGCCTGAACGCGGGCGGCGCACGAGAGCTCGTCAGACGGGCCCTCGAAACGACGCGTCGAATTGCCGTCCGGAAGATGCGGACGGCTGTGAAACGCGCACACGACGCGGGGCATCAGGTAGCCGCGTGCGCAGTACTCGTGGTCGATCCCATGCCCGAGTGGACCGTCGACGAGATCCTTGCCGTGCATTTCCGGATGCACAAGGCCGAGGGGGTGCTATTCCGGGATGCGGTAGCTCGGGCCGCCACAGCCTGCAGCTTGAGACTCCTCGAGATACCCGAGAAACAGTTGGATGACCACGCCGAACGGGCGCTTGCAACTTCGCTGCACAGCTTGCAGAAGACAATCGCGTCGCTTGGGAAGTCAGTGGGCCCGCCGTGGGGCAAGGACCAGAAGGATGCCTCGCTCGCCGCCATGATCGCTTTGCGCACATGAATGGCACACGCACTCGAACTCGCGCACTCGCGGGAGGTGAACAGGCCGTTAGGCGGATTCCGGTGAATCCAGGCGTCCATGCTGCGCGCTCGGCCCATGCAGCCCAATCAGGGCGCTCCAGCCGCCGCGGCGCGCGGCTCATTTCGGCCGTTGGGCCGACGCGCGGGGGCCGCACTATTGGTCACAGGATGATGCGAGACTTTAGCTGGACAACCGCCGAGAAGAAGGTCGCTCGCGCCGCCTTCGAACTCGCAATCTCTAGGGAATTCGCATCGGTGCGTCGGGAAGTTGAATCGATGCTAGCGGGATCATCAGATGTCGGTGCTGTGTGGGACGTTCACGAGTATTTGTCAGACAAACGACGAGAGGTCGACACTGAATACGATTACCGTTACTCGGTACTCATCTCGGTGTTCGCGCGACTCGTGCGAGAAGGGTGGCTCTCAGGAGGCGGCCTTCGCGGGCTTGCCGCTGAGAAGTTGAAGATGATCACAGGAATCGTGGCCCTGAGCCGGCAATGAACGATATATATTGCCAGCCAGACTGGCTTGCCAGGACCGATCCCATGTGATTACACTGTAGTCACATGACCGCAAAAACACGTATCGTGCAGATTGGGAACTCTCGCGGTATTCGTGTGCCGAAGGCTCTTCTCGATCAGGCCCGACTTCCCGAGGATGTCGAGCTCGTTGCGGAGCCCGGGCGCCTCGTCGTACGGGCAGCCAGGCGACCACGAGCGGGGTGGGCCGACGCCGCCCGGCTCATGCGCGAACGCAACGATGATCGCTTGGACCCGGACGGGACTCGAAGCCGGTTCGAGCAGGCCGAGTGGGAATGGCGGTGAAGACTCGTGCGGTGGCGCGGGGCGAGGTGCACCTCGTGCGACTCGATCCGACGACCGGACGCGAGATTCGGAAGACGCGGCCGTGCCTCGTTGTGTCGCCGAACGAACTCAACGAGCATCTGCGCACAGCCATTGTGGCGCCGATGACAACCGGTGGCCACTCCTACCCGTGGCGCGTGCCCTGTCGGTTCCAGAACCGTTCGGGCCATGTCGCACTCGACCAGCTTCGAACAGTCGATACCGAACGTCTGGTTCGGCGGCTCGGTCTCCTGCCGGGCAACACGCTGGAGAGTGTCTTGGAAGTCCTGCAGGAGATGTTCACGGAATAGCCAGTCAGCTTATGGAGATCCTATGAAAGCCTCTCTGATCGTTATCGTCCTCAGCCTCAGCGCGATCCTCCTCCCCGCCCAGGAGAAAGCGACGTTCAGTCCCGACGCAGAAGGATTCATCCACAACTGGCTGGTTCTGGCCCCGATCGCCGTCCAGGAGGACTCGGGCGCGTCCGAAATTGAAAAAGACTTCATCGGGGGCGAGGCGACGATCAAGCCCAAGGCCGGCGACACGGTAAATGTCGGCGGCAAGATACTGAGCTGGAAGGCGCACGACAGCCCTGATTACTTCATCGATTTCCTCAAGGCATTCGGCGCGGAGCGGGGTGAGGACGCGGCTGCCTACGCCGTGGCGTATGTCATCGCCGACGATGCGATGACGGTGACGCTGTCCGTCGGCTCGAATGATCAATTCAAGGCGTGGGTCAACGGCAAGCCGGTCCTCAAGTTCGTCGATACCCGCACCCTCGAGAAGGACACGGACAAGGGCGAGGTCGCGCTCGCGAAAGGCCAGAACGTCCTGGTGTTCAAGGTCATCAACGAGAAGAACAACTGGCAAGGCTGCGCGCGATTCTTGAAAGACGGCGCCGCCGCGAAGAACATCAAGATCTCGCTGACACCCCAGTAGGATCGGTATAGTGATCTGGCTCAGACCGTGGGATCAGCAATGACGACACGCGCTACCTGGTCAGTCCCTCCAGGTAGTACCGCATGAAGGCATCACGCTTCGGCTCGAAACAAACAGTGACCGGGAGGCCCTTCGCCTCGTCGATGCGGGTGAACCCCTGATCGTCCACTCGCAGGCGGAGTGTGTCGCACCGGCCGAAAAACTCGGCGGGGCGCGCCGTTTCGGCCACCGCGAGCTGGTCGTGCAGTGTCATGCGGCTCGAAGGATTGTCCAGCCAGAGGCGGTACAGCGTCTCCAGTGATCGGGTGAGCGGGGTGGCGCGGGCACGCAGGCGCTCACGCTCCTCGTCCTTCAGCTGCACGTAGGACGTCGAGTCCAGGGGCACCGTCGTCAGGGGGAAACCCGCGGCGTAGACGAGCTGCGCGTCGGCGGTTGCACGCACGACATTCCACTCGGGCACTGGCGCGGGGTTCCAGGCCGAACCCCTGATCGAGCCGCTCATGAGCACGACGCGCTTCAAGAGCGTCGGAAGGCGCGGTTCCACCCGCAATGCGTCCGCCACGTTCTGCAGCGGACCGACGGCGACAAGCGTCAGCTCATTTGGAAAGCGCCTGGCTGTGTCGACGATGAGCTGTGCGGCAGGTTGGACAACGGGCCGCTTGTCGGTGAAATCTTCGGCCCACGCGAACTGGTAGTCGACGCCCTCCGGCGGGGGCGTCGGCCGTCCCACCGCGACGGGCACGCCGCCACGGCCGGACGTCTGCAGCAATTTGCACGCGACGCGCGCACGGGCCGTCGTGTTGCCATCGGTGATGGTGACGGCCATGAGCTCGAACTCCGGCGAGCTCATCACGAAACCGAGCGCCCAGGCGTCGTCGATGTCGGTGCCAATATCGGTGTCGAGGATCACCTTTATGGGACCGCGCTGCGCGGAAGTCGGGCCGGCCCAGGCGATTAAGGCGACGATCAGGCAGCATTTCGCACACGAGCCTGAGAGTGCAGCGAAGCGAGTGATCACGGGTCCTCCTCGATGAAGGCCCCATCATACAAGCCCCGCAAACGCGCGGCGACGACCCCCCATCGTTGCCGTTGTTACAGCGTCGGCTTTCGCTGCCCTGACCGCAGTTCGAAGGGCGTCACAGTTGTGTCACCACGACGCCGCATCTCTGCCATGTCTTCCCCGTCTAGACAAGAGAAGCCAGCGTTCTGCGAAAACGCAAGGGAGGTCCTGATGGGGAAGAAGCTGATTGCGAAGGTGGGGATGGTGCTGGGGGCGGCCGTGATGGTGCTCGGGATTGCCCAGTCGGCGCGAGCCGACGAGGAAGTCGTGGCGAGAGTGCCGTTCGACTTCATCGTTGGCGGCCAGCGTCTGCCGGCCGGCAAATACGTGGTGACTCAGAATCGAGCACTCGTGTCAATCGCGAGCACCGATCGGCGGCATTTCGCGTTCGTCCTGATGAACCCGATGTCGACCGGCGAAGCGTGGACGGCGCCGCGGCTGGTATTTGAACGGATCGGCGAAGACCATTTCCTCGCGCAGGTTGTCGCCGGCGCCAAAGAGGGAAGCGAAATCCTGCTGACCCCGGCGCAAATGGAACGGCAAATCCAACGTGTGGAGGTCGCCTCAGATCGGTAAGCCAGAGCTGCGGCGAGGCATCGGGATCCGGGTGGTGTTGCCGGCATGCTCCGCGCGAGGTGACTTGCGCGGAGCACAGCCTCAGGGGGTCCTTCGACTACGCTCAGGGCAGGCCCAAAAAGACCCGCATGCGATCCAGCTCCGCCTGGAGCTCCCGGTTGAACGCCGGATCGCGCGGTGGCCTTGATTCGACGTATCCGATGTTGGACCGCAGCTCGCCGCTCTTCACTGAGACGTTCCCCCATCCAATCACGCGATCTCGCCACAGCAGCGGCAGCGCGTAATATCCGAGCTTCCGTTTGGGCGCCGGTGTGTAAGCCTCGAAACGGTAGGCCAGCCCCAGAACAGCTCGAAGCGGTGGCGGTCCCACACCACCGGGTCGAAGGGCGCCAGCAGACGCACCATTTCCTGTGGCGCCGCCCTGGGCAGTCCCTCCGCCAGGGGCCAGTACCAGTCGATGCCGTTCACGCGGGCGTGCGAGAGCCGTTGTTTTGCCCGCTGCAGCGCCGTCTTCAGCTCGCGGTGCCACTGCGGCACGCCGTACCGTAGCCGGGCGACTAGGCGCGACAGGCTCACGCCGGGCAGCGGGGCGTACTTCCGCACGATTACGTCGACCAGCGCATCTATCTGTTCAGGCCGTCCGGCAGCATCGGCCGGCCCGGGCGGGTGCTCGTGCGCCGCGTAGATGCGGATGCCGGCTTCGCGCCGTAGCACACGCAGCAGGCCGTGATAGTGCATGAGGTCCAGCAGGTGAGTCGTGGCGCTGGAGGATCCGCCCCAGTAATTCTTCACCGTGCCGTGTGAGAAATGATCATCTACCTCGCGCGGATGCACGGTGCCGCGCGCGCGCACGAACGCCAACAGCGCCTGCGCCTGCTTCCTGCGCGCAGGGGACCACCGCGGCAAAACGGCACGCGGGTGCATCAGCGTCTGGACGGCGCTCGTCAGAAATCCATAGTTGACGAAGACGTCTTCGTGAATGTCGAGCGTCGCATAGCGGCGTTCCAGATCACCGGCGCGGTAGCGCCTGACGCGATGGCGCAGCGTCAGGTCCTGCGCGCGCGCCGGGGCGCGGATCGGGTCCGCCTGCACGAATCCAAGCTTGTCGAGGGCGCGTTTCAGCGTGGTCGGGGTGAAGAGGCTTCGGGCGACGGCAAACCGGCGAAGGTCATCGAGCGTGATCGGCATAGCGGCTGGAAGAGCGGGAGGGCGACCGAGTGTCGCGAGCGAATCATCCCTTGAACAACTTCACCAGGCCATCGCATCCCTTTCGGAGCACGAGGACGTCGCTGCCCACGGCGACGTAGGCGAAGCCCATATCAAGGTAGGCCCGGGCGTCAGACTCGATCGGCGCGAGGATGCCGATGGGTTTCCCCACCGCCTGCGCGCGACGGCAGGCCTTCTCGATTGTCCCGCGCACCTCCGGATGACCGTTGTTTCCGAGATAGCCGAGCGATGCCGCCAGATCCGATGGTCCGATGAAGATGCCGTCGATGCCGTCGACAGCCGCGATCGCCTCGAGCGCGTCGACGGCGGCCCGCGTCTCCAACTGCACCAGCACGCACATCTCGTCGTCTGCCCCTGCGAAGTAGTCCGGGACTCGCCCATAGCGGTTGGCTCGGTGTACGGAGGCGACGCCGCGTACTCCCCCTGGGGGATAACGGGTCGCGGCGACGGCGCGCGCGGCCTCCTCGGCCGATTGCACGTACGGCACGAGCAGCGTCTGCACGCCAACGTCGAGCAGCCTCTTGATCACGACCGGATCGTTCCATGCAGGCCGGACGACGGGTGCAGCGCTGCCGAGCGATGCGGCCCGGAGCTGATCGGCGACCATCGGCGTCTCATTCGGCGCGTGCTCGGTGTCGATGAGGATCCAGTCGAAGCCAGAGTCCGCGAGGATCTCAGTGGCCGCGGCGCTCGACAAGCTGCTCCAGAGGCCTACGAGCTGCCGGCCTTCCCGCAGTCCCTGCTTGAATCTGTTGATCGGAAGATCCATGTGCACCTGAACGTGAAACCACGAATGTAACACGCCGGCGCGTGCGCTTCTCGCGGGGGCACGGAGGCCCGGCCGCGGGCGGCGCAGTGCACAGGATCTACACGGAAGGTGCGTGTCGCGAGGCGTTATAGGAGGCGAGCCACTGGTCGCTCATCCAACCGAGGTCCGGGGTACTTGCGCTGCCACCCGACACCACTTTCGCGACGACAACCAGGGTCAATACAAGGCCTGTCGCGACGCCGAGCGCAAGGAGAAGCATTGGTATTCCCCTTCTATTCGGAACGCGTATCTGAGGCTGTCGCTGTCATCGGGCGAACCCTTCGGGACCTGCACCGATCGAATGAAACGAGGCTGGAGCGGAGGTGGCGTCGAGATCCGCCAGTCACTTTAGTGAGCTCGGCGGCTGGTGTCGGCCGGGAACTTCAGGAAAAGAATTCCTACATATCATATCAGGATTCGGCGATTCCGACTACTTCTCCGGTTCCTCAACAGCCAGGATTTGATTGACCGCGATGTCGGTCAAAACCTGCCGCACGCCGCTCGGCCAGAGGACTTGGATCCGCTGAATGGTCCTGGCCTTGCCCAGGCCGAAATGAAGGCGGATATCGTTGCTGCTGAGATAGCTGGCGACGTTGTTGATCTCCTTGACCTGTTTCCTGTCCGAGGCCTCCACTTCAACTCTCGCCCC
>JBBQEJ010000180.1:0-10252 GCA_038320555.1 Vicinamibacterales bacterium | reverse complement strand
TGTACTTCGCGACCGTCGCTTGACAGATATCAAGACCCAGTTTCAACAACTCGCCGTCAATCCGCGGCGCGCCCCAGAGCGGATTTGTCTGCGACATCGTCCGAATCAATGCGCGGACGTCAGGCGGGACGTGTGGTCGGCCGGTGCGTCGGCGACTTCTCCATGTCCATAACAAGCGGAAGCCTTGGCGATGCCACGCGATGACGGTCGCCGGCTTCACGATGACGAGGGCGGTGTGCCAACCAGTCCACGAGCGCGACAGCCACGCCCACAGCCAGCGGTCCGCTTGCACCAGCCGCAACCGTCGCGGCCGCGACCGTTGGAGCACCTGCGCGAGATCAGAGCGGACATCATCGCGAAGATCCGAAAACAGCCCGCGAAAGCGCGCGTAGCTAAATCCCAATTCGGCCTGGCAGCGGCGAATCGTTCGACCACTCTGCGAGAGGGCGTCGCCTGGGTCGAGACATCCCCGAGCAAGTATCGCGCGCTTGCAATCGCGTCGTCCACAGCAGATGCGGCACCCCCCTACTCGCGGGCGCCAACCGACATGAGGTACGACACCACGGCCGTGTGCCCGTTTTTGCGAGCTTGGCTCACGGCGGTCCGCCACTCGCCCTCGCCATGTCGCCCGGCCCCCCCGCTCCAGATCCGTTCGTTCACGTTGGCGCCGCGCTTGACGAGCAGTTGGACGACCGGCAGCTGCCCCTGCTCGCTCGCGCACATCAACGCGTTCTCGTCACCCGGCACAATCTGATTCACGTCTGCGCCGCGCTCCAGAAGGAGCGTGACGATATCGAGGTATCCCCTGGCGGCGGCATGAATCAACGGAGAGCCGTCGCCTTCGACCGGCAAACTCGGATCGGCTCCCGCGTCGAGCAACCGCCGGGCGACTGCCAGCACGCCCGACTGAGCCGCCCCGATCAAGGGGCTGCCGTCGCCTTCGATGACGCCGTTCACGTTGGCGCCGGCCAGGATGATCTGGTTCACCTCGTTCAGATCGCCATCCTTCGCGGCCTCATAGAGCGCGCGATCGAGCGCACGGGGGCGGCGCGCGTGCCGGTCACGCTGCTCCTGACCGGTAACCGCGTCGGCCGCTTCGACCTTCACCGCGGTGTCCACCGTGGCGACAGCGCGCACTGGCGCGATGGTCAGCACCACGAGGCCGGCGGCGCCGATCGCCCCGGTGATGAGACCAAGTCCGGCGCGGCCGCGCCGCTGCCGATCATCGAGCAGCGCCGACACGCGCGTTGAGAGATCACTTCGATTCGCCATTCCAAGCATCGGAGCCTCCTCTGTGGCCGACAAGCGCCGAGCGAGCGTGACCAGTTGGTCGGCGTAATCGGTCCGTTCCTCGTTGAGTACAACGGCATCGTCGCAGGACCGCTCGGCCTCGAGCGACAGCTGGCGCCACGCGACCCACGCCAGGGGGTGGAACCAGTAACAGGCGCAGATGCCGCGAGCGACGAGCAGGACCACCCAATCGCAGCGTTGGACGTGCTCGAGCTCGTGAACGACGGCCCGGCGTACGTCGGCCTCGGGCCACTCGCTGGCATCGGCGGGCATGACGACTACGGGCCGCAGCACGCCGAAGGTGATTGGCCCTGGCACGTGTTCGTGCCGCATGAGCTCGACTGGCCTGCGAATCCCTGTGGCGAGCGCGAGTGCGTGGGCCTGCGTGCGCAGATCAGGCCAGGGCAGGCCGGTCCGCCGGATTCGGCGAAGACGCCACAACACGCTCGGGATCGGGGCGAGGAAGATCGCGGCTCCGGCGAGCCAGACCGCTCGCGCCACCATCAGTCCTGACAGGTGGTGGGATTGACGGTTGAGGGTCGCCCCATCAACGGCACCGGGTTGCGCAACGGACGCCGGACGCACAGCCACCGCCGCTGCGGTGGCCCCGCGCGTGTGGGCGACCGGTACGTCGATGGTGGCTTGCGGTCCGGCGACCAGCAGGAGCGGGAGCGCGACGAGTGCCGCGAACGTGGCCGCCAGAAGGAGGTGGCGGACCGACGCACGCGCGCGTGACGCCAGCCGCGCGGCGACGAGACCGGCGACGACAATCGCGGTCGCCTTGGCGACAATGGACAGCTCGACCGACTGGCCCACCATCACGGCGGCCTCACTAAGAGTTGGCATCATGGCTGCCTCCGGTTCCTGCGTACTTGTTCAATCTGCGCGCGCAGCGCCACGAGCTCGGCGTCGCTCCACTGTTCCTCTTTGAGCAACGCCGCCGCGGCCTCGCTGGCCGATCCGCCGAAGAAGACGCGCATCAACTGGCCGACGGCCTTCTTCCGGGCGGCCGCCCGCGACGTGGTCGGAGAATAGACGTAACGCAAGCGCTCGGCCCGATGCCTGATGGATCCCTTGGCCTCGAGCCTGACCAGCATCGCGCGCACCGCGGAGTAGCTCGGAGGATCGGAGAGGCGCTCCCGAATGTCCTCCGCTGACGCGGTGTCGCCCAACGCGTAAAGGACCTCCATGATTTCGCGCTCGCGCCGGCTCAGTTTCTTGGTCGGTGGCATATGAACTCCGTGTGGCTGGGAACCGCGCGGTGGGGACACACGTTTGTGAATGCCTTCGTTCCGATCCCCCCGACGCGAACACGCTACAAACGAAGCATAATGCTACAAACGTAGCATGTCAAAGGAAATCCGCTTCAGGCTGGAACCGACACGCGACCGCCATGTGCGCGGCGGGCGAAACAGCTAACACGGCTTGCAGGTCACGATTGCTAGCTGCTACCTTGGTGTGTTCATTTCGTTCAATACGTGGGGCACATAGCCGCTGAAACGTCGTAGTTATTCGCAGCGGAGTGGAGAGTTCCTCGTAAGGCAGGCATCGGATGGTCTTCCGTCGGAGATACTCGTACTTGAGAACCGCAACGTGGGGCGGCACCGGGAACCAACTCTGGGACTTGCGCTGGAACTTGCCGTTGCAGAATGGCGTGCCGGCAACCACGACCGAGAACTTAGGCTGCATCCACTATTTCTCAGTTGGTACTGTCCGGCTCAGCGCGTAGGTCGTTCCGCCCGAGCGAAATGCCAGCGCCCCGCCATCACAGGCGACGGTACCCACACCGACGGTGAACGGCCATTGATAGCCGAGCTCCGTGCGGGTGATCGTCCGTTGCTGTGCCGCGGGCAGTCCCGGTACTGGATCGGAGACCACGGCGGTCGATCGTCCGCACCCGGCTTGCGAGAAGGCCGAGACGCTGACGACTGCGGCCTGGACCGCTCGTGCGAGGGCCATCGCAGGCATGCGGGTTTTAGACCCCGGTGGAGAGCGTTTGTGCCCGCCTCGATCAGATCCTTGCCTCCTCACTCGACCCGCAGCGCGACGAGCGGGTCGACACGGCTGGCCCGCCGGCTGGGCACGATGGACGCCAGCACCAGAATGCCAAGCAGGATCGCGCCAACGATCACCAGCGACAGCAGGTCCGTCGACCGGACGGTCGCCGCGCCGGTTGGCAACATCCAATCCCACAGCGCCGTGCACAGCACGCCGGCGCCAAACCCGCCAGCCGTCCGCAGCATGAGGCGGCCCAGTACGCGGCCCACGATCTGACGGGGCCCCGCACCCAGCGCAACGCGGATGCCGATCTCCTGCCGCTCCTGACTGACGCCGTGTGCCGTCACCGCATAGAGCCCGATCGCGGACAGGAAGACGGCGATGAACGTGAGGAATGTGATCAAGCGACTCGATACCCGGCCATTCCAGACCGCATCCTCCCGTACCCTGGCGAGCGTGCGCGCCCGGAAGATCGGCAGGGACGCATCGAGGCCTTGCACGGCCTCACGGAGGCCAGCGACGACGGTCGCGGTATCGACCGCCCCACGAACAATCACCGACCCGTTGGCTGGAGCACCGGCCCGGAAGGGACCGTAGACGATCGCCTCCGGAACCGGCGGGCGGCCTTGCCGGATCGCCGGAGCGATGCCGACGATGGTGGTCCACCGTGGGGTGGCGTCCTTCGATGCCTCGGGCGCGGCGAGCGCGATGCGCCGGCCGATCGCGCGCTCTCCCGGGAAATGGTCCCGTACGAAGACCTCGTTGACGACGACGTTCTCCTGACCTGGACGACCGTCCGTGGCCTCGAGCTCCCGTCCCTGCAGAAGCGAAAGACCAAGGACGCGAAAGTAGTCCGGCGTGACTGAGATGGCCAGTACGGTCCGGCCCACGCTGTCGTCGGCTCCGCCCCTGTCCTCAACGGCCACGACTCTCACGTCACCGCCTGAAGAGGGAACCGTGCTCGCGATGGCCGCGGCGGTGATCGACGTACTCGCGCGAAGTCGGTCGAGCAGAGCGTCGTAGAACGCCGAGCGTTCCGTGGTGGACGGATAGGTCGCGGCAGGCAGCGCCAGTCCCGCCGTGACGATGTCGGTCCGATCGAAGATGCTGTCGCTGGGAAGGCTTGGGGGGATGACGCGAAGGCTGACCGCGAAGTGGGCGAGCAGCACCACCGCCAGCGCGATCTGTGCCCCGAGGAACACGGACGGCCACAGCCGCCGCCGGCCGAACGACCTGGAACGGCCTCCGTCCCTGAGCACGGCGACAATGTCCGTCCTCGAAGCCTGGATGGCGGGAAGCAGGGCGAAGACGAGGACCGTCAGTGCCGACACACCGATCAGCGCAGTGAGGACCCGCCAGTCGATGGAATAGTCGAACCAGTAGGGGAGCGCGTCACTCGGGATGGCGCTGCGAAAGACGCGGATCCCGCCAATCGCCACCAGCAGGCCGACGCCGGCGCCGGTCGCCGCGATCGCCGTGCCCTCCACCAGCAACTGGCGGATGAGCCGGAGGCGGCTGCCGCCCACCGACGCGCGGATGGCCAGCTCTCGCGCCCGCAGCAGCGATCGATCGAGCATCAGGTTCGCCACGTTCGCGCAGGAAATCAACAGCACGATGAAGCCGACGGTCATGAAGGCGACCCAGACGGTATCCGTCGGACGACCGAGGAATCGGTCGTTGATCGGGACTACTCGCGCCCGCGTGTGCAGGTTCGTGTCCGGATGCTGGGTCGCAAGGCGCTCCGCGAGGCCGGTGACTTCGGCAATCGCGTCCTCGACACGCGCGTCGTCGGCGACGCGGCCGAAGACCTGAAGAGTTCGCTCGTCGCGGCGCTGCGCTGCCAGTCCGGGTTCCTGCCACAACGGCAGCCAGACCGCGGCCGTGCCGGGAAAGCCGGAGCGATCGGGCAGGATCCCGATCAGCACGACGGGGCGGTCGTCGACGGTCATCGTGCGGCCGAGCACGGCGACCTCGCTGCCGTATCGCGTCACCCACGCGGTGTGGCTGAGGATGGCGACCCCGGCCGCGCCCAGCCGATCGTCGGAAGCCGCGAATCCACGACCGAGCACGGGCTGCACGCCGAGCGCGTCGAAGGCATTCGCGGTCACGAACGCGCCGTCGAGCCGCTCGGCGGCATGGCCATCGCCGGCGACGATCATCGGACCGCTGCGAAAGGCGGCGATCTCGCGGTAGCGCCGCGCGGCACTCCGGATGTCCGCATAGTCGGCGAACGACAGGCCGCGGTCGGCCCCGCGATCGTCGAGGCTGGAGATGAACAGGACCCGGTGAGACTGCCGGATCGGCAGGCCGCGCAGCGTATGCGCGTTGAGGATCGTGAACAGCATGTTATTCACACCGATGCCAAGGCCGAGCACCAGCACCGCCGTCAGGGCGAAGCCGCGATGCCGTTGCATCATCCGGACCGCAAGGCGGACGTCCTGCCCGAGCGTGTCGACGAACGGCAGCCCGCGCTGTTCACGATGCGCCTCTTTGACCTGATCGACGCCGCCGAACGCGCGCCGCGCGGCCGCGCGCGCATCGTCGGGCGGCAACCCGGCGTCGGCGTACTGTTCGGTGAGCAGATCGAGATGCTCGCGGATCTCCTCCGCGAGCCGCCGCTCGCGCCGGCGCGAGAACGGCAGGTCGAATACGCGGGATATCAGCACTCGGATGCGGGTCATGACCCATCCTCCAGGAGCCGGTTCACGATCGAGACGGTCCGCGCCCACAGCGCCGCTTCTGTCGCGAGCTGGCGCCGGCCGGACCTGGTGATCGCGTAGAAGCGCGCCCGCCGATTGTTGTCGCTGGTACCCCACTCGCTGCCGATCCAGCCCTTCTGCTCGAGCCGCAAGAGCGCGGGATAGATGGTGCCCTGGTTGAGCGCGAGCGCCCCGGCGGCGGCCTGCTCGATGCGCCGGGCGATACCGTAGCCGTGCAGCGGGCCCATCGTGGCCAGCATCTTCAGCACCATCAGATCCAGTGTGCCGTAGGGGACTTCCGCGCTCACGTTGCTCTCAACAGAATCGGGGGATATTAATACCGGTCCTGTTGAAAGGCAACATGAATTGGCAATCTCTCCTTCCGAATCGTGATGTCCTAGTCCTGCGAACCCGGAAGCAGCGTGACTTCGCATCAGCAGTGCTTGGGGGGGCGGCATCTTGATTGCCCCGTCCCGGTCGTGGGCGGCGGTGCCGGCCGTCCGTTACCGCCCGGTCTCAGTCCGTTGGAACCGGCAGGGCGAATTCGATCACGGGCGCCTGGCCCGAATCCACGCCCGGATTGAGGGGACCTGCGCACGGGATGCTGTCGTTCAGCACTGCGGCGTTGATGAGGAGCAATCGAGTGCGCGCTCCATGTCGCCCATATAATGGACAGCGTTTGGCCCACACCCCCGGCACACAACTTGGCCCCTACGAGATCGTTTCTGCCCTCGGCGCCGGCGGAATGGGCGAGGTGTACCGCGCTCGAGACCCTCGGCTCGATCGTCACGTCGCCATCAAGCTTCTGCCGACCGCGTTGGCCGCCGACAGCCACGCGCGCGAACGCCTCCGCCGCGAGGCGATGGCCGTCGCCGCGCTCGACCACCCCTATATCTGCAAACTCTTCGAGATTGGTGAGGACGGCGATGCCTTGTTCCTGGATGGAGTACATCGCCGGAACGACGCTGCATGAACGGCTGCTCGAAGGCCGAATGCCGCTGCCCGAGGCCCTTCGCGTGGCCGGGGAGATTGCCGAGGCGCTCCAGGAAGCGCATTACGGCGGGTTTCTGCATCGCGACCTGAAGCCCTCCAACGTCATGCTCACCCCGCAGGGCCACGTGAAGGTCATGGACTTCGGCCTGGCCAAACGCGTCGAGGTTCTGTCGTCGCCCGACACCGCCACTCGCGCGACGGGAGGCCAACTCACGTTCCAAGGCACCATCGTCGGCACGCCGGACTATATGTCGCCGGAGCAAGTGAAAGGCTCACCGCTCGATGTGCGATCCGATCTTTTTTCCTTCGGCGTGATGCTGGCCGAGATGACTGGCGGGCGGCATCCGTTCCGTCAGCCATCCGCGATGGAGACCTTTTCCGCCGTGCTTCGGGAACCGCCCGCGCTCGGCGGCGACGTCCCTCGAGCGGTGACGATCCTGTTGCAGCGTCTGCTGGCAAAGAATGTCGAGGAGCGCTACGCGTCCGTCGCGGACATGCGCGCCGATCTCGCACGCTTGGATGTGTCGTCCGGTGCAGTTGGCGGGCACACCGCCGGTGGCGGCAGCACGGCCCGGTGGAGACGGTTGGCAGTGGGTGGCACGATCGTTCTCCTCATCGGAGCGGCGGCAACAGGGCTCGTGCGTTCCGGAGTCTTGGGCCCGGCCTCGCGCGCGCCGGAGGCGGCGACCGCGCCTGGTGCCATTCGCTCGATCGCCGTCCTTCCGCTCGACAACTATTCAGGAGATCCTGGTCAGGACTATTTCGCCGAAGGGATGACGGACGAACTCACGACCGACCTTGCGACGATCAGCCAGCTTCGCGTGATCTCGCGCAACTCGGTGATGCAGTTTAAGGGCGACCATCGGCCGTCCACGCCCGAGATTGTCAGAATATTGAACGTCGACGCGATCGTGGAAGGGTCTGTGCTGCGAGTGGGCGACAAAGTGCGGATCACGGCGCAGCTGATCGACGCGCGGGCGGACAAGCACCTGTGGGCCAGGAGCTTCGAGCGTAACTCGCGGGATGTCCTGGCGCTCCAGGATGAACTGGCGTCGGCCATCGCGCGTGAGATCCATGTGCAGTTGACGCCGACCGAGCAGTCGCGGCTGGCCGCCGCGCCAGTTGTGAATCCCGAGGGGCACGACGCCTATCTCAAGGGCCGGTACTTCTTCAACCGCCCAAGTGACGAGAATCTGAAAAAAGCGATCGCACAGTTCGAAGAAGCGGTCAGGTTGAGTCCGAACTTCGCGCCAGCGCACTCCGGGCTGTCAGATGCGTACCTCTGGGCCGGCTACAACGAAGGCTTTCTGACCTCTGCGGAAGCGAGGCCCAAGGCCAAGGCGGCGGCCGAACGGGCCATCCAACTCGACGACAATTCCGCCGAAGCTCATACCTCGCTCGCCGTTTTCAAACTGTTCTACGAGTTCGACTGGGCGGGCTGCGAGCGCGAATTTCGACGAGCGTTCGCGCTCAATCCCAACTACGCCTTCGCGCACGATCAGTTCGGCCTGGCACTGGGATTCCAAGGACGGCTCGACGAGGCGATAGCCCAGGGCAAGCTCGCGGCTGAACTGGATCCGCTGTCCCCGCAAATCCCGATCGACAATTCCATGGCGCTCATGTTTCAAGGCAACTACGAGGCCGCGAAGGAGCAGGCCAGAAGGGCGTCGGAGCTCGATCCGACATTCTTCTTTGCTCCGATGATTTATGGGTGGGCCGACCTTGAAGCAGGCAAGTTCACCGATGCCATCCCGTCGTTGAAGAAGGCCAAGGCGCTGGAGTCGCCCGCGTTCGTGACGGCATGGCTCGCGTACGCCTATGGCGCGTCAGGCGATCGAGCCCACGCGATGGCAGAATTTGAGCATCTCAAGCAGACGTCCCCGCACGGCGAGGTATTGCCGTTCAACGTGGCGATGGTGCATCTCGGCCTCGGCAATCGCACGCTCGCGCTCGACTACCTTGAACGAGCGCACGCGGCCGATTCGCAGATGATGGGGTGGCTCGGGAAGGATCGCATCTTTGATCCGCTCCGATCGGAGCCACGCTTCCTGGCGCTGATGAGGAAGCTGCGGTTCGCCCAGTAGAATCGTTCTGCACCGTCGATAGAAATCGATCGCTTGGTTAGTCCAGCCGCGCCAATCCTCGGAGAGTCAGCAGCAGCGAGATCAGAGCGGACATCATCGCGAAGACGAGCCTATCCTTCGTTGGCGGTAACTTCAACAGCGCCAACAGGAACGAACTTTTCAGTAGGCACAGCGTCAGTCGTCGCGGCAAATTCTGCCGCCGGAACCGGGAGGAGTCCACATCACTTGCAGCCGACGGCGGCCGTGGGAATCATGAGCCGCCGCGGCTGAAACGCAGCACGTTAGACGGAATTGAATCCACGCCCGTTAGGCAGCGGAGAGTCTCTTGACGCGCAGCTTCTTGCGATTCCGTTCGGCCTGCCAAAGGTCGTACTGGAGCTGCTGGTTCAGCCAACTCTCGGGCGTGGTCGCGAAGGCGATGGAGAGACGTACAGCCATTTCGGCGCTGATGCCGGATCGCCCATTCAAGATGCTCGACAACGTCTTCCGGCTCACGCCGAGCGCGCGCGCCGCGTCGGTCACCGTCAAGCGCAGTGGCGTGAGGCAGAGATCTCGCAGGACTTCGCCCGGATGTGGCGGGTTATGCATCTTCATGGCTGCGCTTCAGTGATAGTCCTCATAGTCGACGCGGTCGGTGTCTCCATCCGCCATCACAAATGTGATGCGCCAGTTGCCACTGACCTTGACGGCCCAGGTTCCAGCTCGCACTCCCTTAAGTTCGTGCAGCCCAAGCCCCGGCAGATTCATATCCCCGGGGCCGGTAGCGACGTTCAGCCGGCCCAAGATCAGGCGCAGGCGGTCGACGTGTTTGGCTTGAATTCCGGCCTTGGTGCCCGTGCAGAAGAAGCGTTCCAAGCCCTTGTGTCGAAATCCCTTGATCGGCACTGCAACCAGTGTAACGTATATGGTTACAGGTGGCAATCCGCATAACACCTATCAGCCCTCCTCCCGTCAAGTACGCAGATCTTCTCCGGCCGGTCGTCGGGTCAGCAAGACGCGCGACCGTACGAAAGAACCTTCCAATCACGGCGGTCCCGTTCAATGCCGTCTTCGTTTCCAGATCTGGTGCGCGTCAATGACGCGGCACCCAACACCTATTGAGGCTCAGGCTCCGCCGGGGCGGAGTGCGCACGCACGCGCGTGCGCGGCCTAGAAACTCAGTCGTGCCCTCGTACCGGCCTCCTCAAG
>JBBQEJ010000179.1:0-10260 GCA_038320555.1 Vicinamibacterales bacterium | reverse complement strand
CGGCCGCGACGAGCGTTAGCAGGGTGCCGCATCGATTCGTCATGGACGGCAGGCCGATCGTAGGTGTTCTTCCTGCACGGTTCGAGGTCCCGGTGTAATATCGGCCTACAGATTTCCGGAGCAGCAGAGGAGAGGTGCGATGAAGCTTGGACTCTACAGCATTACCTACCTGGGTGTGTGGTATCGCGGGCGCGCGCTCACGATCGAGGAATTGATCGATCGCGCGCGGGAGTACGGCTACGAGGGGGTCGAGATTGACGGGAAAAGGCCCCACGGCAGCCCCCTCGATCTGCCGCGGCGCCGTTGCCAGGAACTTCAGCTGAAGGCGCAGGATGCCGGTATCGAGATCTACGCGGTCGCCGCTAACAACGATTTCAGCAGTCCGGTCCCGGAATACCGGGAGAGTCAACTGTTGTACGTGCGCGATCTGATTCGCATGACGGCCGATTTCGGCGTCAAGACGCTCCGGATGTTCGCCGCCTGGCCGGGAGTGACGATCACGCCAGAGGGTGCGCGCTACACCAAGGCGCGGCAGATCTGGCGAGAGGCGCATCTGGATACCTCACCCGAGCAGACCTGGGAGTGGTGCCGGGAAGGTCTGGCCGAATCGGCGCGCATGGCGGGGGACGCAGGCGTCACGCTGGCGCTGCAGAACCATGCACCCGTGACGAACAGTCCCGCGGACATGCTGCGCATGATTCGCGACGTCGGCTCTCCCCATCTCATGGCCTGTCTCGATGCGCCGCTTGCCGCACGGCAGGGCATCACGGCGATGCAGGAGGTGGCGCGAGAGGTCGCCGGTCTGCAGGTGCTGTCGCACTACGGCGGCGAGTACCAGCAGGATGCCGACGGCTCGGTGCGTGGCCTCGTGCGCAATCCGGATGAAACCCTGACGCCGGAAGATTACTACCTGGACTTCGCGCTCGGCATGCAGGCGATCGGATACGACGGATACCTCGGCTACGAGTTGTGCCATCCGTTGCCGAAGGTGAACGGGGAGCCGGTGGGGATCGAATTTGCCGATCTCAACGCACGGCTCGCCGCCGAGTACATGCGCGGCATCCTGAAACAAGCCGAACGAACGCCGGTGACGAAGGGCGCGTCGTACTAGCGCGGCCGATGGCTTTGTGGACCGCGCGTGGTCTTACGCGACGAGCGCTGCTTCAGCGCGCCTGCGCCGCTCCGGTCCTGGCGCTCGGGCGGCGGAATTCAAGCCGTGCGCCCGCGGCCATAATGGCGCGTTCGAACGACATCCGTATCCTGGAAGTCGATCACGGCTTCGAGGATTTCCAATATCGCGCGCCGTACCAGTTCGGCGGCCGTTCCGTCGATCGCGTCACGCTCCTCAACGTCAATTGCCGGGTGCGGACCGGAAATGGCCGAGAGTCCTGGGGCTTCGGCTCGATGACGCTCGGCAATGCGTGGGCGTTTCCCGCCGCATCGCAGGACGCCGGGATTGGCGCCATGCGCGCGCTTGCCGGGAAACTGCGCGACGTGACCGCCGCGTGCGACGAGGCAGGCCATCCGATCGATCTCTCCCGAACGCTCGAGCCGGAGTATCTCCGCGCCGCCGATGCGCTCTCGCGGGCCCAGGGGCTGCCGGTTCCGATTCCAAAGCTGTGCACGCTTGTCGTCGCGAGCGCCTTCGACGCGGCCATCCACGATGCCTACGGAAAGGCTTTCGGACTCAGTGTGTACGACACGTACGGCCGATCCTTCATGAGCCGCGATCTGTCGGCGGATCTCGGCCCGTCATTCAAGGGGGAGTACATCGATCGTTATGTGCCGTCGGCGCCGAAACCCCGCATGCCGGTCTTCCACTCAGTGGGCGCCAGCGATCCGCTCGAGGCTTCCGACCTCAGAACCAGGATAGACGACGGGTTGCCGAATACGTTCGAAGAGTGGATTGCGCGCGACGGCCTGATTCGTTTCAAGATCAAGCTCAACGGCGGCGATCTCGCGGCAGACTTCGAGCGCGTCGTCCGCATCGATCGCATCGTCAACCGCGCGCAGGCGGCACGGGGCGTGACGGACTGGAAATACTCACTCGATTTCAACGAAGGTTGCCCGAGCGTCGCGTACCTGCTCGAGTTCCTGCGCCGTGTGCGCGAGGCGACGCCGGCCGGGTTCGAGCGCATTCTTTACATCGAGCAGCCCACGGCGCGAGATCTCAAGAAAGATCGGGCGAACGTGATGCACGAGGCCGCCCGGCTGCGACCCGTCGTCATCGACGAGTCGCTCACCGATCTCGAGGCCCTGCTCCTCGCGCGCGAGATGGGTTACACGGGTGTCGCACTCAAGGCGTGCAAGGGACAGACCCACGCCATGCTCATGGCCGCGGCGGCACAGAAGTTCGGGATGTTCCTGTGCGTGCAGGATCTCACGTGTCCTGGGGCGTCGCTGATTCACTCGGCGGGCATCGCGGCGCGCGTCCCCGGGAACGAGGGCATCGAGGCCAACGCGCGCCAGTTCGTTCCGAGCGCCAATCGTGCGTGGGAGGCGCGGTTCCCGGGCCTGTTCACCATTCGCGACGGCATGATGGACACCGGGCAGCTGACGGGCGCGGGCGTCGGCGCAGTGCCTGCGCGAAAGTAGAGCGCCTCGCGGTAGGCGACCAGCGACTCGCGGTTAGCGATGAGCAACTCGCAGCTCGCCATTGACTATTTGTGCTGGTGGTGACTTCTTGTTTCGCCAGTCGCCAGCCGCCAGCCTCATCGCACGAATTTCACACACACCGGCGCACCGACTTCGATCTTGTTGCCGGTCGGCGCCAGCTTTCCGCTTTGCGGGTCGATTCGAAATACGACCACGGAGTCGGACTTCTGATTCCCGGCGAGGAGGTAACCGCCGTCCGGATCGATGCCGAACCCGCGAGGTGTGCTGCCCTGGGTTGGCTCGTTTTCCACATACGTCAACCGTCCGGTGCCCGGATCGATCGTGAAGACCGCGATGCTGTCGTGCCCGCGGTTCGACGCATACAGGAATTTGCCGGATGGATGCACCTGCACCTCGGCGCCGCTATAGCTCGATTGCATCGCTTGCCCGGGGGGCAG
The DNA here is from genome assembly GCA_038320555.1 of Vicinamibacterales bacterium. GTDB lineage: Bacteria > Acidobacteriota > Vicinamibacteria > Vicinamibacterales > 2-12-FULL-66-21 > JALZOC01. Next base: position 7,207 of record JBBQEJ010000179.1, on the reverse strand, counting down.
CGTCGAGATCGTCTGCACTTCCCGCAGCTCACCCTTGGCGGTGTCGTTGCTGAACACGGTGATCGTGCAGTTCAGCTCATTGATGACGTACGCAAATCTGCCGGCCTGATCGAGCGCCAGGTGCCGTGGGCCTGCGCCCGGCTTCAGGCTCACCGACGACGGGTCATTGAGGGTCAGCAGCCCCTTGCCGGCGTCGAACCGGTACACGAGGATCTTGTCGAGTCCGAGATCGGCAACGTAGGCGAAACGATTCGCCGGGTCCAGGTTGATTGAGTGCGCATGCGGTTCCTTCTGCCGCTGCGGGTTCACGCTGGATCCGGTGTGCTGGACGAAGGCGGAAGGAGACTTCAGCCGGCCGTCCTTGCCGATTGGCACGACCGCGACGCTTCCGCCTCCGTAATTCGCCACGAGGACATTTCGTCCGTCCTTGTCGACAATGAGATGGGCGGGGCCGGGGCCGACCGAGGATTGCTGATTCAGCTCCTTGAGAAGTCCGCTTTGTCGATCAACCGCGAACGCGCTCACCGAACCGGTCGGCTTGCCCCCGAAGGCATTGACTTCGTTCAAGGCATACAGAAATGCCCCACTGGGATGCACAGCAAGAAAACTCGGGCTCGAAGCTTCAGCCGCAAGTTGCGGGGGAGTCAGCGTACCTGACGCGGGATCGAGACGCGACACGTAGATCCCCTTGCTCTTGGGTCCGGTGTACGTGCCGAAGTACACGAGCATGCCCTTTGGGGCAGGGGACGATCCCTGCGCGTGCCCGAACACGCTCAGCGATACGACGACCAGAAGGAGCAAGCAGGCAATAAAGAGTCGGTGCATTGGGAGTTCTTTCCTTCGCAGTAGTTACCAGTAGCCAGTAACCGGTGGCCAGTAGCCAGTTCCGGATTCCTCACTGGAAACTGGAAACTGGAAACTGGCGACTGGAAACTGGAAGCCGAGAGCAATTTCCCGTATCTTAACAGCCGCCTGGCGCCTGTGCGCCCCTTCTTGCGAGGTGTTCAATGGAACGCAGAGAGTTTCTCGGGGCCGTCACCGCGTCCCTCGTCGCCGGAGCGACGACCGTCCCCATCGGCCAGGCCGCTCCGGGCGCACAGGCCGCGCCTGCAGCGGTCCCCCCACGCAAAGGCCGGATCAAGCAGGGCGTTACGCGCGGCGTGTTCGGCCGGGGAGCCGTCCTCGACGACTCCTGCCGCGAGGCCGCGCGGCTGGGCATCAAGGGCTTCGACCTGATCGGTCCCGCCGACTGGCCGACGCTGAAAAAGTACGGCCTCGTCGCGTCGATGTATCCCGGCGGACCCGGCGGCAGCATTCCGGTCGCGCTCAATCGCAAGGAGAATCACGAAAAACTGGCGGGACTCCTGAACCCGGCCATCGACGAGGCGGCCGCCAACGCGGTGCCGAACATTATCTGTTTTTCCGGCAACCGCAACGGCATGGCCGATGCCGAAGGCGCGGACAACTGCGTCGCCTTCCTGAACGCGATCAAAGCGCACGCGGAAGACAAGCAGGTCACGATCTGCATGGAGTACCTGAACAGCAAGGTGAATCACAAGGACTACATGTTCGATCACATCGCGTGGGGAGTTGACGTGATGAAGCGCGTGAACTCACCCCGCGTCAAGATTCTCTACGACATCTACCACGCCCAGATCATGGACGGCGACATCGTCCGCAACATCCGCGATCACTTCCAGTGGATCGGCCATTTCCACACGGGAGGCAACCCCGGCCGTCACGAGATTGACGACACGCAGGAACTGAACTACCGCTTCGTCATGCAGGCGATTGCGGAGCTCGGCTATGCCGGGTTCGTCTCGCATGAATACTCGCCGTCGCGGGGAAACGACCCAATCGCCACGCTCGAGAAAGCCATCGCAATCTGCGACGTCTAATCAAACCAGGCGCCGGCTGGAATGAAACCGAGCGGTCGGCCCGTCGGCAGGACAGCGTCTTGCTCCCTTTCGCCGCGTGGAAAAACGTCCCTTCCGCGGCAGTCTTACGGAGCGCCGTCGGCCCGCCTCCGCTAAAGCTACGGCGCGGCCTCGCCGTAGTTCGAGGAGGATATAGAGCTCGAACGAAGGCGGGCTCGGGTTTGCCGCTGCGCCTCTGCAGCCGACATCGGGCGCAACTCAAACCTCAGGCAGAGTAGCGTTAGTGCGGGAACGTGGGAAACATCCCCTTGAGCTGGTCGACGGTCGCGCCGCTGCCGTATTGATTGAGCTCGAACGCTTCGGCGTACTTGATCGCGCGACCTTTCTGCTCACCGTAGAGTTGTACCAGCAGATTGCGATACTGGTTCGCCACGTCCGCGTTGCGCTGTTTCACGCCTTCAATGAGGTACGCCTTTCGTCCCGCCTCGTCGGTGGGGACGTTCCGGCCGTACCGCGCCTGCCATGAATCAGCGTCGCCGAATTGCGACGGCAGCGCCGAAATGCAGTCCCATTTCTTCTGCGCTACATCGTCGAAGCCGACCGCGATGATCGGATCGAACGGGTAGGGCTTCTTGAAGTTGTCGGAGTAGAACAGGAAGATCGGATTGCCCTTGGTGGGCGGCGTGTATGGCGCAAAGTAGGGGGCGGCTACGACGACGGCCGCGTCTTCGGCGAGCTTGCCGACGGCGCGATGGTCTGGATGATAGTCCCACGGACGGTGCGACAGGACGATGTCGGCCTGCCAGTCGCGAATCAGATTCGCCACCTTCTTCCGCGTCTCGAGATCCGGCATCAACTCGCCGTCGTGGATGTCGAGCACATCGGTGGCCACCCCGAGCTGGGCATGGCACGCCTCGACCTCCGCTTTGCGCCGCTGCGCGAGCGGGCCACCAGCCTGCGAGAAATGGCCGACGTCGCCGTTGGTGAGCGCGACCAGCTTGACCTTATGACCTTGCGCCGCGAATAACGTCGCCGTCCCCGCAAACTTCAGCTCGGCATCGTCCGGATGCGCGCCGAACGCAATAATGCGCAGCTGTCTGGCCGCGGTTCCCTGCGCCCCGATCAGCCGCGGGATTGACAACCCGGGAATCAGACAGATCGCTCCGATCAGAATGATGAACAGACCTCGAATCGCACGCATGCAGCACCTCGTTGGATGCTTATCCTATTCCTTCTCGATGGCTCGCGCGAAATCGTCGCGTTTCCGCCGAGTACGATAGACCGCCGGGACGGTGCAGCGTGTAGACGACAAGGCGCGCGCCCGCATATGATCCTGGATTCAGCGTGATCCGCCCTCGAGGTGATTGATGAATATGACGAAGGCATTCCTTGCGGCGGCGCTGGCCGGGTTCACCGTGATCGCCAGCGATGTTGGCGCGCAGGGTGGGCCGCCACAAGCGCCGCCCGCGGCCACTCCGCAGACGCCTGCTCCCGCCGGCCGGGGCGGTCGCGGCCAGGGCGAAGGACGCGGCATGGCGACCTTTCCAGCGCAGCAACGTCCGCCCGGCGATCCTGAATTGATCGCACGCGGGAAGCCGCTCTTTGTCGCGAATTGCAGCGCCTGCCATGGCGTCGATCTGCGCGGCGGTGTCACAGGGGGGCCGAACCTCCTCCGGTCCCCCGTGGTCCTGATGGACCAGAAGGGTGAGTTGATTCTGCCGATCGTTCACGGAGCGCGAGCAGAACGGGGAATGCCGGCCCTGCCCTTGCCGGATGCTGATGTTCTGGCAGTCGCTGAATACATCCACAGCGTGCTTGCGACCGCCCGAAATCAAGGCGCTCCGCCCGAGAACGACGCGGCTCTGCCAAACGCGATGGTGGGAGACGCGAAAGCGGGCGAGGTCTACTTTGCTGCGAAGTGCAGCAGTTGCCACTCGCCGGCGGGCGATCTTGCCGGGATCGGGTCGAAAATTCCGGAGGCCAAGGCCCTGCAGAACTACTGGGTGGTTGGCGGTGAGGGTGGCGGGCGCGGCGGTCGTGGCGCCAGAGCTTCCGAAACCGGCACATCGGGCCGTCGCAAGGTGACGGCGACCGTCACGGTGCCCAACGGGGAGAAAATCCAGGGGCAGCTGGCGCGACTCGACAACTTCCTCGTGACACTGTTGCTCGACGACGGCAGCCTCCGCACGTTCCGTCGCGACGGCGATCGTCCGAAGGTCGAGGTCAAGGATCCCCTCGAGGCGCACAAATCGCTGCCAGCAATGTTGACCGACAAGGACATGCACGACGTAACCGCGTACCTGGCGACACTCAAATGACACTCAAAAAACTCCTGGTCACGGCATCGCTCCTCTTTGCTCCTGTCTTTCTGCTGGCGCAAGGGCGTAGTCTCGATCCCGACAAGCTCCTCAAGCCGCTGTCCGACGAGTGGCCGACCTATAACGGCGACTATTCCGGCAAGCGTTACAGCCTGCTGACGCAGATCAACCGCGTGACCGTCAAGAACCTCACGCTGGCGTGGACCGCCCGGCTGACTGGCGGCTCGCTGGATGGCGCTGGAGATCGCGGGGGAGGAGGCGCGAGTCTGATCATCGGCGGCGAAGGCTCCGGCGATTTCCCGGCTGGCGGCCCCCCGACGATCAAAGCGTCGGCGTTGATGGTCGATGGCACGTTGTACTTGACTGCTCCGGATAACGGGTGGGCGATCGATGCGCGGGACGGCCGGGAGCTATGGCACTACTTCTGGAAAACGCGCGGCGGCACGCACATCGCCACGCGCGGCTTCGGCATGTGGAAGGACTACCTCTACATGGAGACGCCGGACAACTACCTCGTGTCGCTCGAAGCGAAAACGGGGAAAGAGCGCTGGCACAAGGTGATCTCCGACTTCAACCAGCAGTACTTCTCCACGATGGCGCCGATCGTCGTCGGCAATCACGTGATCGCGGGCACCGGCAACGATCTCGACATGCCGGGATTCCTGCAGTCCTTCGATACCGAGACCGGCGAGCTGCAGTGGAAGCTCTATACGGTGCCGATGAATCCGGGCGATCCGGGCCTCGACACCTGGCCGAGCCTCGACGCTGCGAGGCACGGCGGCGCGCAGCCGTGGCTCCCGGGCGCGTACGATCCGGAAACCCATTTGTACATTTTCGGCACCGGCAACCCGACGCCGGCTTACACCCTGGGTCGTGGCGAGGGTGACAACCTGTTCACCGGATCGCTCATTGCGGTGAACGTCGACACCGGGAAGATAGCGTGGTATTACCAGACTGCGCCGCACGATATGCACGACTGGGATTCTGCGCAGACGCCCGTCCTGGTGAACGCGCCGTTCAAAGGACGCATGCGCAAGCTCGTGATGACTGCGGCGCGCAACGGGTACTTTTTCGTCCTCGATCGTGTGACGGGCGAACATCTCCTGACGAGCAAGTACGGATCGGCGACCAACTGGGTGAAGCACCTCGACGAGAAAGGCCGGCCGATCCGCAACCCGGAAAAGGATCCGTCGGTCGGAGGCTCGATCGTGTCACCGAGCGCCGGCGGGACGATCAACTGGGAGCCGCCCGCGTTTTCTCCGGACACGGGCCTGTTCTATGTCGGCGAGGATAATATTTACTCGATCTTTTATCTGCTCGACACCGACCCGCGCGGATCGATGGGCCTTGGCGGCAAGCTGGAGTCGCGCGCCGGAACGGGCGGAAGCTTTCTGACCGCGCTCGATTACAAGACCGGTCAGGCCGCGTGGCGATTCAAGTACGAAGGGGGCGCCGGAGGCGGAGGCGGCGTGCTGGCCACCGCAGGGAAGCTGGTGTTTGCGGGGGACGGCGCCGGCAACATCGTCGCCCACGACGCGTACACCGGAAAACCGCTCTGGCACTCGAAGATCGGACGCGTGACCAACCCGCCGCAGACGTACATGCTCGATGGGCGTCAGTACCTGCTCGTGGGCACTGAGGATACGCTGTGGGCGTTTGTGATGTACTGACGCGGGTTGTATCCAGTTTCCAGTTACCGGGAACTGGCAACCGGGAACTGGGAACGGGAGATCAGTGCATCTCCACTTCACACGTTCCGAGACCGCCGCGGAAGTAGTTGAACTGCACGTTCGGATGATCGGCGAGCAGCGACATCGGGACCGACGTATCAACAATACGCCTGGAGATCATGAACGCGGTGAGGCGCTGGCCGAAAGGGTTGTCGTGATGGCCGGCGTGCCAGATTGAAACCTTCTCGGCTTTCCAGGTTTCCGCCGGGCCGACTGTAATCGCCCTGGTCGGCACGTTCGCGATATTGCCACCGCCGCTCGTGCGCGCGTTCTGCGCGATTGTCAACGGGTGCAGGTTCACGACCCTCGTCGTCAGCTTCCGGTAATCAGCAGGCGTCGGTGGCGCGTTCTTGTGCCGGCCCGTGCGCTGGGGCGGGTCGTTGAACGCCCAGTGTTTCACGTCCCCCTGTCCCCCCTGCATCACCGCGCACCGCACGCCGGCGTTCCACGACGCACGGTATTCGCGCGTGTCGGCTTTCGGAAAGTGCAGGTGTGGATCGGGCATGCGCAGGGAGCGTCTGATGCGGCTGAAGCACAGCTCGCGATCCGCGCGCTCGAAGCTCAGAGGATGGGTGACGGGTACTGCACGACCCGTCGCCGTGTCGAACCATTCATCCATTCCCCAGAAGTGTCCCGATCGCACATCCAGATCCAGGGCGTTGACGATGCGTGCGACGAGCGGGAGTTGTTCGGTGGGCCCGATCGGTCCGCAGATGCCGACGGGGTTGTCGTCGGTGCTTTGACGCCAGGCGTGAACGTACTCGAGCGCCTCGGCCAGGTAGAACTCTTCGATCCTGTCGTAGAGGACGACGGTGAAGCCCGGGCGCGACAATCGCGTCAGGTCCCGCGGCGACAGACGGGCAGCTGCGTCGATCACCTCAGCATCGAGTGTCGTGTAGTCCCACCAGTCAGGCGCGATGGCGCTCAGCGCTCTGGGCATTTCACTAGACAGTTTGACATCGCTCGAGAGTAGGCGGAGAAGACGATCTCGCGCGGAGCAAGCAGAGACGCAGAGAACGCCGAGAAGGCTGCCGAGCACCGTCCCGGCGACGCCGGCCATCGGCCGGCGCCAGGAGGGTCACAGGCTTCCGAAAACAAGCAGCGCCTGAAGCTCCCGCTGTTTGTTTTCGGGATCTTGTGGCCCTCCTGCTCGCGCGAGCGCGAGTCGCCGGAACGGTGCCAGCAGCCGCTTCTTTACGTGTCTTCTCCGCGGGCTTGGCGCTCTCTGCGCGAAATTCGTCGTCAGCTCTGAACATCGGGGACCGTCGGAGGTCAGTCTGAC
>JBBQEJ010000178.1:0-10301 GCA_038320555.1 Vicinamibacterales bacterium | reverse complement strand
AATAACCAGATGCCACCGTCCGCGAAGGCTGTCTTTTTCGATGTCGACTTCACGCTGATCTTTCCAGGGCCGACGTTCCTGGGCGAGGGCTACCAGGCGTTCTGCGCCCGCTACGGAATCGATGTCGACCCGCTGCAGTTCGAGCAGGCCGTCGCGAGCGCCGCGCCGATGCTCGACAGCCTCGACGATGTCTACGACCCCGAGATCTTCATTGCTTATACGAGCCACATCATCGAGCGGATGGGCGGCAGCGGACCGCGCGTCGACGAGTGTTCGCGCGAGATCTACGACGAGTGGGCCGCCTGCCAGCACTTCACGATGTACGACGACGTGCCCGAAGTGCTTCGGACGCTTCACGCGTCAGGGCTGAAGATGGGATTGATCTCGAACTCGCACCGGGGCCTGAAATCGTTCCAGACCCATTTCGATTTGCAGGGACTCTTCGCTGTCACGGTGTCGTCGGTGGAGCACGGCTATATGAAGCCGCATCGCAGTATCTTCGAAGCCGCGCTCCGCGCGGCGCGCGTGGAAGCAGCTGAAGCGGTCATGGTCGGCGACAGCCTGACACACGACGTAGACGGCGCAAGGCGGCTCGGCATGCGCGGGGTTCTCGTCGCACGGTCGGGTCCGGTGACGGCCCCGCCTGACGTGCCCGTGATCCGGTCCCTCCGCGAGCTACCGCCATTAGTGGGTGTGTAAGGAAGTCTGGGTCGGTGTGTCCAGATGCAAATCCGTCCGTTGACAACGCTCGGAGAGTGCCGCAAGGTGGCCGATCTCGAGAAGATCGTGTGGAGTTACGCCGACGCGGAGGATGTCGTCCCACCGGCGGTCCTTATCGTCACGATCAAGCGCGGCGGCATTCTCCTCGGCGCGTTCGACGAAGCGGACGAGATGAAGGGGTTCGTCTATTCGATCCCCGCTGTGAAGGACGGGCGGACCATACAGTGGTCGCACATGCTTGGCGTAACCCCGGATGCGCGAGCGGGCGGCCTGGGCGTTCGCCTCAAACTCGCGCAGCGGGAACAGGCGATGCGCATGGGCATCGATCTGATTGAGTGGACCTACGACCCTCTGCAGGCGCTCAACGCGCATCTCAATTTCACGAAACTCGGCATCGTGGTCGAGGAGTACGAAGAGAACATTTACGGCGAATCGAGTAGCCCGCTGCACAAGGCCACGCCCACGGATCGCTTTGTCGCAGAATGGCGGTTGACGACGCCGCACGTGGAGCGTCGTCTCGCGGCGACAGGGTCCCCCTTGATGCGCGACAGTACCGTGATGTCCGCCGTTCTCGTGAATCCTTCGACGATCGCCGGGGAATGGCTCGAGCCGGGGCGCCCCATGCTGGACGCCGATTCCGGCCGTCGTCTGCTCGTTGAGATCCCCACCAGCTTCACCGACATGCAAGTGCGCCGGCCGGACCTCGCCCTGGCCTGGCGCATGACGACGAGAACGATTTTTCAGACATACTTCGGCCGCGGCTTCCGCGCGGTGGATTTCTTTCTCGCGCGGGAGGCCGGGCGGGGGCAGTACCTGCTCGCGCGATAGGCTCTGAGTCCTATCCCGGCGGCCAGGCCATCGTGCGTCCACCGAGCAGATGCAGGTGGATGTGAAAAACCGTCTGGCCGGCGTCGGCATTGCAGTTGAAGACGGTGCGATACCCGCGGTCCGCGAGCCCCTGCTCCCTGGCGATGGCGGCGGCCGCTCGCACCATTTCGCCGACCAGCGCGTCGTCGCCTGCGCCGAGGTCGTTCAGGCTCGCGATGTGGCGCCGCGGCACGATGAGCACATGTGTGGGAGCCCGTGGCGTGATGTCCTTGAATGCCACGACGTGGTCGTCCTGGAACACGATGGTTGCGGGAATCTGCCCCGCGACGATCTTGCAGAAGAGACAAGCCGCCACATTACCTCCTGAGGACCGCGACTCGCGGGATTCCCTGCAAGTCGCTGCGGATGCGCGCCACGTTCCAGCCCGCTTCCCGCGCGGCCTCGCACACGGCCGCTTCCTGGCCGAAGCCGAATTCAATAATGAGCCAGCCACCCGCGGCAAGATGCTGGCGGGCGCTGCCGACAAGCCGCCGAATCACATCGAGCCCGTCTGGCCCGCCATAGAGGGCGGAGGAGGGCTCGTAGCGCGCTACTTCAGGTTGAAGCGTTGCCGCATCGCCCGCAGGAACGTATGGAGGGTTTGACACGATCAGGTCGGCCGGTCCCGTGACCTCCTCCAGCACGTCGGCCTGCACGAACGTGATGCGCCCGATGACGTTGTGGCGATCGGCGTTCCGGTACGCAACCGCCAATGCCTCGTGCGACGTATCCGTCGCGGTGACGCTCGCCGGAAGAAACTCGATGGCCAATGTCACCGCGAGGCAGCCGCTGCCAGTACCAACGTCGATGACGTGACGCACGGTGTCGCGCCGTGGCAACGACGCGAGCGCTTCCTCAACGACGAGTTCGGTTTCCGGACGAGGAATAAGCACCGCCGGCGTGACGTCGAACTCGAGGCCCCAGAACTCGCGGTGGCCGACGATATATGCCACAGGTTCGCGCGCGACTCGGCGGGCGACGAGCGCGCGATAGAGGCGGTCGAAGGCCGATGGGAGCGGGTCGCGGGCGCGGGTCAGCAAGGTGGCGCGATCGCAGTCGAGGACGTGACGCGCCAGCACTTCGGCGTCGAGCGCGGCCCCCTCCGCGGGAATTCCGGCCCGGATGAGCGTCTCCCGCGCGTCGGCGAGGCGCTCGTGGAGCGACGCCATCAATGCACGGTATCGGCGCCGGAATCAGACTCGCTGTCGGTATCGCTATCGGTCGCTTCCTTGAGCTTCTCGGACGTGAAATGCGCGACGGCCGCGTCGATGAGGTCATCGATGTCTCCGTCGAGCGCCTGGGTGAGCTGGTGCATCGTGAACCCGATCCGATGGTCAGTGATGCGGTTGTCGCGGAAGTTATACGTGCGAATCTTCTCGGACCGGTCTCCGGTCCCGACCTGCGTCCGGCGGTCCTTGGCGATCGCCTCCTGTTGCTTTCGCATCTCCATCTCGTAGAGCCTCGAACGCAGCACTTTCATGGCCTTCGCGCGATTCTTGACCTGCGATTTCTCGTCCTGCTGCGACACCACGGTGTTGGTCGGGATGTGGGTAATCCGGACCGCCGAATACGTGGTGTTGACGCTCTGGCCGCCCGGGCCGCTCGAGCAGAACGTGTCGATGCGGAGGTCTTTCGCATCGATTTGGATGTCGACTTCTTCCGCTTCCGGCAGCACCGCAACCGTGCCGGTGGAGGTATGAATGCGGCCGCTGGCCTCGGTCGCCGGTACGCGCTGTACGCGGTGGACCCCGCTTTCGTACTTGAGCCGGCTGTACACCCCGCGTCCCTCGATGATTGCGGTGACTTCCTTGGAGCCACCCGCGCCGCTGTCGCTCATGTTGAGCACTTCGACGCGCCAGCCTTGCCGCTCGGCGTATCGGGAGTACATGCGGAACAGGTCCGACGCGAACAGGGCCGCCTCGTCGCCACCGGCACCCGCGCGGATTTCCAGGACGACGTTCTTGGCATCATTGGGATCCTTGGGGACCAGGAGCAGCTTGAGGTCGGCGAGCAGCTGGTCGCGTCGCGTCTCGAGCGACGTCATCTCCGCCTGCGCGAGCTCGCGCATGTCGGGATCCTTCATCAGACTCTCGGTGGAGGTGAGCTCAGCCACCACCTCTTTGTATTCGCGGAAGCGCTCGACGAGCGGTTGGATCTCCGCGAGCATCTTCGAATGCGCGCGGAACTTGGCCGTATCCCCCTGCACGATGGGGTCGGCCATTTCCGTCATCAGTTTTTCGTACTGCGCTTCCACGGCGCTCAGTTTGTCGAACATGATCTCTCAAGCGGGAACCGCGAACTGCGAACCGCGAACCGCGAGCCGCGAATGTTATCCCCCCGACACCGGAGGGAGGAACGCGACTTCGTCGCCGTCATTCAGCGGGGTCGTCATGCGCGCATGCTCTTCGTTGACGGCGCACGAGACGGCCCGCGTGTAGTCGTCGAAGTCGGGAAACTGGCCGACGAGCGAATCCCACGCGCTACGCGCGATGGCCCCGCCGGGCAGCTCACGCCGGAGCGCGCCGGCGCCTGCCATATCCCGGAGACGGGCGAACAGCCGGATCGTTACGTGCATTGCGCGAACGCCATTCGCCGCACATCGTCGTCGGTGGGATCGGCGGTTGCTCCCTCAATCCAGATGTCGCCGCCTTCGAAATGCTCGTGCTTCCAGATGGGGGCGATCTGTTTGATGCGCTCGATCGCGTACCGGCACGCCGCAAACGCCTCGACACGATGCGGTGAGGCGGCCGCAATGACGACGCTCGCCTGACCGATTTCCACGCGGCCGATTCGATGGTGAATAGCCAGCGCGATTGACGGCCATCTGCCGCCCGCCTCCTCGTCGATCTGGGCGAAGGCTTTGAGTGCCAGCGGCTCGTACGCTTCGTACTCGAGCCATAGCACGCGCCGCCCGCCGTTCTCGTTGCGCACAAGGCCGACAAATGTCGTGACCGCCCCGCAGTCTTCCGACGACACGATCGCGACGATGGCGTTCGCGTCGAGCGGATCCGCAGTGAGGCGGAACCTCCGGTCCGGCATTGCGTTCAGTATACCGCGCGCCAGAAATGATTCAGCGGGCCGTGGCCCGAGCCGAGCCCGGGCGCATGCCTGATCGCCCCGTCGAGATAGTCGCGGGCGGCCTCGATCGCCTGGCGATCCGCCAGGCCCAATGCCAGATTGGCGGCAATGGCGGACGACAGGGTGCAACCCGTGCCATGCGTATGGCGGGTCTGGACGCGCGGCCGGCGGATTTCGAATGTGCCCGACGCCGTGCACACCACGTCGATCGAATCGGGTCCGTCGAGGTGGCCACCCTTCACCAATACGACGCGGGGCCCGAGCCCAAGGATTCGTTCTCCCGCGCGCCGCATGTCTTCGACCGATCGCACGGAGATTCCCGCGAGGACTTCCGCTTCCGGCACGTTTGGTGTCACGACGTGGGCGTTCGGGAGCAACTCGGACCCAAGAGCAGCGGCGGCGTCCGGGTCAAGCAGCCGGTCGCCTCCTTTGGCGATCATGACCGGATCCACGACGACCTGCGCAAGATCGAGTGCGCGAATGGCCGCGGCGACCGCTTCCACGATCGCCGCGTTTGCCAGCATGCCAATCTTGACCGCGTCCGCTCCGATATCCCCGATGACGGCCTCGATCTGCGCCGTCACGAGATCGGCCGGGAGCGCCTGCCAGCAGACAACCCCGAGCGTGTTTTGTGCCGTGACCGCAGTAATCGCGCTCGTGCCGAAGACACCGTGCGCGGCGAATGTCTTCAGGTCGGCCTGAATCCCCGCCCCGCCGCCCGAATCGCTTCCCGCAATCGTCAGGGCTGTTTTCATGACGCTGTGTGGCTTCCGCCTGATAAGGTGCTTCAGCCTAAAAGGCGAAGCCACGACCATAGTACAATCACCGCCCTATGCAGAACTCGATTGAGGTCCAGCGAACATTCTTGACGACCATCCTCTCTGGCGTCGAAATGGGCACAGCGATTCGCGTGGCGTCGGTCGTCCTGGTGACGGCACTGACTGCCGCAGCCGCGCAGGTGAGCATTCCCTTGCCCTTCACGCCGGTGCCCTTCACGCTGCAACCGATGGTGGTGCTGCTCGGCGGTGCGGTGCTCGGGTCACGCCTCGGCACGTCCGCGCAGGTGCTCTACCTGCTCGCCGGCATCGCAGGGCTTCCGGTGTTCGCAACCTCGCCTGTACTGCCGCAGGGCGCGCTCCGGCTGCTCGGGCCGACAGGCGGGTACCTGATGAGTTACCCGTTCGCGGCGTTGGCGGCCGGCAGGCTGGCGGAACGCGGCTTCGATCGCCGATACCTGACGTCGGTCATCGCGATGGCGTGCGGCCTGGCACTAGTCTTCGCATGTGGTGTGACATGGCTGGCTTTTTTCGCCCGCCCCGCGGCCGTCGGCTTTGACGCTGCGCTCCGCACCGGCTTGTACCCGTTCATTCCCGCGGACATCCTCAAGATCTTCGTCGCCGCCGCCGTGATGCCCGCCGCCTGGCGGCTGGTCGGCACGGCCAATCCCCCTAATCCCTAATCCCGAATCCGTATCCCTCATCCCGAATCACGAATCCCAATCACTGATCCGAATCGTTCATCGCTGAATCCTTGACTCGTCGGCTCAGATTCAGCGATTAGGGATAGGATTCGCGATTGGGGATTCGCGATTGGGACTAGAGATAAGGGATTCTCATTTGACATATCCAAGGCTCCTGAGTCTGTCGATCATTTCCTGATCGAGTGGTTGCCCGCTGCGGGCGCTTCTGTTCGTTGACGGCCGTCCGTATGTCTCCATCTGACGCACCGGATAGCGCCGCGCGAAGCCGTCGTCGAACAACGCGGTGAGAGGCGCGCCGGCAAGCTCGCGGCTGATGGGCACGCCAAGAGCGTGGAGCACCGTCGGCGCCACGTCGGTCACACGTCCCGCCGCCTCCCTCTTCGGCGCCGCGCTGCGACCCATCACGCCCATCAATCCATCGGCGGCGGCGGTCACACGTCCTGGCTCGGTCACGACGACGATGAGCTCATCGGCGGCTGGCGAAAGTACATCGGCAAGCAGGCGATCGAGGAAGATGTAGTAATCGCGCAGCGCCTGCAGGCGCGCCGCGACAACGGATGGGGCGAGTGCGGCATCGCGCCGGCCGAGCAACGTGTTTTGGGCGATGTCCAGACCGGGGAGATACACAGCCGAAAGATCCGGCAGGGAAGTTGAGACCTCGCGGGTCAGCGCGAGCTGGATCGCGTCGAGCTCGGCGGATCGTTCGAGCGTCGTGCGAGTGTCCGAGTCGCCCCACGCGAGAGAGGCCGCCGCGGCGCGCCCCCGAGCGGCCGCGTCGTTACGGATAGCGGGCCATCGTGCGCGCAGTGGCTCGTACAAGGAAGCCGGCGCGATCTCGGCGTCCAGCGCGCCGCCGCGCTCGAGGCGCAACGTCGCGCGATCGCTCACCACAATTCCGCTCTCCGAATTGAACGGCGCCGGCCAGGTCGCCCACCAGTTGACGACGGCCGTGCGCAGGCCGGCGTCCGAGGCGACGTCCCACATCGTCTTGACGCGTCGTTCATTGCCGCTCGCAATAGCCGGACGTGTGAGGCGCAGCAGATCGGTGGCTGTGCGTATGGCGTGGCCGAGCGGCGATCGTTCGCCCGCCACCACGCTGCCCTGGATGCCCGCCACCCGCCTCGTCTCGAGGCCTCCAACGCCGTGGTCCTCCGGCGTCCGCCCCGTTGCAATTGTCGTCCAGCCCCGCGCGGGATCGCGGGTCGTGTCCGTGTCCTGAAGGCCCAAGGGGGCGCGGGTGCCGGTCAACGCGGCGGCCAGTCTCGGAATGCGTCCCGTGCTTGCCAGCTCTTCGAGCACGCCGGGATCGACGCCGTCGATGGCGATCAGTCGGATGCGCAGGCCGCTCGAGACGACCGCAAGAGGCACATGCGCAGCACGGCCCGGATCCCTGGGTGCCGTCACGATCAGCACAGCAGCGGCGCCCGCAAAGGCGACCAACGCCGCCGCCAGCGTCATCTTCCACGAGGATGAAGAAGAAGTGAATCGCGGGGCCGCGCCGTGAAGCTCCCCGTTTCCGCGGCGAGCGAGGATGACGGCGAATGCGGCGACGGTGACCACGTGGCCGAGCAGCAGGCTGATGGCCACAGCGACGGCAAGCGCAAACGCAGTCCAGATCGGCGCCGCCCATCCGAACCCCGCATTCGCGCTGCGCCACCAGAGCGTGAGGTAAACCAGGCAGGCGACGGCAACCACCGCCCCCGCCACACGCGACCACGGCCGCGCACGGCGCGCGATCCCTTCACCCGCGAGAGAGGCGACGAGGAGGCTTGCCAGAAAGGCGACGACCGAGACCGCGGATCCCAGCAACAGGCCGAGATAGATGGCGACGACGATCGCATCGCGTGGGCCGGTCACCAGGCCGGGCAGCCTGCTGTTCAAGCCGATGGCGGCGGCCGGCCCGAGGAGCAACGCGGCGAGACAGCCGACGCGGAAGCTGGCGAGGAGGGCAATCGCGAACGGCGGCCGCGTGTCTGTGGCGGGTCCGAGCACGAACCGATTGACGCCCGCGTCGAGATACCCGAGCGCCCGGAGCTGCTGGCGCAGCTCGTCGACGCGGCGATCCAGGCCCGGTTCGATCACGCTCTAACGTTACCAGCTTCGGCCCGCAACGAACTTCGAGAGGTCGCGCAGCCGGTCGGCGCGCCGCCCGAATGGTTCGAGCGCGCGATCGGCGGTCTGGCAGAGCTCCAGCGCGAGCTGTCGCGCGCCATCGACGCCGCTGAACGATACGAACGTCGTTTTTTTGGCGTCCTCGCGCACGGCCTTGCCGGTTTCGGCTGGATCGCCTTCGACGTCGAGCACATCGTCGATGATCTGGAAGGCCAGGCCGAGATTCTTCGCGTACGCGGCCAGCGATCCCAGCGCGTCTGCCGGCGCGCCCGCGATGATCGCGCCCGATGTTGCCGCCGCGCTGAAGAGCGCGCCCGTCTTACCCCGGTGGATGCGCTCGAGCGTTTCAAAGCTGATTTCCTGATCGGTGGCGAGCAGATCGACCGCCTGCCCGCCAATCAGTCCATCGGTGCCGACAGCGTCCGCGACGAGCGACGACAGCCGCGCGGCAAGCGCCGCGTCATAGGCGCGCGCGAGCGTGCCGTAGGCAAGATTGAGCAGGCCAAAGGCGGCAAGAATGGCGATCGCTTCTCCAAATTCAAGGTGATTTGATGTGCGCCCCCGCCGCAACGGGGCGTCGTCCATCGACGGTAGATCGTCGAGGATGAGCGAGGATGCGTGCACCAGCTCCATCACGGCGGCCACCGGGACGGCGCGGGCCGGAACACCCCCGCACAGCTCCGCCGCGAGCAGCGTGAGCACCGGGCGCACGCGTTTTGACGGGGCGTGCACCGTGTAGGCCATCGATCGCCAGACGGGTGTGCCGTCGCCGGCGACCAGCCGATCGAGCTCCGCGTTGACGAGCGTCTGGTACTCGGTGAAGAAAGCCGGGACCGCGATCATTGCCGCGGTTTTTCGAACACCAGCATGTATTCATACTTGAGAAAGTTCTCGCGCGAGCGCAGGACGAGTCCGGCCGCCTGCGCGTCGCGGATGACGACCTCCGGATCCACGCGCACCTCCATCGCGGGCCCGGGTCCACCGCCATCCTTCGTGAAATCAACGATGCCGATGCGGCCGTTTGGTTTCAACTTGGTCGCGACATTGCGCAACAGCTCGACCGGCTGCTCCATTTCGTGATACGCGTCGACGATGAGGACTGCGTCGACGGGGACGGAAAGCCGAGGATCGTTCGCCGTGCCGAGCACGGTAGTGACGTTCTTCAGGCCGATCCGATCGACCCGGATCTTGATGGCCTGGATCATCGGACGCTGGATATCTTCGGCGAGCACAAGGCCGTTCGGGCCGACCCGACCCGCGAGCTGGATGGTAAACCAGCCGCTGCCGGCGCCGAGGTCAGCGACGAAGCTTGCCTCGCCCACCCCCAGGGCGTCCATGATCTGGTCGGGCCGCTGCCACTCGTTGCGGTCCGGTTGCTCGAGCTCTCCCAGATCCTCCGGGCGGAACAGCCGCGTGTGTTGGGCCGCCGGCAACGCCGGCACGAGTGCGACGGCCAGTACGATGACGCCGAGCATCGGGACTCTTAGAGTGTTCATCATGGTCCTGCCCCGTCACACCAGGAGATGTCATGGCTTCGGCCGACAGGATCTCGTCGAGCTGCGTCTCGGGGAGCAGCTTCCGCTCGCGCACGAGATCCCGGATCGATCGTCCTGTCTTGATAGACGTCTTGGCGATGTCGGCGGTTGCCTCGTATCCAAGGTAAGGACTGAGCGCCGTCGCCAGCGCCGTGCTGCGATCGAGCAGTTCGCGGCATCGTTCCTCGTCGGCGCGCGAGTCCGCGATGCACCGATCCTGCAGGACGCGCATGGCATTGGTCATGATGCGCGTTGCATGAATGGCGTTCCACGCGATCACGGGCATCATGACATTCAGCTCGAGCTGCCCCGCATCTGACGCCGCCAGAATGGCCGCGTCGCAGCCGTACACCTGAAAACAGACCTGATTGACCATCTCGGGGACCGACGGGTTCACCTTGCCAGGCATGATTGAGGATCCCGGCTGCACGGGCGGCAGGCGTACCTCGGCAAGACCTGCCCGCGGTCCGCTGCTGAGGAGCCTGAGATCGGAGGCCAGCTTGTTGACC
>JBBQEJ010000177.1:0-10321 GCA_038320555.1 Vicinamibacterales bacterium | reverse complement strand
TGGCCGTCGATGAGCGGCGACTGTTGGTGGAGCGCCCGAGCCCGATAGAGCTGGGCCGTAAGACTCGGTTGCTGGGAATACGCCGTGTTCATCGCGAGCACCGCTGCGGCGGTTATGGATACTCCTTTGATCATGGCAGCCATAGTAGCGCAGCCGATCAGGGCTACCGGGCAGCGTCACACCTTCTGATACTTCGAATCGAACGTGAATCTCGAATGCCGACTTGACTGGTCGGATATCCCGGGATAGGCTTGAAAATGAGATCGATCGCATTTTGCCGGACCTGGACGGGAAAAAGGCGAAGACACTCCGGTCAGCTGTTGAGCCAAAGGGACCAATGATTCAGGCGTTTGTCATTACGCTGCGTGAAGGGCTCGAGGCCTTTCTCATTGTCGCCATCAGCCTGGCGTATTTGAAGAAGACGGGCCGTCGGGGCCTCCTGCCTGCCGTGCATTGGGGAATCGCGGTTTCGGTTGCGCTCAGCGTCGCGGCCGGTTTCCTGCTGGCCCAGGCGAACAATCAAGCTCTTTGGGAAGGCGTACTCGCGCTCACCGCGGCATGCCTCGTCGCGTCGCTGACGATGCACATGTGGCGCGTGGGAAAGCGGATGAAGAAAGAAATCGAGGGGCGGCTCGAGGCTTCATCGCTCAAGATCGGACGCGCGGCCTTTCTGGGCGTCTTCGGTTTCACGCTGCTGATGATCACGCGTGAAGGAATGGAGACGGCGCTCCTGATGACGCAACTGATCTTCACCGTCAAGTCGACGCAGGTGATCGCCGGCGCCACCGGCGGAACCATTTGCGCCGCGTTCATCGCGTGGTTGTGGTCTCGCTACGGCTATCGCGTCAACCTGTCGCGCTTCTTTCAGGTCACCGCCGTATTCCTGCTCGTCTTCGTCGTGCAACTCCTGATCTACGGGTTCCACGAGCTGACCGAAGCCAACATCTTCCCGAACAGCCAACCGCTGCACGATGCGACCGAAGCATATGGGCCTGACGGTATCTACGGCCAGTACCTGACGTACCTCCTCGTGCTGCTGCCGCTCGTGTGGCTGGCGATCTCCAGCCTCGTCGGCCGCAGTCAGTCGCACCGCTCGCAAGCCGCGTAGACGAAACCTCTCGCGCGGAGATCGCGGAGTATTTCGCGCGGAGGACGCTGAGCCCGCGTCCCTTTGCGTCCTCGGCGCTCTCTGCGCGAGAAACTCGGCGATCTCGGCGCGAGATTAGCGTCGCCCCATGTCCTCAAGAAGACAGCGTAGAATGCCCGTATGGCAGACGCCGTCGCGAAGCCGCCGACAATAATCGAACTCGTCTGGGAACATGATCTCGTCTTCGCCGGGCGCTCGGGGGACATCCAGATGTCTCTCGACAGCGCGTCTGTCGCTGGGCCGTCGCCGATGCAGGCGCTTGCGTTCGCGCTGGCCAGTTGCATGGCAATGGACGTGGTACACGTCCTGACAAAAGGGCGATACAAGCTGCGCGGGCTGCGCGCGGATCTCTCCGGGCATCGCGCACCCGAAGAACCCCGGCGCTTCACCGCCATCACGCTCCATTACACGATTACGGGCGACGTGCCGGGTGACAAGGTCGAGCGCGCCATCCACCTTTCGCGCGAAAAGTACTGCTCCGTGTGGCACTCGATGCGGCAGGACATCGAGCTGACAGTGACCTATAAACTGACCTCCGGGGTCTAGAGTCCCCGCCAGCGCCCAGCATGAGCGACGCGATGAGACGCCGCGGATATCTCGACTGGGTACGGGGCCTCGCCGTTCTCATCATGATCCAGGCGCACGTCCTCGACAGCTGGACGCGCCTCGACGCGCGCGGATCCTGGCAGTTCCGCTGGGCGATTATCGTGGCGGGTTTCGGCGCGCCGATGTTTCTGTTCCTCGCAGGCACATCGGTAGCGCTCTCCGCGGGATCGAAGCAGCGTCGCACCGGCGACCGCCGGGCCGCGGGCCGCGCGGTGATGAAGCGGGGCGTCTGGATATTCTTTCTTGCATTCGTCTTTCGCGTGCAGGCGTGGATCCTCGGGTTGGGGCAGCCCCGCACCCTGCTCAAAGTTGACATCCTGAACATCATGGGGCCGTCGATCGTGGCGGCCGCAGCACTCTGGGCGGCGCTCCGTTCGACGCGTGCACGGTGCCTCGCATTTGCCGCATCTGCCCTCGGCGTTTCGCTGCTGACACCGATCGTGCGCAGCGCTCGGATTCTCGATGCGCTACCGGATCCCATCGAGGCATACCTCCGTCCGGTGTACGGGTCGAACTTCTACCTCTCGAATTTCTGCCTGTTCCCGTGGTTGGGATTCGTGTTCGCGGGCGCGATTGTCGGGGTTCTCCTCGACGACGTGCGCTCGCCCCGGACCGAATCGCGTCTGAACGCCTGGTTTTTCGGCGTGGGAAGCGCACTCGCGCTTGGCGCATACGGAGCGTCCTTCCTGCCGAACCCTTACGCACACTCCGACTTCTGGCTCAGCTCACCGTCGTACTTCCTGCTCCGCACCGGCGTTCTCATCGTC
Source organism: Vicinamibacterales bacterium (assembly GCA_038320555.1). GTDB lineage: Bacteria > Acidobacteriota > Vicinamibacteria > Vicinamibacterales > 2-12-FULL-66-21 > JALZOC01. The sequence continues at coordinate 7,801 of JBBQEJ010000177.1, read as the reverse complement.
CTGGTTCCTGTCGCTTACGTGTGGGAGAAGGTTGCCGTTCGCGGATCCTGGAGTCCGATGGAGCAAATGGGCAGAAGCTCCCTCTTCATCTATTGGATCCATGTCGAGATCGTGTACGGGCTGATCTCGATTCCGATTCACAATTCACTCACGCATCAGCAGGCCTGGGTGGCGTACGCTGCCTTCGTAGTCTTCATGTTGTTGTGCTCGATCGCAAAGGATCGCATCGTTCGCTGGTGGAATGCGAAAGGCGAAAGGGACAAAGGAAAAGGGGAAAGGGAAAAGCTACTTCATCGAATCTAGGATCTTCTGGACGATCTCGGCGCGCCTGTCCCCGGTTCCCTGCAGATCGTGAACGAGCGCCGAGAGCTGCACGCGGACGAGGGCGAGCGAGCGACGCGCGGATGAGGCTTCGTACGAGTCGCCGCGCGCCGCCTTCACGAGCGAATCGAGATTGATCTGGGCGCGCAGTTCCTGGATGTGCGGCGGATCCTCGGCTGACAACCGCGTACCCATTTGGCCGACGGCGTCGGCCTCGTCTCGCTCACGCCTGTCGGCGCGTTCTTCGAGCTTGCGGGCGCTTTTGAAACGAGCGTCAGACTCGATCGCTTTGCCTCTCCGTTCCGCCTCTGACACATCCACGAGTCCCGCGTAACTGGCGACGATCGATTCGTACGACCGCTTGGCATCGGTCAGAAGTCCGTGCTCCTCGAAGGCGCGTGCGTGCGACATGTCGTCGGCGAGCACCCGGGCGGCAAGATCGGCATCTCGTGAGCGGCGGCCTTCCTTCATCGCCACAAGCTCCATCCATCCGAGCGCGAGGAACGTCAACTCGGCAGGAGGCCACTGGTGACCGCCGTCGAAGAATTCAACCCGGTGCGCTGTGCCGGATCGCGCGAGCCGGGCATCGATCCCTTTCACCTCGATGAAATTGAAGTCAGTGTGCCCGGCCGCGCCGAACCACGAGAAGGTTGTCGTTTTTCCCGGATCGGCCCCGAGACTCGGCTGGCCGGACGTGATGACGCCTGTAATTTGACCCGTCTGGCGCGCCATCATCCAGGCGACCGTCGCTCCGCCGGAGTGACCTGCCGTGTAAACCCGGCGCGCATCCACGGCGTATCCGCCCAGAAGTGCAGGCCACATCGCGTTGACTGCGCGCAGCGTGGGTTCCCAGGGTCCGTTACGCGAGTTCTCGGACGCCGCGACGATCCAGCCAAAACGCTCGGCGGCCTCGCGAAACACTTCGGCTGCGCGAGCGCCCCGTCCTCCCGGGTCGAACACAATCAACAGGGGCCACTGGCGCGTTGTCACATAGGTAGAGGGAAGGTAAATCGAGTAGGTTTGGCTCGGATCGGACGGGCAGGTGACGTGTTCCACGAGTCTTCCGCCCGTGGGTTGCTGCGAGGGCAGACCCACGATCAGCGTCAACGCGACGATTGGCCCCAGGATCTCAGCCATTGCAAATGGTTGAAATAAAATGGTTTACGCAGCTACCCTGCCTGGCTTCGCAAAGCCTTGAGATTCTACCGCCGACACAATATAAGATGTGGAGCCACTAGCGCCCAAAGCCTGATCCCTCTGTCCAAAGTCCTTTAACGCCTATGATTAGCGTCGCCGCGATCCGGATGCAGCAGTTCGGGGTGCAGTTCTACCAGGCCTCATTGAGCGCCAGTGACATCGACAAACTTGTCCGGTTTGAAGTTCTCAGCTACGGCGAGCAGTCCCAGCCGACGCGAGGGGGCCGCAAGAAAGGGTTGCCGGCGCCCACGAAGGTGAATTGGGACCTTCTCGAACGGCGCATCGGCGCTAACGAGAAGGCCTATCAGCGCCAAATCATCAGGAAGAAGATTGACGAGCTCGTCCAGTATTACGAGCAGTGCCGTCAGGCGCGCGATCTGCCGTCGATTCCCGGCGCCGTCATTATTTCCTGCGACGAGGCTCTGCGCTTCGAGCCGATGGAACCCGGATCTTCTGTCGGCACGCTCAAGGTACCCGAGCGGGAAGGAATCCTTCGCGCGATCGACGGGCAGCACCGGCTGCTCGCGCTTCACGCCGACATCGAACATTTCGGCGACGAGCCTTTCACCGTCCCCGCGGTGATCTTCGATCGCCTCCCCGACGATCACGTCGTCCAGATGTTCGTGACGATCAACGCGAAGCACACGCGTCTGAACGCGTCGCATCTCGTGTCGCTGTCGGGGCGCCAGTTGTACAGCGACGAGAGCCTGGCTGCCGCTCACGACATCGTCCGCGCGCTGAACGATCGCGAGGATTCGCCGTTATACGGCGAGATCAAGCTGCTCGGCGTCGGCAAGGGGCGAGTCGCGCAGGCGCCGCTGGCGCAGGAGCTGAAAAGGCTGTTTGCGACGGAGGCGTTTGGAGCGGGACGCAAAGGTGACGCGTTCCGCGAAGAGTCGAAGCGCTTCTTCGTGAATTACCTGAAGCAGGCGGCGCAGGTCTTTGGCGCGGCCTGGAATGGCCGGAAGTACAGCATCAAGAGCGCGACGGCCCTCCGCGCGTTCATTCGCGTCGCGCCCGACGTCGTGCGCCGGCTCGACCAGGAGCACGCGGACCGCACGGACTTTCGGGCCATCGGCCGCGTGATCGCGCCGTGGGGCCGGCGTATCGGCGACCTCCGGTTCGAAACCGAAGGGGCATGGAAGCGCGCTGGGACGACGGTGGATTCGCTCTCGAAGGAGCTGAGGCTGGCGCTGCAATACCCGGAGGGAGCGGCAGTGTAATTGCTGATTTTCGATTGCTGATTGTCGATTGAAACAATCTGCAATCAACAATCAGCAATAAAAAGGGCATCGCCATTTCTGACGATGCCCTTGCGGTTTGTTTGCGGGCGACCCGGCTCCCCAGCAACTCACGGCTCCCTGCCGTAAATATTCAGGCCGCCTGCACCCTCCAATAGAGCAAGTGGTGTACCGCTCGATTTCCTTGTGTTTCTGGACATTTGCACGGACGAGCGGGTGCTGTTGAGACCACGAAATTGGTGGGTCAATTACAATTTTGATCGGTGCCCCCTGATGACTGCCGCCTCCGTGGCTTTCCGCGTCCTGCTTACGGCGATTCTTGGGGTACCGGCGGCGCGCGCGCAGGAACCAGGAGTTGTCACCGGACACGTGGTGGATGCCCGGACGGGATCGGCCCTTGCGAGGGTGCTGGTTCTCGTCGAGGACGGCGGGCCCTCCACTCAGACCGACAGCGCCGGCGCTTTTCGCATCCCCGCCGTGGCGGCCGGGGTTCGCCGTTTATACGTGTCGGTGGTGGGCTACATCCTCGTTCGGCGCGATGTGCTGGTGCCGGCTGCCGGCGCGGTGGACGTCACCGTCTCGCTCAGCGAGGGCACAGGCACCTACACGGAAACCGTCACTGTGGCAGCCGATAGGTTCCGTCCTGCCGAGCCGGCCGTCGCAGCCCAGCAAGTATTGGGAAGCGCGGACATTCAGAATCTTCGGGGGGTGCTGGCCGACGATCCATTGCGGGCCGTCCAGGTGCTTCCGGGCGTCGCAGCGGGCGACGATCTCCGCAGCGAGTTCAGCGTGCGGGGCAGCGATTTCGCGCACATGAACATGACGGTCGACGGTTTCTCCACCCCTTTTCTGCTCCACACCGTCCGGGCGGTCGAAGATGGCTCGTCGTCGGGCTCGGTTGCGATGATCAACAGCGACATTCTCGAGGACGTGACGTTGTTGAACGGCGGATATGCGCAGCGCTACGGCGATCGAACCGGCGCGGAGCTCGATTCCCGGCTGCGGGAGGGATCGCGTGAGCGGCGGCAGGCCCGCGTCGCAGTGAGCGGTACGAGCGCGTCGGTTGTTGGCGAAGGCCCCATCGGCCGCGCGAAGCGAGGATCGTGGCTGATCAGCGCGCGCCAGAGCTACCTGCAGCTGCTCGTCGAGCGCCTGTACGATCAAAGCCAGGGCTTTGATTTCAGTTTTTCCGACACGCAGGCCAAAATCGTGTTCGATCTGACGTCCTCGCAGCACGCGGAATTCACCGTGCTCGCCGGTCACTCGAAGCTCGAAGAGCGGCGGGCAGATCTCGATTCCCAGGATCTTTTCACCGGCCGCAATGCATCGGCGATCGCGATCGGCACCTGGCGGCTGACCAAGTCGCGCGGGATCCTCACCGCGCGCGCTCTTTCCGCCTTCAACCGGTTCAGCAACGACACGCTGGACTTCGTCCACCTCGACAACGGACACGACAGGCAGGCGGCGGGTCGAGTCGATTCGAGCGTCAGCGTCGCGCGCCGACTGCAGGCGGATGCGGGTCTTCAGGGCGAGTGGACCGACGAGACGCGCTTTCGACAGCGGTTCAGCGGTACGCTCGCACGCTATCGCACGATCAACGATTTCCATGCCCGGGCCACGCGTTCGGGAGGCTATGCACAACTGCGCCTCACGGCCGGGTCTCTGACGCTTGTCCCCGGCGCGCGCGCGGACCATTGGACGCTCACTGGTGAGACGACAGCCTCGCCGTGGCTGCAGGGGGAGTGGAAGCTTTCGAGCGTGGCTTCGATTCGAGGCGGCACTGGCGTATTCCGTCAGTTCCCTGAGTTCCAGGAGGTCGTTGGAGCGCTCGGGGCGCGCGACGCCCGCGCCCAGCGTGCGCAGCAATATGATCTCGGCTTCGAGCAGCGCATGGGCGCGACCATGCGATGGCAGGTCACGATCTTCGATCGCGAGGAAGCCGGCTTCTTTCGCCGCCCGGCGGCCGAGACCCGGCTGGTGAACGGTCGCGTGGTCCGCGGCTCTGCAACGGCGGCGTACCAGGCGAGCCTGGACGGCTTCGCGCGGGGTGTCGAGTTGCTGGTCCAGAGGCGCAGCACGCGCGGCGTTTCAGGCTGGCTCGCCTATTCCTACGGGCGCGTTCGATACACCGATCGCGAAACCGAGGAAGCCTACTGGGGCGATCTCGACCAGCGCCACGCGGTGAATCTCTACGTGTCCTTCCGGGTATCCGATCGGACGAGCGTCAGCGGCAAGATCCGCGCCGGCACGAACGTGCCCGCGCCGGGCTACTACGCACAGGAAGGCAGCGACTACGTCGTCTCGTCGAGCCGCAACGCGTTGAGGGTACCCCCATATTCGCGCGTCGACGTGCGGGCGAACCGCACATTCAACTGGTCGCGCAAGCGCCTGACCCTGTTTGCCGAAGTCATCAACCTGCTGAACCGCGACAACGTGCGTTTCAATCCGCCGGGCGTGAATACCACCACGAGGCGCGTCTCGAACCTCTTCGAATCGTTGATCCCGATCGTGCCCTCGGCGGGTATTCTGATCGAGTTCTGAATAGCGGCGCCATTCACTGTGACGCTACATTCCGGCCAACGATCAGACAGGAGAAAGGGAGGAAGAGAGTAATTTTTTTAAAAGACCAAATTCATCGTTCGAACTTGGCAACGCGGGCATGCAGCGCGACCGTGAACACCGTTCGCACGTGGTAGAGCGTGCACTAATTCTTTTTGAGGGACTCTAAACTCCCTTTCCTCCCGTTCCTCCTGTTTGATCTTGGCAGGGGGATGCGGCGCGACAGTGAACATCCTTCGAACGTGGCAACGTAATGCGCATTGATCTCAACTGCGACATGGGCGAGTCGTTCGGGGCCTACGCGATTGGCGCCGACGCCGAAGTCATGGCCAGTATCTCCTCCGCGAACGTGGCGTGCGGGTATCACGGCGGGGATCCCGGCGTGATGCGTCGGACCGTGAACCTCGCGCGCGAGGCGGGCGTCGCGGCCGGCGCGCATCCAGGCTTCCAGGACCTCGCGGGCTTCGGCCGTCGCGAGATGCGCCTGGCCCCGCAGGAAATCGAGGACATGGTCCTCTACCAGATTGGAGCACTGGAGGCGATTGCCCGGAGTGAAGGGGTGCGCCTCCAGCACGTGAAGGCGCACGGAGCGCTGTACAACATGGCGGCGAAGGATCGCTCGCTGGCCGACGCGATCGCCCGTGCAGTGGCTGCCTTCGATCGATCGTTGATTCTCTTCGGGCTGCCGGGTTCTGAACTGACACGCGCCGGAGAGGCCTGTGGCCTTCGCGTCGCGCCGGAAGGATTTGCCGATCGCGCGTACGAGCCTGACGGATCGCTGACGCCGAGGTCGCGCCCTGGAGCGGTCATACACGACACAGAGGCCGTGGTGCAGCGCGCGGTTCGCATGGCGGTCGATGGCAGAGTCACCGCGATCGACGGTTCCGAGATGGTGATGCACGTCGACACGATCTGCACACATGGCGATACGCCTGGCGCGCCGGCGTTGACTCGCGCGCTTCGCGCGGGACTCGAGCGCGCGGGCGTCGCGATTGCACCGGTGGCAGGACTCCCGCGGTGACCTCGCTTGTCGCCTGGTGGGGGGAGGGAACGCCCGAAGGCCGCCGCGCGATTGCTGCCGCCGGACTCGGCTGGATGCTCGACGCCTTTGATGTCACGCTCTTCGCGCTCGTGCTTCCCGCCATCCGGAAGGAACTCGGACTCTCGACGGCTGCCGGCGGCGCGCTTGGATCGATCGCGCTCCTGGCCGCAGCGGCCGGCGGTGTCGGCTTCGGCTGGATCGCAGATCGATTCGGCCGCACGCGCGCGCTGATGTTGAGCGTCGTCCTGTATTCCGTGTTCACCGCCGCATGCGGGCTGGCGACGACGTTTGCGCAGTTTGTCATCTTCCGCATCTTCCTCGGCTTCGGGATGGGCGGAGAATGGGCCAGCGGGGCGGCGCTGGTGTCGGAGACGTGGTCTGCCGAGCACCGCGGCAAGGCGCTTGCGCTGATGCAGAGCGGGTGGGCGATTGGCTATGCACTCGCCGCGGCAGTCAATTACCTGGTGCAGCCGGCGCTTGGCTGGCGCGCCGTCTTTTTCGTCGGCATTCTCCCGGCCTTCTTCACGATCTGGGTCCGCCGCAACGTGCGGGAGCCGGAAATCTGGCTCCGAGCCAGGGAGCAAGCACCACGCCGTCCGATGCTGGCGAGGCTTTTCGCGCGCGACCTGGCGCCGTTGACGGTGGCGCTGACCGCGATGAATGCCTGCACGCTCTTTGGTTGGTGGAGTTTCAACCTGTGGTTGCCAAGCTATCTGCAGGAACCCCAGGCGCGCGGCGGCCTCGGGTTACAGATGCTTTCCAGCTCCACGATGATCATCGTCATGCAGCTCGGGATGTGGCTCGGGTACATCACGTTCGGATTCGTGAGCGACCGAATCGGCCGCAAGCGGACGTACGTCGCCTACCTGCTGGCGGCGGCACTGCTGTTGTTTGTCTACGTGTCAGTGCGATCGCCGCTGGCGCTGCTGGTGCTCGGTCCGTTCGTCGCGTTCTTCGCTACCGGATACTTCAGCGGGTTCGGTGCGGTGACCGCGGAAATCTTTCCGACCGAGATCCGAGGTACAGCACAGGGTTTCACGTACAACGTGGGCCGCGTCGTCAGCGCGGCGGCTCCTTTCACGGTGGGGACACTGGCCCAAACTCATGGCTTCAGCGCGGCGCTGTCGATTTCATCGCTGGCCTTTCTGCTCGCCGCCGTGATGTGGTTCTGGATTCCCGAGACCAGGGGCCGCCAACTCGCGTAGTATCGAGAAGGGGGCGGAAATGTTGAAGGGAACCCGGAGCGTGCAGATCACGAAGGTTCAGCCCGTGAGTATCCACGGACAGTTATCGCTCGATGTGTACTTCTTCGACCCGGACGATACACAGGGACAAGTGAGCCTCGCCCGGATCGGACCTGAATCTGTTCCGAAAAACCTCGAAGCCGGCGATAAGGTCGAGCTGCATTACATGCTCGGCGTCGTGACGAGCATTACGAAGA
>JBBQEJ010000176.1:0-10321 GCA_038320555.1 Vicinamibacterales bacterium | reverse complement strand
TCGTCGGTTATGGCGAAGCCGGCATGGCACCCGGGCGACCGTCTAACGCTCGGCCCACCGGCGTTACCCGCGTGCGGTGCTGCGGCGGATCGCCTTCATCGTGTTCGCCCAGAGGATCGGATTGTCACTGGACGAGATCGCTCTCGAGATTGGGCATCTTCCCGCGAACCAGGTGCCGGTGGGCGCCGACTGGGCGCGGTTGTCGGGCAGCTGGACCGCGCGTATCGATCGCCGCATCGCCGAGCTCGAGCGTCTCCGTGGGGGAAATCGAAACCCTCGAAGTCGCGCCCCCCTGTTTGAGAGGCGATCGCGGCCGCGGCGCTCGCAAGGTAGCGGCAGACGTCGTGCGACGGGTTGTATCGCTCCTCGGCATCCGACACGACGCAGTCGAGTTGCGAGGCAATAAAAGCGTCAGCCAGCGCGTCGAGGATCCTGAGGAACACGTCGTGTCGACGCTCGAGGAGCGCCGCATAGATCTCGCGGTCCTTCAGCAGCCCGTACACGCCGCCGACAGGAGCGCCCGCCCGCGTGAGTACGGCTGTCGTGGAAGGTAGCCGGGAAACGCCGGCTGCGCCGTCGCCCTGTGTGAGCACAAAGCTTGTCGGCCGTGCCTGCTCGAGCCACGCGTGGACGCGCAGTTCGTGCCCGGGATGCGCGACAATCAACGCGGATCTGCGATGCGGGGGAGGCTCACGCCGTTCAAGCCTAGCGATAGCACACCATCGGCCGGGATTCTATCGCAGCCCAGACAGGCCGCTAGTACCCCTTCTTCTGCAGGTATTTCTGGAGATCCTCACGTCCGCTCAGGCCGAGCTTCTGGTAAACGTGGTGCACGTGAATCTTGACGGTGCCGACGCGGAGGTCGAGTCGCTGCGCAATTTCATCGTTGTCGTGATGGCTGGCCAGCAGCCGCAGGACCTCGAGCTCTCGCGACGTCAGCTTCTGCGCCATCACCGTTTCGGCACTTTGGCGTTGTGCCAGACGATCGGCGAGGTTCTCCCCTTCCACCGTCAGCCACTCGCCGCCGGAATGAACCGTGCGGATGCAGCGTTCGAGCGTGCGGGGGGCCACTGCCTTCAGCACGATCCCGCGTGCTCCCAGACGCGCGGCTTCCAGCAGGTCCTCTTGATCCTCACTGGCCGTCAGCACGACGACCGCCGGGGACGCGCGCGACCCGAGGTGACGCAGCACGCTGAAGCCGTCTTCATGCCGAAGCCTCAGGTCGAGGATGACCACATCCGGACTGAGCGATTCAATGGCCCGAATACCGGACGCGACGGTGCTGCATTTCGCGATGACCTGGAAATCAGGCTCGAGACGGAGCAGTTGATCGAGCCCCTCGAGCACCACCGAATGATCGTCAATGAGGACGAGCGTAATCGCCATCGTGCTAACTGAAACTCGCGTCCGCGAGCGGGAGCGTAATTCGGAGGTGCGCTCCCGATGCTCCGGAAAGGATGTGGAGGTCTCCACCCAGTTCTGTCACCCGCTCTCTCAACGTCAATGGCGCGCTTTCGAGCGTGTTCAAGGCCGCCAGATTGTACGAACCGACAAACGGGAATCCTTTGCCGTCGTCGAGGACCTGTACCGACACGCGATCATCGTTCGACTCCAGTATGACCTGAATCGTCGTGGCGCTGGCGTGCCTCGCCGCGTTCAGGACCGCCTCCTGCACAATCAGATAGATCTGCTCGTTCAACTCGCCGGACATGCGTTCGAAGGATGCCGGTATGTCAAGGGTCACTTCGACGCGCCACTGCCGTTCGACCCGCTGACGGACCGCTTCGAGCCGCTCGTCGAGCCGCACGTGCGACAGGACCTTGGCTTCGCGCGGGAGCGGCCGCAGACGCCGGATGAGCGATCGGATGTCCATCTCGGTCTGCTCGAGTTGTCTCTGGACTTCGTCGAGTCCGGCGCGGGCCATCTCAGGGTCGGAACCGAAAACTCGCCTCGCCACTGCGAGCTGCAGGCCGGCGCCCGTCAGCGTCTGTAAGAGGCTGTCGTGCAGGTCACGAGCGACGCGCACGCGTTCGTCGAGCGCGGCAGCTTCGCGAAACTGTGTCAAAAGGTACGCACAATCGAGCCGCGACGCGGACAGCCGCGCGACCAGGTCGCTGACGACCAGGTCGTCGACCCGCATCCGGCGCCTGTCGAGCCAGAACAGCCGGCCCTGGACGACGTCTCCGTCGAGCCGCGACGACTGGACCGTGCGCATGTCGAATCGCGTGGTGATTGCCCCATTGATCGGGGCCCGATTGATCTGCCGGAACCGCCCGGCTGACCAGAAGTCGACGTGCCCGACAGGGTCCGTGACATCCCGCGCCTGAAATGTGAGGCGGTCGAGCAACGGGATCACGAGCGGGCTGTAGCTGATCGTCGGCTCGCGGAGCCACTCGATGGCGCCGTCGCCGCGCCACGCGACGTTGAGGAATTCGTCTTCAGGCCCCTTCCAGATGAGCAGCATGCGGGGCGCCGGAAGGATGCTGTGGGCCCGTTCGACGATCTCGGTGACCACGTCGCGCTCGTCCTGCGGCATCCCGTGCGGCCAGGATGCGAACCGCAGCATTTCCCGCAGATTTCGCGGATGATACGAGCTGAGATACGCGATCAGTACCCCGACCACCATGAGTTGGACGGTCCGGATGATGAACCGATCGAACTCAAAGTCCGGTTGGCGTGCAAACTCGAAGGTGCTGAGGCCTACCCAGAGCGCGAGCGCGGCTGAGCCGGTCAAGAGCGCGCCACGTGCGTCCCACCGCAGCGCACCGCAGATTACGGAAAAGACAAAGTAGATGAAGAACGGACTCGTCGCACCGGCCGTGAGAAAGATGAACAGGGAGAACGCAACAAGATCAAAAACGTGCCCCGTCAGTCCCCATCCGCGGCCGAATTCCACCGGCCCCCTGACCAGCGCGAGGAGTCCCACGCTGTAGACCGCATAGATCGTGAGGAGCGCGAAGCCGAGCGTCCCGGGTTTTACCGGGGTGGTGGGATCGATCCAGATCGCGAACAGGCCTCCGACGGCGAGCACGACACGCGCGCCCGCAATCACCCATTCGATACGCGCACGGGGAGGGTACTCGAACTGCACGTCAGATCTGTCAGGATGTCCTGAGAGACATCCTACCGTAGAACCCGCAAAGCCGCGCGGGTTTACAGGTTGACGTCCGGGCGGGGAACGAGCAGGGCATCCAGCGTGTGCGCCTGCTTCGACAGGCACCGCGCTTCCGACCGCGCCGTCAGCAGTTGCGCCTCGACGATCGATCGCATCAGTAGGGTCAGCGTCGAATCCATGGCCCGCATGCACAAGCGGAGGTCCGATTGCCACTGTTCGGTGAACACGCCCGGGTCGGCCTGGGTTCGCGCCACACTGCGCCTGGGCTCCGATCGAACAAGGAACGTCCTGGGCTCCTTAGGGTCTATCGCGGCGAAGCCCTCGACCAGCGAAACGGTCTTTGCGCGAGATGGACTGGCACTTATCACGACGCACCCCCTCACTGAAACCCAGCCCCCCAAACTCCGAGTCTGGCAGCCAACACGGGGTTCCCGAGGAGCCGTGTGCCGTTGGTTGATGCCCGATGTGACGCGCGGGGGCTTAGCTCGTCATCTATCAAGCCCGATGCCGCATTGTCGACACGTCGTGGTTCGTGCGCCGAATCCCGGCAAACTATTACCACGACGGTGTATATCCGTCGAGGTGTAACGTCGTAAGCGCACAGGGGTTGCTGGGAAGTCAGCCGGGAGGTAGACAAAAAGTCGTAAAGTCAGTGTAAATGAGTACGCGATGTTCTGACCAAAAGTACCTGTTTGCGCTGGAATCTGTTCAACTGCCGGAAATTCTTCATGGGACAAGCCGCCGACCGGTGTCTGTGGGAGTCGTTCGGGTGCCGGCCTCTTGCTCAGCCAGTCTTTCGGAAGAGGACCACGCGGTTGGTATTCGTGCCCTTTCGGTTGTTCGCCACACCCCAGCAGTTTGCGGTCTTGGTGAACCGCTGCGCGTTTACCAGCACCAGCACGGGTTCGAGTCCCGCCGCGACACCCGCAGGGATGACGATCTCTTCGAGCCTCAAGGCGCCCCCTCTGACTTCACCGACTTCGAAGGCGACGTGTCCCCCGGGCCGCAGCGTACGTCTCAGTTCGGTCAAGGTGATTCTGACGAACTCCTTCCAGGCTTCGACATGTTTGTCCAGCGTGACGGCAACGGCCGCCGCATCAATGCCGCTGAACCAGCACCGGAGCCAGTTGTCGCTCCTGTAATCCACGACGTCGAGAAACGGCGGTGAGGTGACCGCCAGCGCGATAGAGTTCGACTCGAGCTGTGGCGTATCAGCAGACGCGCCGACCACGAACCGGGACTTGTCGGCGATCGTCGCAAGCCGGGAGCGTATCTCCGGCGTCACATCGCGCAACAGCGAGCGGCTCTTCTTGAGAATGATCGCCGCCACGTCTCGTCGCGGCGGGTCTTGATCGAGTCTGGAGTTGATTTTTGCCTGCGCACGCGCCGAGACGGCTTGGTTCGGCGGCAGCGTATAGACGGAGAAGAACCCGGGGGAATGCCCCGTCAGGCGATTCACAGCCGCCATGCGTACCCAGCAGTCCGCAGCGCTCAACGCGCCGGCTCGCTCTCGCAGCAGCAAATGCCTTCTGAGCGCCGAGATCTGGCGGAGCGTGTCCGGGTGATAGAAGACAAGCAACTCCTCGGGCAGCTCATCGGCGCGCGAGAAGTCCACGGCGGCGAGCGCCCGTTCGATTTCCGCGAGCGTCGGAGGTCGGAGCCGTGGTTCACAGAGCACTCGACTCAGAGGGTTGACATCGCACCCATACGGCCGGCGCCCCATCAGCGCGGCCTCGATGAGCGTCGTGCCCCGGCCCATGAAGGGGTCATACACGATGTCGCCGGGCACCGTCAGTCGATCGATGAAGAAGCGCGGCAGCTGAGGCTTGAAACAGGCGCGATACGAAATCTCGTGGAGGCTGTGCGCGGCCCGCTGCCTGGCAGTCCAGAACTCGTTTGTAAACGCCCGTACCGCAATCTGCGAGCCGGCGTCGGTCGTCACGTCGATGTCGCTGACAACGGTCGACGCGTCGTCCCATCGGAAGCACCGAAGTGCCTCGTCGAACGCGACGGGTTCGTCCGCATCGAAGGGCAGGGGGGCGGCACCGCTTCGCAGCATCATTGTCACGTAGAGTAGCACCGTTGAGGAAAACAGAACGTGCGGCGAGGGAGCCGAGGACGGTCCGAACTATAATTGGCGCGAAAGGTGAGGTGCAGTGATGGCGACACCGTCGTGGCAGGTCAGCGGCCAGTACTACGAAACGTGCAGTTGCGACTTCGTGTGCCCATGCGTCCTCTGGCAGATGGCGGTCACCCCCACCAAGGGATCATGCACGTTCGCCATGGCGTTCCAGATCGACCGCGGGAGCTACGGCCCGGTGTCGCTCGACGGTCTTGGGTTCATCGTCCTGGGATTCACGCCGGAGGCGATGGGAAAGGGCAACTGGTCAGTCGGTGTTATCGCCGATGATAAGGCGGGCGCCAAACAGCGCGACGCGATCGTGGCCATTGCCAGCGGTGCCGCGGGCGGCCCGATGGCCGCGCTCTCCGGGTTGGTTGGCAGGCTGCTTGGCGTCGAATCGGCGCCCATCCGCTTCGATCGCAGCGGCGTCAAATGGTCCGTCAAGTCGGGGGGCTTCGTCGACATGGCCGCAGAAGGGGCCATGGGGATCAACCCGAACGAGACCGAGCCACTCCATCTCGACTACACCGGTCATCCGGCTGCGAGTCGCCTCGCGCTCGCTCATGCGTCAAAGAGTCACGTACGCGCGCTCGGTTTGGAGTGGGACGACACGAGCGGCAGGAACAATGGACAGTACGCGCCCTTTTCCTGGCGGAGTGCATAGCCAGTTACCGGTCGCGGTCATCTCCGGCCGCGACCGCATCCTCATCCCGAGCTGCCTCGTCGTCATCAGCGTTCTAGCCTGGCTATATCTCGTTCATCTCGATCGTCAGATGTCGTCCTCCATGGAGCACGACACGATGATGGCGGAGATGGGCATGGCGATGGACATGTCATGGACGGCGGCCGACATGTTTTTCACGTTCGCCATGTGGGCAGTGATGATGGTCGGCATGATGGCCGGATCGGCGGCCCCGGTGCTCCTCCTGTTCGCGGCAGCACAGGCCAGACGTGCCGGGCGTGGTGTGCGGCTGGCGGTGTTGCTATTCGGGCTCGGGTACCTCATCGTCTGGGTCGGGTTCAGCGCATGCGCTGCGCTCGTCCAGTGGGGGTTCCATGAGACGGCGATGCTGTCACCGGCGATGACGGCATCCAGCCCGTATCTGGCCGGAGCGATTCTGATTCTGGCCGGTGCGTATCAATTGACTCCCTGGAAGGGCGCGTGTCTGACGCAGTGCCGCAGTCCGCTCGGGTTTCTGATGAGCAACTGGCGCGACGGGCGGCTCGGCGCGCTCCAGATGGGCATACGTCATGGTGCGTATTGTCTCGGCTGCTGCTGGGCGCTGATGTGCGTGCTCTTTGCGGTCGGCGTGATGAACCTTATCTGGGTCGCAACGCTGACCGCCTTCGTTCTGCTCGAGAAGATCGGTCCCGCGGGGACTGTCATCGCGCGGGCGGCGGGCGCCGTCCTGGTGCTCGCCGGGATTCTCCTGCCGGTCTTTGCTCGCTGGTAGTGCCTGGCAAACGGCGATGAACGTCGACCGATGTCGAGCCAGGATCGAATTCCAGGACGTCTCGCGAGGCTGCGCCGCAGACCAGGGAGGCTCCGCCTCGCTAGGCCACGTGCTTGATTACGCGCCGCTGACGCGGGGACCTCTAGCGGAAGAAGAGCTTTACACCAAGCAAGAGAAAGATCACCGACAGAACTCCGCACGCCGCTCCCCAGAACCAATACGGCAGAAACAAGGCCGCCGCCATCACCGCGACATCGGACAGCATCGGCCCGGCGGGGGTCAGCGCTGTACGCGTGAACAGGTAGTCGCTGCGCGAGAACACCGACAGCGCAAGCTGCACCGCGAGAAGGACGACGACAGTCTGGGACGCGCGGGGCACGCGGAGGGCGACGAGCAGGAGCACCGAACCGAGAAGCAGCGTAAAGATCACGCCGAACGGATTGCGGACCAGTACCAGCGCGAGCACGCACAGGGCGGCCCCGATGATGCCGAGCGATGTCCGCGCGCCCCGTTGATTTCGTCCGACCGCGAGGAGCACGAAGGCGGCAATCGCCGGTCCAAGGAGACCCGCGCCAGCGACGATGCCTGTGGGGATGCGACCGAACGCGCCGCTCCAGAGGGCTACACCGCTCGCGTCGGGCTGGATGCGAAGTGAATGGAAATGTCCGCCAAGAAGCGCTGCGGTCAGCCCGTGGGCGAGCTCGTGAGCCAGCGTCGATACGAGGACCAGCGGCCACGCGATCGTGCGGCCGTACGGCACGACATAGAGCAGCGCGGTGACGAGAACGCTGGCAGCGAAGATCCGTTCGGCGCGACCCCGGGGAACGGCGGTCATGGCACCGGATCGATCAGTTGAGGACCACCCCGCACTACGCTGGCTTTACACCAGCGTCCTCGAGATACTGGGTCATCGTCTGCGCAAAGTGCGGGAACGCCACTTCGGGCTCTTCGATCTCGGGGTGCCACTTTTTCTCCCACTCGAAACAGTAGAACCCCTTGTATCCGGCGGTGACGAGGACCTGGACCTGCGATTTCACCGGCACGTCGCCGGTGCCCGTCAGCACGTACCGCCTGTCGGTGCCCGCGGGCGTCGAGTCCTTGAGGTGCGTGTGCCGGATCCACCGGCCGATGGCGGCATAAGTGTCCGCTGGCGGCTCGTGGCCATCCACGTAGGTGTGATGCGCGTCCCACAGCACGGCGAACGCGTCGGACGCGACGCCGGAGCGGACGGCGTCGATGTCTCTCGAGTGCGTGAAGTCGCCGTGCGATTCCATCAGCACCGTGACGCCGGCCGGCTTTCCGTGCGCAGCCATCTGCTGAAATCCCTCAATCACACGCGCGATCACCGCCTCTCGGGGCTCGCCTGGCGGGAGCTTGTCTCCGAACATGCGGACGTACTGCACGCCCATCGCGTGCGCGAGATCGATGAACCGGCGTCCCTCGTCCAGCGCCTTCTCGCGCGCCGCACCGGTTTCGTGCATCGCGGCGGAGGCGCCGAGATCCGAGACGACGATACCGAGCGCCGACAGGTCCTTTTTCGTCGTGTCGAGACGCGAGCCGGAGAGTTCGGGGACCTTCGTCAGGTCCATCTCGTCCGCCACGCCCCTCAACTCGATCGCGGCGTATCCAAGGCGATCAGCCTGCTCGAGAATCGTTTTCCAGTTCCAAGACGGACATCCGAGCGTCGAGAAGGCGATCGGGTAGCGCGGCGTCCGATGGGCACGAAGGACGGCAGGTGCGGCGGCGCTGGCGGCCAGCGCGGCCATGAAGGTGCGGCGGTTGGCGAGCATCCGCGGATTATAGGCCGGTCTGCATCGCGGCGACACGGCCTACGAGCCGCTGGCTCCCTGGGGCCCTCAGGATCCGGCCTGAATTTACCCAACTTGACATACATTACAATTAGCAATATACATATGACAGATTGCAATGACTCTCGCCCAGAAGCTTCGGCAGCTGCGGCACCTGGAGGGCGACTTGCGCGGGCTCGGGCGCGCGCTCACCCAGGCCGAGCTGGTTCGCGCGATCCGCGCCGAGCTCGGGCAGGCGATCAGCCAGTCCTATTTGTCGTTGATTGAAAAGGGGAGCCGGCGGCATCTGTCGCACGAATCGAGGCAGCTGCTTGCGCGCTTCTTCAAGGTCCACCCGGGCTATCTGGTTAGCGACCCGCCGGGCTTTCACACCGAGCTCACCTCCGACATCGCCTCCATCGAGACGGCTCTCGATCGCTGGCTGGGCGACGGCGCGATCCGCTTTGCACACGATCCGCCGCTCAGCGGGGCGCTCGAGGGACTCGCGGCGCATGCCGAGACGCGGCGCTGTCTGATCCTGCTCGGCGAAATGATTTCCATGCCCGGGCTCGTCGATCGACTCTCGCAGACGCTCATTCCCGAGGAGCAGAAATGAACTGGCCGGCCATTTTTCTCGGCTGCTTCGTCATTGGCTTTGTTCTGAGCGCGCTGTCGTTCGCGCTCGGCGCGATGCACGCGCAGTTCCACGTGCACGCTCCGTGGGGCCACTACGTGCACGGCCACATGCTGCACGGCCTTCACGGCGCACATGCCCACGCGCACAGCATCGGACCCGTCAACGCTGCAACCGTGACCGCATTCCTGGCGTGGTTCGGGGGCACCGGTTACCTGCTCATGACGCAGTTTCGATGGGTGGTCCTGCCGGCCGTCGGCCTCTCACTCGTGCTCGGATTTGCCGGCGCCGCGATCGTCTTCTGGATCATGGCGCACGTGCTCTGGTCGCCACGCGAGAACATGCAGAGCGCGGACTACCAGATGACCGGCGTGCTCGGTCGTTTGAGCCGGCCGATTCGCGAGGGGGGCATCGGCGAGCTGGTGTACTCGCACGGGGGCGCCCGACAGTCGTGCGGCGCGCGAAGCGCAGACGGGCGAGCGATTGAAAAAGGGGCGGAAGTCGTCGTGACGGAATACGAACGGGGCATCGCCGCCGTGCGGCGCTGGACAGACCTCGCGTCGGGCGAATAACTCGGGAGGAGGCGGTATGGGGCTTCAGGCCATGAGCGTCGGATTCTGGGTCATCGTCGGGCTGATGGTGCTCGTCGTGGCGCTGCTCGGCTCGTTTCTCGCGTCGTTGTACCGGAAGGCGGGTCCGCACGAAGCGCTGATCGTGTACGGGTTCAGGGGCACGCGGATTGTCAAAGGCCACGGCACGGTCATCTTTCCGATGGTCGAAGCGTGCCACGAGCTGTCGCTCGAGCTCATGTCGTTCGACGTCGCGCCGATGCAGGATCTGTACACCAGGCAGGGCGTGGCGGTCACGGTCGAAGCGGTTGCGCAGATCAAAGTGAAATCCGACATGCAGTCGATCGAGACCGCATCGGAGCAGTTCCTGACCAAGACGCCGGACCAGCGCGAGAGCCTCATCCGCCTCGTGATGGAAGGGCACCTGCGCGGCATCATCGGACAGCTCACCGTGGAGCAGATTGTCAAGGAACCCGAGATGGTCGCCGAGCGCATGCGATCCACCTGCGCCGACGACATGAACAAGATGGGGCTGGAGGTCGTGTCGTTCACGATCAAGGAAGTGCGCGACAAGAACGAGTACATCGTGAACATGGGCCGCCCCGACGTCGCGCGCATCAAGCGCGACGCCGACGTCGCC
>JBBQEJ010000175.1:0-10323 GCA_038320555.1 Vicinamibacterales bacterium | reverse complement strand
GCCGGCAGATTCAACTGCAACGACTGCCAGTGGTCGCCTCGATCGAACGAGACCCAGACACTTGTGACCGTGCCGGCATAGAGGAGGCTGGGATCGACGGGGTCCTCGCGAACGACGCGCACGATCTCGCCGTCGGGCAGGCCGCTCGAGATCTCCTGCCAGCTCTGCCCGTAATCACTGGTGCGATAGATATGCGGATGCGCGTCGCGCGACATCAGCGCGATGTACGCAGTGTCCGCCTTCGAGTGTGACGCGTCGATGACGTTAATGGCGGCCGGCGGCAGGTTCGGCGGCGTCACGTTCGCCCACGTCCGGCCGTTGTCGCGTGTCACGTGGATGAGGCCGGTGCTGGTCCCGACCCAGATGAGACCCGCGGCCACGTTCGACGGGGCCAGCGACTGGATCGATCCTCCAGGCGCCGGGGAGCTGACGCCCCCGCCGCCCGCGACCGCCGCAGATGATGGGAGCGGCACCCCCGGCAGCGCGGCGAGATCGGGACTGATGGCGCGCCAGGTGTGCCCTCGATCGTTCGAGGCGAGCACCCGGTGGCCGGCCATGTACAGCGTGTGCGGATCCTGCGGCGAGAAGGCGAGCGGCGGCGCGCCGCCGAAGCGGTCCTCGGGCCCGGGTTGGTACAGCACGACAACCTGGCCGGTCGTGCGATCGTAGCGGCGCAGGACGTGATACCAGCCCTGCGTGTACATGTAACGCTTGTCCAGCGGGTCGGCGATCAGAAATCCATTCTCGAAACCGCCGCCCGGGTACCAGTCGTTCGGCCTGATCTCACCGAAGTCGCTACGGCTCACAACGCACGCCGTTCCGGAATCCTGCTGCGGACCGCAGACGTGGTACGGGAAATCGTAATCGGTTGACACACGGTAGAACTGGCCGTTCGTCAGTCCGTAGTACGGCGTCCACGACGTGCCACCATCCACGGAGATTGCCGGTCCCTGGTCGACGCCTGCGATCATTCGCTTCGAGTTGGTCGGATCGATCCAGAGAAACCGCGGGTCGGCGCCGCTCGGCGCGCCCCAGAACGCCGAGACGTGCTGTCCGCCATCGATCGAGCGGTAGATTGCGGTGCCCATGAGGTACACCACGTCAGGATTTTGGGGATCGGCGTAAATCTTGCCGCCCGCGCTCGCGAGCTCGCGTGTCCCGAGCGTCCAGGTTTCCCCGCCGTCATCGGACCGATAGAGCGCGCGGTTGCCCCCGCCCCGGCCTCCGCCAACACCGGCCATCGCATACAGCCTCCGGCCATGCGTATCCGACGAGACGGCAAGCGCCGAGATGCGCGCGCCATCCGGCAAGCCGTGGCCTCCGACCGGCTGCCACGTCAGCCCACCATCAGCGGACCTGTAGGCACCGGCGCCCGGGGCGATGGGTCGAGACGCTTCAGGCGCACCGCCGCCTGTGCCCAGCAACGCATAGGCGATCAGCGGATCGCCGTGATCGATACACACGTCCGAGGCGCCCGACGAGCCGTCCGCCGGCAGCACGCGCGTCCAGGAACGGCCGCCATCGCTCGAGCGGTACACGCCGCGCTCGCCCGTCTCCGGGGCCTCGGCAGAGCCGGACGCGCGCGGACCAAGTACGGCGACGAGCACGTTGCTGGCGTTCCGCGGATCGACGACGATGGCGCCGATGTACTGCGAGCGGGACAATCCGATATTGGTCCAATTCCGCCCGCCGTCGGTCGACTTGTAGACGCCCTTGCCTATCGTGAACGACCAGCCGGACAGATTGCCGGTACCGACGTACACGATTGCTGGATCGGAGGGCGCCACGGCCACAGCGCCGACCGAGGCGACGCGCACCTCATCGAAGATCGGTCTCCACGTATTGCCGCCATTAGTCGTCTTCCAAACGCCACCTTCCGGCAAACCGACGTAGTAGGTCGTGGGATCTCCGGGGACGCCCGCTGGCGCCGACACATAGCCGGACCTGGGCGGTCCGATTGATCGCCAGCGTAGCTCGGCGAAGGTGGAGGGATTCACCTGCTGCGCGCGCACCGGCGCGAGCGCAACGAGGACAACGGCGGTCAGAAACAGCTGTCGCATAGGGCTCCGTGCGGTGACGCGCGGATAATAGCATCGCCGACAGCTTCTGGGGCCGATCAGTCTACGGCAGGAGTCATCACGTCTTCCCGGCTCCATCGGGCATTCGCTCTGGGGCAGGCGCCTGAGCGTTGACACCAGCGTCGGGAAAACCTTCGAGCTTCTCGGCGAGCGTATGAATGTCCGTCTTCTTCACCAGATCCCGAAGCTGTTCGGGCGTGACCGTCCCTCTTACATTCAGATGCGTCACGATGTCCTGGAGCAATTGCAGGACGGCGGTCATCTCCCGCTCCGCCAGAAGGTCAATCTGCAGGTCGAGGTGGGCTCTCTTGTCGGATAGACGGGCGAGGCGGTTCTGGCTCGCGAGGACGAACAGCGCCAGGAAGATCGCCTCCAGCGACACCATCATCGTGAGGAAGGGAAACGGAAAGGGATCGAAACGCGCGACGCCGGGCAGAAATCCGCAGTTGGCGGCGATCCACAATGTGAACCACGCGACATGCACAACCAGGACAGGCCCGCTTGCAGCGGTGGCCGTGATCCAGTCGCTCAGCTGCTCCGCCCTGGATCGCGCGTGCAGGAGGGATTGCTCCCATCGCTTGATCGCCTCGACGTTCTCCTCGAGAGCGGGTACGTCTCGAGACGGACTGGCGTCGATGGAATCTACGCTCGCTCCTTCCGCTCCAAGCTTTATCAACGGTCGCTCTCCCCGATTCGCTGCCGACACGCAACACCTCGGCTGGTCCCGCCCACCAAGCGAAGCACAGTCGGGGCCAAAGCGCCTGTGGATGGTACGGCCCGTGCTTAGGTGCCGCCGAGCAAAGTTCAGGAGCTATCAATTTTCTGGAGTAAACATTTCTATGGCGAAGTCGAAACGCCCTGCCAAAAGGGCCAGACGGGATCAGCAGAGCGGGACGAGCGAGGTGCGTAACAGTCGGGCCACGGTGAGCGGTCCGGCCACACCGGAACCGCCGCGCTCCCAGGACGATCTCGCTGCGAAACATTCGGGAACCCAGGATCTGGCAGCGGCCATCCCCTATAACGCCCATAAACCGGCCGAATATGACCCGGCCGCGTCGATTGCCCCGGCAGCCGGCGGAGTTGTCGCCCCCGACGATCCACTCGTTACATCGAGCACCGTAACGGAGAGCATCGGCTCGGACAAGGTGGGCAGTGGATCACCCACACTAGGTACCAATAAGACCATTGGCTCGCTCGATCACGTGCGCGCGGACGCCTCCAAACGCGTCCTGACGACGAACCAGGGGGTACCGATCGGCGACAATCAAAACTCGCTGAAGGCGGGGTTACGCGGACCCACCGCATTAGAGGACTTCATCCTCCGCGAAAAGATCACGCATTTCGATCACGAACGCATCCCGGAGCGCATCGTCCACGCGCGCGGTTCCGCGGCGCACGGCTACTTCGAATGCTACAAGCCGCTCGAGCGCTATACACGCGCGTCGCTCTTTGCCGAGGCCGGAAAGCAGACGCCCGTCTTCGTGCGCTTTTCGACCGTGCTCGGTGAGCGCGGGTCGACCGACACCGCGCGTGATGTTCGCGGATTCGCGGTGAAGTTCTACACGGATGAAGGGAATTGGGATCTCGTCGGCAACAACATACCGATCTTTTTCATCCAGGACGCGATGAAGTTTCCCGATCTGGTGCACGCGGCCAAACCGGAACCGCATTTCGCGATGCCTCAGGCGGGGACAGCCCACGACACTTTCTGGGACTTCGCGTCGTTGATGCCCGAGATTACCGCGATGCTCATGTGGGCGATGTCCGACCGTGCCATTCCCCGCAGCTACCGCACCATGCAAGGCTTCGGCGTGCACACGTTTCGCTTCGTCAACGCCGGAGGGGAATCACATTTCGTGAAGTTCCACTGGTCCCCGCTCGCGGGCACCCATTCACTCGTCTGGGACGAGGCGGTCAAGATTTCGGGCGCGGATCCGGATTTTCATCGACGGGATCTCTGGGAAGCGATCGAAGCCGGCGCTTATCCCGAGTAGGAACTGGGCGTGCAGATCTTTACCGAGGAACAGGCGGACAGCTTCACCTTCGACGTATTGGACGCGACGAAGATCGTGCCCGAGGGGCTGGTTCCGGTGACACCCATCGGCAAGTTGGTGCTCAACCGCAACCCGGACAACTTCTTTGCCGAAACCGAACAGGTCGCGTTCTGCACGGCGCACATTGTGCCGGGAATCGACTTCACGAACGATCCACTCCTGGCCGGACGAATCCATTCGTACGTCGATACGCAGATCTCCCGGCTTGGGGGGCCCAACTTCCACGAGATCCCGATCAATGCACCGTTGGCTCAGGCGCACAACAACCAACGCGACGGCATGCACCGGCAGGCGATTCATCGTGGCCGGGTGGCGTACGAACCGAACTCCCTCGGAGGAGGGTGCCCGTTTCAGGCAGGCGCCGCTGGATTTGTGTCGTTTCCGGAACCCATGGAAGCGTCGGCGCACAAAGTGCGAGGGAAAGCTGAGCGCTTTGCCGATCACTATACGCAGGCCACGCTCTTCTGGAACAGCCAGACGGCCGTGGAGCAAAGACACATCATCAACGCGTTTCGGTTTGAGCTGTCGCGCGTGCAGACACCGGCGATCCGGGAACGCATGGTGTCGGGTCTCATGAACGTGGCCTCAGAGCTCGCCAAAGCCGTGGCTGACGGCCTTGGAATGCGGCAGATGCCGGAGCCGATGCCTAAGGTGCTTCAGAAGCGGGTCGACCCGGAGGTGACGCGGTCCTCCGGCTTGTCGCTCTTTGCACGACCGGGGTCCGCTGGCATCCGTGCGCGTCGGGTGGCGATCCTGGTCGCCGATGGGATCGACGCCGGCAAGCTGCGCGCGCTTGCGGACCGCCTCCTCGCCGGCGGCGCTACTCCACGATTCATCGGGGCGCGTCTCGGCATGGTCGAATCGATGCACGGCGATCCAGTCGAAGTCGACGCGACGTTTGAGGCCGTGCCGTCAGTGCTCTTCGATGCGGTCGCATTTCCCGGCGGCGCCGACGCCGCCAAGCGGCTCGCCATGGATGGCCGCGCACTCGAGTTCGTGAAGGATCAGTATCGCCACTGCAAACCAATTCTGGTGCTCGACGGCGCCGCACTGTTGGAAAAGGCGGGTATCCCGTCGACGTTGCCATCCGGGCAGCCCGATCCGGGTCTCGTCTTCGGCGAGGGGGCCGAGGCCTCCGTCGTGGAGGCATTCGTGGGCGCACTCGAGAAACACCGGCATTTTGACCGCGAGGCGGATCCGCCGGTCGTGTAGGTCCGTCCGCTACCCGTCACACTTCACTGAAGGAGACAGAACATGGCCGAGTCTGGAACACTGCATGATGCGTTCGTTGACGAGCTTCGTGATGCGTACGATGCTGAGAAGCAGCTGACGAAAGCGTTGCCAAAGATGGCGAAAGCCGCAAGTGCGCCCACGTTGCGATCGGCTTTCGAGGCACACCTGAAGGAGACGCAGAGACACGTCACGCGTTTGGAAGAGGTCTTCGCCACGCTGGACGAGAAAGTGAGAGGCAAACACTGTGACGGTATCGCCGGCATCATCGAAGAAGGCAAGTCGGCATTGGAAGAGGACTTCGATGACACCACGATGGACGCGTGTCTGATTGCCGCGGGCCAGCGAGCCGAACACTATGAGATGGCGGCGTACGGGACCTTGGTCGCATGGGCGCGTGTCATGGGTCACACTCAGGCGGCCGAGCTCCTGGAGCAGACGCTCAACGAAGAAAAGGCGGCGGACAGGAAATTGACGTCATTGGCTGAGGCGGGGATCAATCAGGAGGCAGCCGACGCGGCGCACCACGCTGGTAAAGACAACGGTGCCGAAGTTGCGTCTCGCCGGTCGTCGCCGAAGAAGCGTACGGCGCCCTCGGCGAAGCGATCGTCGCGCCGGTAGGCGATATCGCGTTTTGGGGAACAGACGACCGCCCTGCATTTTGTGCAGATTCTGCTTCCCCGAACACAACGCGAAGGGGGCTGTTGCCGTGACGACCGCAGACTTCGCCCGAAGACGTGTTCACGGATAGATCGCTCGAGCGTGATCGTGCGTGGGAAGATGTGTAAACGGATTCACATCGGGACCGCCGGATGGTCCATCCCACGCGCCTCCGCGGATCGCTTCACGGGCGAGGGAACGCACCTCCAACGCTACGCAGGCCTGTTGTGTTGCGCGGAGATCAATTCGTCGTTCCATCGGTCGCACTCGCCCGCGACGTACGCGAAGTGGGCGATGTCCACGCCGCCCGATTTTCGGTTCGCAGTCAAGCTGCCCCGCGCGATTACGCACGACCACAAGCTGCGGGCCACGCGCCTGCCCCTCGAGCGGTTCCTCGACGAGACCGCGGGCTTGACGAAGAAGCGCGGGCCGCTCCTCGTCCAGCTTCCTCCGTCGCTCGCTTTCGATCGCCGCGCGGCGGTCAGGTTTTTCGACCTCGTCCGGTCCCGCCACGACGGTCTCATCGTCTGCGAGCCGCGGCATCAGACGTGGTTATCCGCAGAGGCTGATGCGGTCCTGGTGCGTTTCAAAGTCGCACGGGTGGCGGCCGATCCACCACCTGTAGCCGGAGCGGAACTCCCGGGCGGTTGGACAGGGATTGTGTACTTTCGACTGCACGGTGCGCCGCGGAAGTACTGGTCCCGGTACAGCGGTGAAAACATCGCGGCGTTGGGGGACACGTTGCGCTTGATCCCCCCGTCCGTGGAGGCTTGGTGTGTATTCGACAACACGGCGAGTGGCGCCGCGCTCGAGAACGCCCTCGAGCTGCAAATGGTTCTCAGTCGCTCCGCGATGTAGGCCGGTCGGACTCTCCTCGGACGTCACCAACATCACGACGACAAACTGCTCGGCTCGCGGCAGAGCTGTCCTCGCGCCGTCATGTGTCCTGGACACGCACAACACAGCAGCCGATTGATTGTGCGGCAATTGGGACGACTGAAGTTGGCAAGGGAGTCGCAAAGACCCTGCGGATGGCATGCGACGATCAGGTCCCCAACTCTGCCGGCGCAACACTCGGGGAGTTGCGCCGCGCTCGCCGTGCGAACGGATTCATGCTGGAGCAGGTGGCCGAGCGCAGCAGAATTCCCCGGGCGCTTCTCGAGCAGCTCGAGTCCGGCGACATGACAGCCTGGCCTGCCGGCCTGTACGGCCGTACGCAACTCGTGAGGTACGCGCGCGCGTCGGGGTTTGACCCTGATATGGTGGTCGCCGCCGTCTGGCCTTTGCTGGCCAAGCCCGCTGACGCAGTTGTCCCGGCGCCCGCGGTAGCGACGGTTCCACAAGCGCTCGATTCCGACCCTCAACCAATTCAGGTGATTGCGCTCGAGTTCTCGCCGGAGGAGGAGCTCTTTGCTTCCGAAGGACAGACCTCGGTGGGATCGCGCTCGCAAGTAACCCAGGGCGAGCCGATTGAGCCACCGCATGATTCCCAGGCCCAGCCGTCCACAGCGTGGCCGGCCCTCGAGACGACAATTGGGGAGCAACGCCACGGTGGCCTCGGTGCCAGTCCGAATGCGGACCACATGGCGCCGGCACTCACTCCATCGAGCGGCTTCGACGTCGCGTACCGCTCCGTCCCCCCGATACCCGAAGCCGAGGAAGCACCTCTGGCGCGTCACACGAGCAGGCCGTACCTGGCGGCAGGCGCGGCAGCCTTGATGATGGCTGCCAGCGGCCTCCTCGGGTTCTTTTTGTTCTCGAATGCGTCGTCCTGGCGTGCGCATGTCGCGAAAGGGCCTGAGGCGCGCTCCGCGCAAGCAGCCCACGCGTCCGTTCCCGCCGAATCACCGCCTGCGCCCGAAGCCGCACCCGTGACGTCCATTGGCCAGTCACAACCGGCCGTTGCCGGCACCGCAGGTCTGTCGTTCACGCCCGCGCACCGCGCTGAAGGACTGGCGCGAGATGCGGCTGTGTATTCTCCAACCTTCGCTGCGGACGGACAGACGATTTTCTATCACGCCAAGACGGCGAGCCGTAGCGCGCTCATGCGGGCCGACACGAACGCCGACGGCGTCGTGTTGCGGGTCGCGCCCGTTGTGGCCGACGACGCGCGTAACTTCCATGCGCGGCCATCGCCAGACGGGACACATATCGCGTTCGACTCGGACCGTGATGGCGAGCGCGCCGTCTATGTGGCGAACGCGGACGGCAGTCACGCGCGCCAGGTCAGCGGCAAGGGTTACGCGGCGGTCCCGAGCTGGTCGCCAGACGGCCGCAGCCTCGTCTTCGTGCGGGCAGAGCCCGCTCACCCGCGTGCGTGGAACCTGTGGCAGCTGACGCTCGCGTCCGGTCAGCTTCGCCGCCTGACCTCTTATCCATATGGACAGCCGTGGGGCGGCTCATGGTTCCCGGACGGCCAGCGGATCGCCTACAGCCACGAAGATCGAATCATCGTGCTGGACATCGGGCGTGGGACGCATCGAGTGTATCGGTCGCCGCAGCCAGGCCGGCTGCTGCGCACCCCCGCTGTCTCGCCCGACGGCCGTCGCATCCTTTTCCAGGTGTATCGCGACGGCGTGTGGCTGCTCGATGTCGCGTCCGGCTCGATGCGAAAGGTCCTCGATGATCGATCCGCCGAGGAGTTCTCGTGGTCGCCAGACGGACGCCGCGTTGCATACCACAGCCGCCGCTCCGGCCAATGGGGCGTGTGGACGATGGCGACACGTTGACTGCTCGGGCGACGGTCGGTTGCCTGTCACGACAAGCTCGCGCGCAGGACGCAGAGCACGCAGAGAAAGGCTGCGCTGCGCTTCCGGCAGCTCCGGCCTTCGGCCGGAGCCAGGCGGGTCAGAAGATCTCAGAAACAAACAGCCCTAGGATCAATGAGCTGCTTGTTTGAGATCTCCTAACCCTCCTGCTCGCGCGAAGCGCGAGTTGCCGGGAAGGCACTCGCAGCCGCTCCCTTCTCCGCGCGTTTGGCGCTCTCTACGCGAGACATTCCGCGATCTCCGCGAGAGACGTCAGGCCTCGTGAGTGAACGTATCGATATCGCGCTCAACGGCGGCCGACCAGATCGTGTGACGATCGTGGGCCAGGAATGACCAGAGGATCGCCAGGGGATAACCGTGCGATCGGGCCAACTGCAGACGGTGGAGCACACTCTGATCGCTCGCCGTCAGCTCCGGCCACACATCTGTCCCCGCGGTGGCGAACTCGCCGATGATGCCGGGAAGGCCGGCATCGAGGTCGTGGCGGTCCAACGCTCGGGCGCCACCCGGATAGTGATGGAACTGATTGAGCTCCGCGGTGATTCCAGACTGCCGCAGAGTGCCGATCTTCGCGAAACCGATCGTCGGCTTGAAGGCAGCCGCGCGAATTCGCTCGGTTCCCTCTTCGATGAACGCGCGCATCGCCGCTTCGGGAACGGGCGTACGCGCGAATGGGTTTGAATGCCAGCCGGCCGTCACCCATTCCGGCTCGTTGATGAGCTCCCAGGCATAAATCATCGCGGAGCGACGATGTGAGGCGAGCAGCAGCGGATCGAGGACCAGATCCAGGAAGCGCTTGCGCTTGGTGGCATCGGTGAGAGCATCCGCGCGTCCCTGTTTCACCCAGCCAGGGTCCCGGGAGGGTTTGCGCGGCCTAACCGGGTTCGGTTTCTCGACCGGCCGGATTCCTGATTCGCAGAAATGAAAGTCGATGAGTACCGGCAGCAGCTGGATCTCCGGCCGACCATTGGCTCGTGCGGCTTCGAATCGTGCGAGCAGCTCATCGAAGTGCTCGAGAAATTCGGCACTGAGCGCCGGCGGATCGAACCGCCAGCCGCCGCTCCCGATCCGATCGGGCACCGGTGCGGAGTCCCCGACACCGTAGGTCAGCCCGTCCGCCACAATGAACCAGCGGACCACGCTGATACCAAGATTCTGGAAAAGGCGAAGGTGGTTATCGATCTCGGCGTACCAGCCGGGCGTGCTCCTTCCATCGCGCCAGGCCGGGGGGGCAAGCCCGAAGTCCCATCCGTAGTCGAACCATGGATAGTTCACACCGACTTGCACGCCTGAGGCTCCTTACGTGATAAGCGTTCTTCGACCGTACTGGATTCTACCTTCTCAACACTGCGCCTCATTCGAGTGTTCGCGGTTCGCGGTTGCTGCGTCACCCTGATTGCTTTCGGGCAGGATGTCTGATACAAGGACGCCGATTCGCGAACCCAGCACTGCGCAAAAACCGTGATCGCCGGAACGCGCCTCGGCCCGTACGAGATCGTATCGCCGCTCGGCGCGGGCGGTATGGGCGAGGTA
>JBBQEJ010000174.1:0-10489 GCA_038320555.1 Vicinamibacterales bacterium | reverse complement strand
CCGCCCTGCACGCCAGGGAAAAGCGCGCGATCCAGGTCCTTCGCGTACGGCGCGCGGCACAGCACCATTCCCCCGCGCGGCCCACGCAGCGTCTTGTGCGTCGTGGTCGTCACGAAATCCGAGTGCGGAACCGGGCTGGGGTGCACTTTTGCGGCGACAAGACCCGCGATGTGCGCCATGTCGGTCACAACCGGCGAGCCGACATCGCGTCCGACCTTGCCCATGCGTTCGAAGTCGAACACGCGCGGGTACGCGCTCGCGCCAATCATGATCATCTTCGGCTTGTGCTCGTGCGCCAGCCGCTCGAACTCGTCATAGTCGATCCGCTCATCGTCCGGGCGTACGCCGTACGGCACGATCGTGTAGAGCTTGCCGGAAAAATTGAGCGGATGGCCATGAGTGAGGTGGCCGCCGTGTGCGAGGTTCATCCCGAGCACCGTGTCGCCCGGCTTGAGCAGCGTGAAATACACCGACATGTTGGCCTGTGCACCCGAGTGCGGCTGCACGTTGGCATGCTCGGCCCCGAACAGCTGCTTGGCGCGTGCGATGGCGAGCGACTCGGCGACGTCCACGAACTCGCAGCCGCCGTAATAACGCTTTCCCGGGTACCCTTCGGCGTATTTGTTCGTCAGGACCGATCCCGCGGCCTCGAGAACGGCCTGGCTGACGAAGTTCTCAGACGCGATGAGCTCCAAGCCGCTGTTCTGCCGGTGCAGCTCGTTCCCGATCTCGGCGGCGATCTCCGGATCGGATTCAGCGAGTGAGCGCCATCGAATGGGAATTTCAGTCTTGGTCGTCATTGTTCAATCTTCTTCCCTGAGCCCTGCCCGCCTTCGCCAAGGCTCCGGCGGGTCCGCCAAAGCTTTAGCGACGGCGGAAGCCCTGAACCTGTTCGATCCCGGCTATCTGATCGATTCGGCGCTGATGGCGGCCACCCGCGAACGGCGTCTCGAGCCACAGCACCAGAATCTCCTCGGCCAGCGCATCGGCGACGATCCGGCCGCCGAGCGCGAGGATGTTTGCGTCGTTGTGCTCGCGGGACATCCGCGCGGTGTGTGGATCGTTGCAGAGCGCCGCGCGCGTGCCGGGCACCTTGTTCGCAGCCATCTGCTCGCCCTGTCCGGTGCCCCCGATCACGATCCCGCGGTCGGCGCGGCCCTCGCTGACCTGGAGGGCCACGTCCGCACAGATCGGCGGGTAGTCGGTCGGTGCGGTGCTGTGCGTGCCGCGATCGTCCACCGCGTGACCGAGCCGCTGCAGCGTACCGATCAAGTGCTCTTTCAACGCGAACCCTGCATGGTCCGCGCCGATCGCTATCCGCATATGATGCGATTATACAGGGTGACACGCGTGCCGACGTATGGGTGACATGGGTGCCAGGGGTGCGATGAGTGCCAGGGTGCCAGGGGTGGCGTGGGTGCCATGGGTGCCAGGCGTGCCATGAGTGCCACGAGGGCCCCGAGTGAATTCGTGAATCGTGAATTGGCAGATCGCATGATTCGATTCGCTGGTTCACGTCACCAATCCACCAATTCACCAATTCACAAATTGATTAGCTATGAGTGTCGTGACGATCACGCATCGCGGGGAAGAGCGGGTGCGCTCGGGGCATCCGTGGATCTACAAGTCCGACATCGCAAAAACTGAGGCGTCGGGTGGGGACACCGTACGCGTTCTCGGCACTCGTGGCCGTACGATCGGCCAGGCACTTTACAGCGATCGATCTGAGATATCGCTTCGGCTGTTGACGCGCGGCGACGTGGCCGTGGATCGGGCGCTGTGGCGGTCGCGGCTGGCCCAGGCGATCCGGTTTCGCGAGTCGCTCCACATCGACTCGACGGCGTACAGGCTCGTGCACGGCGAAGCGGACCTGCTGCCGTCGCTGATCGTCGACCGTTACGGCGACTACCTCGTGATGCAGGCGCTGTCGCAAGGGGTCGACCGGCTTCTTCCGGACTTTGCGCACCTCTTAGTCGAGCTCCTTCAACCATCCGGAATCCTCGCACGGAACGATCCCCGCGTCCGGCTGCTCGAGGGGCTCGAACAGCGCGTGGACGTCCTGCATGGAACCGTCCCCGATCAAATCGAGATCCGCGAAGGCACCGCCACCTGTCTCGTCGACCCGTACCGTGGTCAGAAGACGGGACTCTTTCTCGATCAGCGCGAGAACCGCGTCGCCGCGGCGCAATACGCGCGCGGGCGGCTGCTCGACGCGTTCAGCTACAACGGCGGTTTTGCGCTCGCGCTTGCGCCCGAATGTGAGGAGGTGACGGCGATTGACATCTCGGAAGACGCCGTCGCACGCATCCGCATGAACGCGGAACGCAATGGCCTCGCCAACGTGCAGGCCCGCGCGATGAACGTCTTCGACGAGCTGCGCGAGCTCGAGCGTCGTAGGGAACATTTCGACACGATCGTGCTCGACCCGCCCGCGTTCGCCAAAAATAAGGCGTCCGTGCGGAAGGCGCTCTCCGGGTACAAGGAGATTAACCTGCGGGCTTTGAAGCTGCTCGCGCCGGGCGGCTTCCTGGTCACGTGCAGTTGTTCCTATAACGTCAGCGAGGGAGACTTTGCCGACGTGCTCGCGTCCGCTGCCGTCGACGCCCACGCCGACGTGGCCGTGGTGGAAAAGCGGATGCAGGGACGCGATCACCCTGTGTTGATGACCGTTCCTGAGACGTATTACCTCAAGTGCTTCATCCTGCGTAAGTTGGCGTAGAGGTTCTTCGGGGTCCTTTCAGGGTTCGACTGGGTTCTCTAAAGGGTTCTACGAGGTTCTACAAGTCCCGGCGCGTAAGTTCCTTACGTCGCGCGTAACGTCAGCCGTGTAGTCCGCCGCCGATTCCGGCGCGATTCGAGCGCGGTGTGTGGCACCCTCGTTGCCCGTGCTGGATTTGATGAAAGTATATGTCGCCGTCCTGAGCGCGCTTCTGTTATCCCAACCCGCCACGCCGGCTGCGCCTGTCGGCATCGAGATGCGCAACGTCCGTCTGCACGTGGCTGACGACGCGATCCTGGATGTCAAGTGGCTGAGTGGCCGGCTCCGGTCCCTGTCTTCGAATCCACCTGTATTCGACGATCAGCACTCCTTCGTCATGGAGATCGACGACGGGGAAATGGCGATGGACGCGTCGAGCCTGAGTGCGCTCGTCAACCGCGCATTCGAGTACAAAGGCGCCGCGCTCTCGAACCTGCGAGTAAGCTTCGAGGATGGGCGGCTGATGCAGCACGGCACCCTGAAGAAGGGCATCAGCGTGCCGTTTTCAATTGCGGCCTCGGTTGCAGCGACCGCCGACGGCCTGCTGAATGTTCATCCGCTCAAGGTCAAGACCGCAGGCATTCCAACCGCCAGGCTGATGTCGCTTTTCGGTGTCGAGCTCGACGACATTCTCAAGAGTCGTCCCGATCGGGGAATCATGTTTCGTGACAATGACCTGTTCCTCGACGTCGGGCGCATGCTTCCGGCCCCCGCGACGCGAGGAAAGCTGACGAAGGCAGTGGTGCGCGGTGACAGGCTCGTGCAGGTCTTCGGACGCGGCGCCTCCGCCGCCGCCGGAGGCCGCGGCAATTACATCTGGTTCCACGGCGGCACGATCCGGTTCGGGAAGCTCACGATGACCGACGCGGATCTCAGGCTCATCGACATGGATCCGCGCGATCCGTTCGATTTCGACTCCGCGAGATATAACGAACAACTCGTCGCCGGCTACTCGAAGAACACGGTCGATCACGCGCTCCGGACCTATATGCCGGATTACGAGGACCTTAAGCGCAAGCGTTGAATCCATCAGAACCTGGCCGAACCTATTCGAGAGACTCGGCGATCGCGACGTGGCCTTGCTCCCGGGCAAGCTCCGACGCGCTCTTTCCGTCGTCGGTCCGGAGCGTGGGGTCGGCGCCGTGCGCCAGCAGCAGCGCAACCATGTCGTCCCGGCCGCCGCGCGCGCATTCCATGAGCGCCGTGTAGCCGAGCTGCTGGCGCGCATTGGGGTCGGCGCCGCGTTCCAGGAGCAGCCGGACGATTTCGATCTTTTTTGCGGCCGCGGCCGCATGGAGCGGCTGGACCTTCATGTCGTTGCGTGCCACCGCGCCCACGTCGGCGCCCGCATCACTGAGGATGCGTGCCGTGGAGGGGTGCCCGAAGAACGCGGCCAGACCGATCGGCGTGAACCCGTCGGGCGACCACGCGTTTGGGAGGCTCCGATCTTCCTGCACCAACTCAGCGACGCGTTCATCACGCCCGAGCGCGGCCGCCTCCCAGATGTTCAATCGAGCGCCCGTGGCCAGACGCTCGGCTTCATCAGGCTTCCGCATATACAACGCCATGAGAATCGGCGACTGCGGATCGTTAGGCACGCTGTCACGTCCCTTCTTGAAAGCATTCAGGAGACCGCCGCTCGTGGGATGCTATAGTGTTTTCGGGGCACCCATGACCATGCGCACACCATTTTCGCCGTTGCAGACGTCGGACTTTACATCGGCGTTTCCGAGCTCCCGGAAAGTGTATGTCGAGGAGCGCGGCGTACGCGTCCCGATGCGCGAAATCGCGCTGACCAACGGGGAGTCGCTCAGGGTGTACGACACCAGCGGTCCCCAGGGACACGACCCGCGAGCCGGGCTTCCGCGGCTGCGCGAGTCCTGGGTCGCCGGCCGGCGCGGTACATCGGCCGTCACGCAGCTTCACTTTGCGCGCAGCGGCGGCATCACCGAGGAAATGGAGTTCGTGGCGCTTCGCGAGGGCTTCGATCCCGAGTTCGTCCGCTCGGAAGTCGCGCGCGGCCGAGCGATTATTCCCGCCAACGTCAATCATCCGGAGCTCGAGCCGATGATTATCGGCCGCAACTTCGCGGTCAAGATCAACGCCAACATCGGAAACTCCGCCGTGTCGTCGTCGATCGACGAGGAAGTCGAAAAGCTGCGATGGTCGACGTTGTGGGGGGCCGACACCGTCATGGATCTGTCGACCGGCCGCGACATTCACCAGACACGTGAGTGGATTCTGCGCAATTCGGCCGTGCCGATCGGGACCGTGCCGATTTACCAGGCGCTCGAAAAAGTGGGCGGACGGCCGGAGGATCTCACCTGGGAGATCTATCGCGACACGCTCGTCGAGCAGGCGGAGCAGGGGGTTGATTACTTCACGGTCCACGCTGGCGTGCTGCTGCGCTACATCCCGATGACCGCGCGTCGCCTGACCGGGATCGTCTCGCGCGGCGGATCCATCCTCGCGAAATGGTGTCTCGCGCACCACAAGGAAAACTTCACCTATACTCACTTCCGCGACATCTGCGAAATCATGCGTGCGTACGACGTCTCGTTTTCACTCGGAGACGGCTTGCGCCCCGGGTCGATCGCCGACGCGAACGACGAAGCCCAGTTCGCTGAATTGAAGACGCAAGGGGAGCTTACGCGAATCGCCTGGGAGTACGACGTGCAGGTGATGAACGAGGGCCCCGGTCACGTCCCCATGCATCTCATCAAGGAGAACATGGAGAAACAGCTCGAGTGGTGCGA
The DNA here is from genome assembly GCA_038320555.1 of Vicinamibacterales bacterium. GTDB lineage: Bacteria > Acidobacteriota > Vicinamibacteria > Vicinamibacterales > 2-12-FULL-66-21 > JALZOC01. The sequence goes on along the minus strand of JBBQEJ010000174.1, from coordinate 4,975 downwards.
TGAAGCGCCGTTCTACACTCTCGGCCCGCTCACGACCGACATTGCGCCCGGTTACGACCACATCACGTCGGCCATCGGAGCCGCGCAGATCGGCTGGTACGGCACCGCGATGCTCTGCTACGTGACGCCCAAGGAACATCTCGGTCTGCCGGATCGCGACGACGTCAAGGCCGGTGTCATCGCCTACAAGATCGCCGCGCACGCCGCCGACCTCGCCAAGGGCCACCCGCGGGCGCAGGCATGGGACGATGCGCTGTCGAAGGCGAGGTTCGAGTTCCGGTGGGAGGATCAGTTCAACCTGGCGCTCGATCCGGTCACGGCGCGGGCGTTTCATGACGCGACGTTGCCCGCTGAAGGGGCCAAGCTCGCACACTTCTGCTCGATGTGCGGGCCAAAGTTCTGCTCGATGGAGCTGACGCAGCAGGTCCGTGACATGGCAAACGATGCCGAGCGGGGCATGGAAGAAAAGGCGCGCGAGTTCAGGGAAAAAGGCGGCGCCATTTATATCAAGCAGGATTAGAGACACAGGATCTTGAGGTCGCGTCCATTTCTGAACGTCGTCTTGCTGGTCGCGGCCATCAGTGTCGCGTCCGCATCGCAACAGCGGCAACCCGGACACCCGTCCGAGTGGCCCGCGTACGGCGGCGGGCCAGAGCAGATTCGGTACTCACCTCTCAACCAGATCAACAACAGCAACGTCGCGCAACTGGCCGTCGCATGGACCTACGACACCCGTGAATCCGGTGGTCTGCAGACGCAGCCGCTCGTGATCGACGGCGTGTTGTACGGCTACACGCCGACGCACAAGACCTTCGCGCTCGAGGCCGGCACGGGCGAGCATCTCTGGACGTTTGACTCCGGCATCGCTGGACGCGGCGCAAATCGCGGACTGATGTACTGGTCAGGCGCGAACGACGCCCGCGTTTACGCCGCCGTGGATCAATTTCTCTACGCGCTCGATGCGCGGACCGGCAAGCCGGTTCCAACGTTTGGCGACAATGGGCGGATCGATTTGCGCCTCGGCCTCGATCGCGATCCGAAGACTCAGAACGTCCGCCTCACTTCGCCGGGTGTTGTCTACAACGATCTTGTGATCGTCGGCGGAAGGGTCGGTGAGGGTCTTCCGTCGTCGCCCGGTTACATTCGGGCGTATGACGCCAGAACCGGTGAGCCGCGCTGGACGTTCCACACGATTCCGCATCCAGGAGAGGCCGGCTACGATACCTGGTCGAAGGATTCCTGGACCTACAACGGCGGCACCAACAACTGGCCCGGCATGGCGCTCGACCAGGCGCGCGGGATCGTCTACGTGCCAACCGGATCCGCGGCTGACGATTTCTACGGCGGCAACCGCGTCGGAGACAACCGTTTCGCGAATTGTCTGCTCGCGCTCGACGCCCGCACCGGCCGGCGCATCTGGCACTTTCAGTTCGTTCGGCACGACATCTGGGACCGCGACCCGCCGTCTCCCCCGAGCCTCGTGCGCGTGCAGCGCAACGGCCGCGCGATCGATGCCGTCGTCCAGACGACCAAGCAGGGGTTCGTGTTCGTGTTCGATCGCACGAACGGTCAGCCGCTTTTTCCGATCGAGTACAAGCGATATCCGCCGAGCGATGTTCCAGGTGAAGTGGCTGCCGATACGCAGCCCTTACCCACGAAACCGAAGCCCTTCGCCCGTCAGGTGCTGACCGAACAGATGCTGACGACGCGCACGCCGGAGGCGCACAAGTGGGCGGTGGAACAGTTCGCGACCTTCCGGAACGGAGGTCAGTTCCTCCCGTTCGCCGTCGGCAAGCCGACCATCATATTTCCAGGGTTTGACGGCGGCGCGGAGTGGGGCGGATCGGCCGTGGACCCCGCGACGGCGATCCTCTACGTCAACGCCAACGATCTCGCGTGGACGGGAGCGCTTGCGCCTGCAGAGCGCGACCAGGACGGCCGCGGGCTGTACCTGCAACACTGCGCGACGTGCCACCGCGACGATCGCACAGGTACGCCGCCGGTGATTCCCTCGCTCGTGGGTATCGAGATGCGACGTTCTCGTGCCGAATTGGGCGCGATCATTCAGCAGGGAGCCGGACGCATGCCGGGCTTTCCGGCGCTCGGGCCGGAGGCAGTGAACGCGATTGTCCAGTACATGCTGACCGGAGTCGCGGCCCCCGCCCCGAATCCTTCGACGGTGCCGGCACGTCCTGCCGCCGAGATCCCGTATCGCTTCACCGGCTACAACAAGTTTCTCGATCCTGACGGTTATCCCGCCGTCGCGCCTCCCTGGGGGACGCTCAGCGCGATCGATCTGAACACCGGCGACTATGCGTGGCAGATTCCCCTCGGCGAATATCCCGAGCTCGCGGAGAAGGGAATCAGGAATACCGGCACCGAGAATTACGGCGGGCCCATCGTCACTGCAGGCGGGCTGGTGTTCATCGGCGCGACGAACTTCGATCGGAGGTTCCACGCGTTCGACAAAAAGACCGGGGCGCTTTTGTGGGAGACCACGTTGCCGTTTTCGGGGAACGCCACGCCGGTAACGTACGAGGTGGACGGGCGCCAGTTCATCGTGATCGCGGCCGGCGGAGGCAAGGGCAAGCCCGGCTCCCCTTCGGGCGGCGTCTACGTGGCCTTTGCGCTGCCGCGCGAGATGTTTTGACCGGCCGAGGACAGACGGGCCTCGGGCCGAGCTACGACGCTTCGGCGGCGCGTGATCCCGAGTCGGACGACCACTCGGCAACCACGGCGAGATCGCGCCCGAACGCGCTGTCGCGGTACGTCTCGGCCATCGCGGAGACCTGCGCGTCGAGGAGCGCCGCGGCGCTTGGAGATTCGAACTGCGCGCGGTTGCTGTAGATGCTCCGCGCGTAGTCGAGATTGGCGTGAAGGCGCCTCTGAAGCTCCTCTCCCTGCTTTCCGGCTGACACATCGGATTGGTACATCTGTTCGATCTCGGTGAGCAGCGATCCCGCGTAGGCCCGCAACTCGGCCATCGCTTTGAGCTCACTCGTCAACCGCATCAGCAGCGCGACCGTGTGCTGCCGCAGGGCTTCGGCGAACTTCGCATTCACATCATCGTCGTTGCGTGATTCCTGCCGCGGCTCGGCGAAGTCGTCCGCGTAAACGATCGCGATCGACTCGGCATCCACGACGATCGGCATCGCGAGCGCGAAGGTCGGGGACCCGCCGAAGGGCAGGCCGCTCGTGTCGATTGCGGGGCCGCTCAGACGTTCGGTGTGGCCGGACGTGACGGCGCGCGTCAGCACTGAGTCCATCGCGAGCGGGATGATGACCTTGCCGATATCGTTCGTGAGGTCGAAGCCGATCTGGTGAGTCCCCTCGAGACGATTGCCTTTGACCCGGAACAAGGCGACGCGCGGGAACTCCGCCGCGAGCTGTTCGCCGAGCGTCGCGAGGACGTCGACAATTGTGGTGGCGCCCGACAGGGCATCGAACGCGCCGAGCAGGCCGTCGAGAATGTTGGTTCCCTGTGACGGTCCGTCGGCCTCAGTCTCTGCCCCTGGCGTCGCGTGAAGTCGGGCTTCCAGGTCGCGCATCGCAGCGGCGTGCTGCTCTTGTTCGCGTTCGAGGGCCTGGACGCGGGCCGCGCTCGTCTTGAACAGCGTCGTGACGGCGATCAGCTTGGCTTCGGCGGCTTGCGCCTGGCTGGTGGCCGCATTCAGCGCGACTTCCGCTTTGCATTTCTGCTCAACCGCCGTGGAGGCCTCCGTCGCGGCGCGTTTGCCGTCCTTGCGCGCCGTCTCGAGTTGCGCGCGGAGGGTCTGGACTTCGGTGTCCGCTGCGGCACGGCCTGCCGCTTCCTTTTCGCGGGCGGCGATCGCATCCGCCCTGGCCGCCTCGAGCGTGTTGTGCGCAGCGCGGGCGTCGCCGAGTTCCTTCTGCGCCGCCTGGACCTGTTTCTGCTCGGCGGCGAGCTGGCTCCGGACACTCTCGAGCTGGGCGCGTGAATCTTTCAGTGAGATGGCGAGCGCGTCTTTTTCCCCGGTCACCTCGCCGAGCTCCGCGCGCAAGGCGTCCGTGATCTTGCGGGCCTCGGCCGACAGGTGCTTGAGTCGCGTGTCAGCTTCGGCGGCCGCCGCTTTCGTCAGCCGCTTGACCAGCTCGTCGACATCACGCTCGACGTCGGGCGCCGCCGTGATCGCCCCCTCGAGTGCTTTCGACGCCGTATCGAGGGCCGCCCGCAGCGCATCGACGCGTTCCAGCGAGGCTTTTGAAGCCGTGCCGAGCACACGTGTCAGCAGCGCGGACGTTTCTTTAGCCGCGAGGGCACTGAATTCCATAGAGAAGCCGCTCCAACTTTGCAAGGTGGGAGCCGATCCGCCCGGCTGGATTCACCGGAAATTTCAACCGAATGTCCCGGAGGCCCTTACAACCGGGGTACGGGAAGAACGATTCTGTAAGCCGGGCGAGAGCCGGGACTTGACGCCGGGAGGCGGGCCGACGGCCTATTTGGGGCTTCCTGGGGGGTTTGGAACCACCTGGATGATCGTCTTGAACCTGGCCGGAGTGCCACCCCGCTTCGGATTGATGTAGCCGAGCGCGCCGGCCCAGGTGTAATCCTTCACCGTGACGCTTGGAATGAATGCCATCGTTTCTTCTCTGTACCTGCCGATATCGAACATGTGCACCGGGGGTTCTTCGAAGACGAGATCCCCCTTCTGCTTCAACATCGTCTTGTACCAGTTGACGATCTGGAGGAAGTCCGCCTCTGCGCCGTACAGGTAGTAACGTTGCCCGCGGCCGGCGTCGTACGACGCGATGAACTGCGCACCGGGGTAGATCGGCACGCCGAGATCCGACGGCTCGCCGTTTCCGGCCGGCGTGGATGCCGGCGCGGCCGGCGCAACGACGGTCGTCGGGGCGGGCTGTGCCGGCTGAGGCGGAGAGGGCTGCGAGGGCGGGCGGGTCTGGCCTGGCTTGGGGAACGGCGACGGCGTCTGCGACGCGGCCAGCGCTGGCAGGG
>JBBQEJ010000173.1:0-10542 GCA_038320555.1 Vicinamibacterales bacterium | reverse complement strand
CTCTGCACGGCGATTTCCAGCAGATCGTCGATGTGCATGAATACTCAGTTAACGGCTGGCGCCTGGCGGCTCGCGGCGGCTAGCGGCCCGCACCACGGGCGTGCGAACCAGTTGTTGCCGGCTGCAGCGGTTCGCCGGGATACACGAATGTGAGCCAGCCGTGCCGATCGGGTACTTCGCCGTTGATGACGGCGAAGAACGCTTTCTGGAGCGCTTCGGTGACGGGGCCGCGGCGGCCGGCGCCGATCGCGATCTTATCCACCGTTTTGATTGGCGTGATTTCCACCGCGGTGCCGGCGAAAAACGCCTCGTCCGCGATGTAGAGCAATTCGCGGGGCAACATCTCTTCCTGCACCGTGAACCCGAGATCGCGCGCGAGCGTGATCACCGAGTTGCGTGTGATGCCCGGCAGCACGGCTGCCGAGAGCGGGGGCGTGTACACGATGCTGTCGCGCACGAGGAACAGGTTCTGTCCGCTGCCTTCGCTCAGGTGTCCATGCGTATCGAGCGCGATCCCCTCGCTGTACCCATCCAGCATCGCTTCCATCTTGATCAGCTGGGAGTTCGCGTAGTTGGCGGAGGTCTTCGCGAGCGTGGGAAAGGTATTCGGCGCGGATCGGTTCCACGAGCTCACCCTGACGTCCACGCCGTTCTGGAGGGCGTCCTGCCCGAGATACGCACCCCATTCCCAGGTCAGGACCGCGGCGTCCACGGGGCAGGGGAACGGGTTGACGCCGAGCTCATGGTAGCCGCGATACACGATCGGGCGGATGTAGCAGGCCTTGAACTCGTTTGCCCGGATGGTCTCGAGAACAGCGCGGGTCAGCGTCGACAGGTCCACCTGTGGTTCCATCCGGTAAATCTTGCAGGAATCGAAGAGCCGCCGCATGTGCGCGTCGAGACGGAAACAGGCCGAGCCGCGCGGCGTGTTATAGCACCGCGCTCCTTCGAATACGCCGCTGCCGTAGTGAATGACGTGCGATGCGACATGAATCGTGGCGTCCGCCCAGTCGACGAGCGTGCCGTTCATCCAGATCTTCCCGGTGCCTGTGAAGGCCATCAGCACTCCTTAAAATGAAGCAAATACAGATCTTAGCATAGCCTCGTGGAGTCGTTTGGAGCCAATCCACAATGGTTCGCAGTTCGCAGTTCGCAGTTCGCAGTTCGCGGCTAGCGACTCGCCAATAGCGGCCCGCGACCCGCGACCCGCGAAAAGCGAACCGCGAATCTATTGCGCTTCGCCGCAGAAAGGACATCGGTCGGCGCGCGCATGGAGCGGCTTGCGGCACTGCCAGCAGAAGCGCGCTGCCGGAGCATCCCGCGCCCGCAGGCGCGTTTGAATGCCGTGCGGATCCTCCCGGGCGCCGCGCGAAGCAGACGGGTCCGGTTTGGCTGGCTGCGGGGTCCGGCGGGGCTGCGTGGCGCGCGCGGTCAGCACATCGGCGAGAAGCTCAGGCGCCCTCTGGTAACGCGCGGTGATTTCCGGCGCCATCGCGCGCATCACGATGTCGCTGATGGATTTTGGAATAGAAGGGTTCTTGAGCCGTGGCGGTGACACCAGTTCGCCCGACATCAGCTTGTCGAGGTCGGCGGGCGCCGGCGTGTCATAGGGAAGGACGCCCGTCAGCATCTGGTACATCGTGACGCCCAGCGAATAGATGTCGGACGCAAAAACCGCTTTGCCCTGGAACTGCTCAGGCGCCATGTACGGAGGACTGCCGATGACCGTGGTGCCGTGCGCGGCGATCTCGAGAAAACGCGACGTGCCGAAGTCGGCAACCTTCAGCATGTCGTTCTCTGTCACCAGGACATTCGCCGGGCGGAGGTCGCGGTGGATCACCCCCTGCGTGTGCGCGTGATCGACGGCGTTGCAGATCTGGCACGTGAAATCGAGCGCGCGATTGAGCTCAATCGCGCCGCGCGTCCCGATGATGTTCTCCAGCGTCTCGCCCTGCACGTATTCCATGACGATGAAGAAAACGTTGTCCTGCTTCTCCGCCGTGGTAATAGCGACGATGTTGGGATGGCTGACGCTGGCCAGCAGACGCGGCTCGCGCAGGAGCTCGCCGAAGTCCAGACCCTGCCGGTGGGGCACTTTGATTGCGACCTTCTTGTCGATCCAGGTGTCCTGCGCGAGGTACACGGTCCCGAATCCGCCGCTTCCGAGAGGCGTGATGATCTTGTATTTGCCGAGAATCTGGCCTCTGAATAACACCTTGGGAATTGCTGATTGCTGATTGTCGATTGGGTGCGCGACGCGAGTATAGCGCGACTTAAACGATAATCCTTGCGTGAGCCTGCCACGGTTCTACGCGCCCGAGCTCGAGTGGTCCGCCCGCGAGGGGGACCTGCCGGCCGATGAGGCTCATCACCTCACGCGCGCGATGAGGCTGGGGACGGGCGACGACATCGCCGTCTTCGACGGGCACGGCCGGGAGTTTCGTGCGCGCGTCGTCTCGGCCGTCCGCGGGCGTGTGCGCATCGAACTCCTCGAGGCCATCGCTCCCGCTCCTGAAGCGCGCGTCCCGCTGACGCTCGTCCAGGCCGTGCTCAAGGGAGACAAGATGGACGCCGTGGTCCGCGACGCAACCATGCTGGGCGTGACCGCCATCGAGCCGGTGATTACGTCGCGTACGATCGCGCGGCTGCCGCGACGGGAAAACGATCGGTGGCAGAGAGTCGCCGTCTCCTCCGCCAAGCAGTGCCGCCGCGCGGTTGTTCCCTCGATCGCTGCGCCTCGACCGTTCAGTGACTGGCTGGCCGCCAGCGTCTACGGTCTGAGCCTTATCCTCGTCGAGCCATCGGCAGCCGATCGGGACGTGAGTTCGCTGCGAGTGCTCGAAGATCATGCACCGGCCTCGCTCGCGTTGATTGCCGGCCCGGAGGGGGGCTGGACTCAGGACGAACGGGAACACGCGGAACGGGCGGGATGCATCGCCGTCACGCTTGGCGGTCTGACTCTGCGGGCCGATGCCATCGCGATCGCCGCCATCGCCATCGCGCGGTTTGCTCTGAGAGATCCGTAACGTTCTAACGTTCTAACGTTCCAATGTTCTAACGTTCTAACGCGGAGCTCGAGCGCCTTGGAACTCTAGAACCGTGGAACGTTTGAACTTTGAAGAATCGCCGCCGTCCATTCCCCCTCGTCGAGAACCTGGCGCAGCGTGGCCGCCAGGGCGCCCGCGATCGCTTCGAGCTCATCGCGGCTGAATCCGCTGACGACCAGGACACCCGAGCTCGCAGCCAATCTCCTGAGCGGATCCGCGTGACGCTGCAGGACCGCCGACGTCAGGTTTGCGAGCACGATGTCGGCCGGACGAAGCGACACCGAGGACAGGTCGACCTCGAGAACTTCGATTCGGCCGGTCGCGCCGTTGCGGTCGATGTTCTCGCGTGCGTTCTGCAGAGCGTCGTTGTCGTTGTCGATTGCCGCGATGCTCGACGCGCCGAGCTTCCACGCCGCCAGCGCGAGCACGCCCGAGCCGGTGCCCACGTCAATCACGCGCTTGTCGCGCACCTCGATCTGCTGGAGCAGCGCCAGGCACAAGCGCGTCGTGGCGTGGTGGCCCGTGCCGAAACCGGTCGAGGGCTCGATCACGATGACAATATCGCGACTAGCGTCTGGCGGCTCGCGGCTCGCTGCTTGCGACCCGTCCCTCGACGTTGCTCGGGACGACTCTGAGCTTGTCGAAGGGGCGAAGTTCGGCCAGCCGCCAGTCGCTCGTCGCGAGTCGCTGGGCACAGCCCAGGGCGGCGCGACGACGACTCGGCCGGCACGGATCGCTTTCAGCGAGGCCTGACTCCGCCGCGCCCAGTCCTCGTCGTCGACATCTTGCGGGACGAGGTCGAGCAGCGCGTTGCCGAACTCGGATGCGAGCGCGCCCCGCGCGGCGTCGCGCAGTGCGGCCGTGCGGAAAAACACGCGCCAGCCGTCACCCGCCTCGTGTTCCTGGATAGCCACCGGCTCGAAGGGGTCGAGCTCGGCGTATAGCATGTCCTGCAGGGTTCCCGCGCCCGGACCCGGCGCGAACCGGAGATTCAGCGCGGGATAAGTCACGGTGTCGGGGACAGGACACTACCCAAAAATATCTTTGACGCGCTCGAAGAACGGCTTCTCCTCGCCGTCCCCTTCGTCGTCCAGCTTTTCCTGCGGCAGGGTGCGTCCGAGTTCCTCGAGGAGGTGCTTCTGCTCCTTGGTGAGCTTCTTCGGGACCGCGACGCGCGCGATCACGTGGAGGTCGCCGTGGCCACGGCCGTTCACGTGCGGCATGCCCTTTCCGCGCAGTTTGAACCGCGTGCCGGGCTGTGTGCCCGCCGGCACGTGCAGGTCCTCGCGGCTATCGAGCGTCGGCACTTTGATGTTCCCGCCGAGCGCGAGGGTCGGGAAGTTGATCGGCATTTCACAGTACAGGTCGTCCTCCTCGCGATGGAAGAAGGAGTGTTCATGTACATGCACGACGACGTAGAGATCGCCAGGCGGGCCGCCGGCCGATCCGTGTTCCCCTTCGCTGTAGAGGCGCAACCGCTGGCCCGTCGCGATTCCCGCCGGAATCTTCACCGTCAGCTTGCGCTCGCGGGCCACGCGCCCGGCGCCTCGGCACGTCTGGCAGGGCTTCGCAATCGTCTTGCCCGTGCCGCGGCAATTCGAGCACGGCCGGGCGACAGACAGGAAGCCCTGCTGGTAGCGCAGTTGGCCAGACCCGCGACACTGGCTGCATGTTTCGGCTGACGTGCCCTCGGCCGCGCCCGATCCCTTGCAGGTTTCGCACGTTTCTTCACGGGGAATCTGGACCGAAGTCTCCGTGCCGGCTGCGGATTCCTCGAACGAAATTTCGAGGTCGTAGCGCAGGTCGGATCCCCGCTGCGGTCCGCCTCGGCGGCGGCGCTGACCGAAGATGTCGCCGAGCCCGAAGACGTCCCCCAGGCCGGAAAAGATGTCGGAGAAATCCGCAAAGATCGTCGGATCGAACCCGCCGCCTGCGCCGGCGCCCGCGACCCCGGCGTGACCGAACCGATCGTACGCGCCGCGTTTCTCGCGATCCGCGAGCACGGCATACGCTTCGGCCGCCTCCTTGAAGGACTCTTCCGCTTTGTGGTCGCCTGGGTTTCGATCGGGGTGGAACTTCAGCGCGAGCTTCCGATATGCGCTTTTGATTTCCTGTTCCGTCGCCTGCCGCTCGATCCCAAGTATCTCGTAGTAGTCGCGCTTGGTCACGCTGCTCACCCTTTGGCCACCTTTACCATCGACGGCCGCAGGAGCCGGTCACCCAGCATGTATCCGCGCCGGAACTCTTCGATAATTTCTCCCTCTCGCCGTCCCTCCGCCGGCTCGTGTGCGACAGCCTGGTGGTAGTACGGATCGAAGTCGGCGCCGAGCACCTCGATGGGGCGCACGCCGCGTTTGCGCAGGATCTCGCCGAGTTGGCGATGGATGAGCTCAACGCCGCGGCGGTACGACTCGCCGGCCTCGGCGCCTCCCTCCGCCTTGAGTGCGCGTTCGAAATCGTCCATGAGCGGGAGCAGCTCTTCGATGATGCTCGCGGCCGCCGCGTCCGACAACGTCTGTCGATCGCGATCGACCCGCTTCCGATAGTTGTCGAACTCCGCCGACTTCCGCAGCAGCAGATCGTAGTACTCGTCGCGCTGTCGCTGAAGTTCTGACGGTTCGGCTGTCGTGGCCGCCGCGCCGTTCACGGCACTCGAGGTGTCTTTTGTTGTGTTGTCTTCCACGGTAGGTGTCTCGAAAAACTCAAGGGAATATGATCTTCCGCCTGAAGGATCGAGCTTCCGCCTGAAGGCGGAAGCTACATGTCTTTGCCGTTGACCATGCGGCTGATCGCTCTCGAGAGCGTGTCGACCGCATTTATCGCGCGCGAGTAGCGCATGCGCGTCGGACCGATCACCCCGACGGCACCGGTGCCATGGCCGTCGAAGTAGGTCGACGCGACGAGGCTGAAATGCTGAAGGTCCGGAGCGTGGTGCTCGCGTCCGATCACCACCGTTATCCCGTCGGTTCCCATGTAATCGTCAAGCAGCTGCACGAGGCGCGTCTTTTCTTCAATCATCCGCAGCAGGGTCCGCAACGTCGTCAGCGTTATCTCGGCATCCTCGGAGCCCATGTCCTCCAGGAGGAGCGAAGTGCCCTGGATGAACACGGTGGGCACCGGATCGATGCCTTCGAACGTCGTGCTTGCCAGACGCAATGCGCGCGCCATCAATTCATCGTACAGCGTACGCTCTTCGCTCAACCGCTCGAGGACCGCCTGACGCACCTCGATGAGCGATCGGCCCTTGAACTCGTGGTTGAGGTAGTTGGCCGCCTCCTGAAGCTCGCCGGGTTCGTACTCTTCCGAGGGCTCAATCACTTTGTGCGTCACGTGGCCGCCGGCCGCGACGACGACGACGAGCAGTTTTCCGCCGTCGAGCGGCACGAAGTCCAGCCGTTCGAGCATGGTCATATCGGGTGCGATTGCAAATCCTACCTGATGCGACGCGCGTGAGACTTCGTGGGATACGTGCGACAGCAGGCTCTCGACGGTGCCGGCGCTGCGCAGGCGCGCCTCAACGTGAGGCGCAGGCCTCGACCACTTCCGTTCGGCGAGGAGCTGGTCGACGTACAGCCGGTAGCCGAGGTCCGTCGGCATTCGTCCCGCGGATGTATGCGGTTGGCGGACGTAACCCTGCTCTTCCAAGCGAACCATGATGTTCCGGAGAGTTGCAGACGACACTCCAAAACCGCGATTCGCAAGCCAAAGTGACGAGATGGGTTCGCCCTGGTGGATGTAGGCCTGGACCAGGACCCCCAGAATTCGTCTATCCCGTTCGGGCAGCTCAGGATGGCGTGTCATGAATACTTAGCACTCTAACCATGCGAGTGCTAAGTATGATTATACACGGGGTCCGAGCCTCTCACCTACTGGGCCAGGTGGACCCAGGGTCAGACCCCTGCGCGGGAGGACAGCTCGTCAGCGGCAGTCCGGGCCTCGGCGGTGATGGCATCGGCGTCGAAGTGCGCCAAGCTGAACCGGTCGACGAGCACCTCGCCGCCCACCATCGTGAGTCGCACGTCGGTGCCCCGCGCCGCGTACGCCAGGGTCGACCACGGGTCGCGATCGGGCGCCAGGTGGGGGCGATCGCGCTCGACAACGATCAGGTCCGCGCGTTTCCCCGCCTCGATGGAGCCGATTTCCTTCTCGAGTCCGAGCGCACGCGCGCCTTCACGCGTCGCCATCCAGATGGCATCACGCGCCAGGAGCGTGCCGGGCGTATGTCGAATCCCCTGCAGAGTCGCGGCGAGCCGTATCTCGTCGAACATGTCGAGCCGGTTGTTGCAGGCGGCGCCGTCCGCCCCGAGCGATACCGATATGCCCCGCGCCCGCATCTCGGCGACAGGGGCGATGCCGGATCCCAGCTTCAAATTCGACCCCGGACAATGAAGGACCTTCACGTCGCGCTCGGCGAGAACCTCCTGCTCGCGCTCGGTCACCCATACGCAATGCGCGGCACACAGCCGCGACGTCGCGAGGCCGGTATCGGCCAGGTACTCAAGGTTCGAGAAGCCTCCCGACAGGCGGCGGACGACCTCCACTTCGTCGCGCGATTCTGACGCGTGGGTGTGGACGAGCGTCTGCTCCCGCGCCGACAACGCCGCCACCGACTCGAGCAGCTCGCGCGAACAGGACACCGCGAACCGCGGCGCAAACGCGGCGCGTAGCCGCCCGTTGGCCGCGCCGTCCCATCGTTTCTTGAGCGCAAGGCTTTCATCGATCGATCGCGATGTCTGCTCCTGCAGCCGCGACGGCGCATCGTCTGAGGCGTCCATCATGCATTTGCCGACGGATGCCCGGAGGCCCATCTGGCCCAGCGTCTCGAAGACGACATCGGTGTCGTGAACGGTCTCCATGGTCAGGACGGAGGTTGTGCCCGACAGGAGCAGTTCTGAAGCGGCAAGCCGCACCGATGCGCGCAGGGTCGCGGGGGTATGGGCGGCCTCCAACGGCCAGACACGCCGCTTCAGCCACTCGAGCAGCGGCATGTCGTCGGCGGAGCCGCGGAACAGTGTCTGACAGAGATGAACGTGGGTTTGAATGAATCCCGGCAGGAGATATCCGCCCCCGGCGTCGATCACTTTGGCGTGACGGCGCTCAGGCGCCGCGCCGACCGAGGCAATGCGGCCGTCCTGGACGCTCACCGCGCCATCGACGATGTCGAGACGATCGTTCATGGTCACGATCGTCGCGTTGCGGATCAGGATCGAACCGGTGCCTGCGGTCGACTCGCGCGCGGAGGAAGGATCGGGGTCGGACCCCGTCATTCGGACTTGACCTGCACGCCCTTCACGGCTGTCGTTCTTGCCGTTCTTTGCATGGACAGCCGGCTCGTGTCCACACCTCGACTGACGGCAATCAGCTCCGCGAGGATGCTGATCGCAATCTCCGCCGGCGTCACGGCGCCAATCTCGAGACCAATCGGCGCGTGCACGCGCTCCAGGCACTCGGGGGGCATGCCTTCGCCAAGGAGCACATCCGAGATACGCGCCACCTTGGCCCGGCTGCCAATCAGTCCGAGATACCTGAGATCACGAGCCGCCAGGGCGCGCATCGCGCCGAGATCGTGCTGGTGGCCGCGCGTCACGACCACGACGTACGACGCGGGTGGAATCTCTGCTCGATGAAGCCACTCGGGAATCGGCTCGACGACGACGACCGCGCCGGGGAAGCGCTCGGTGTTGGCGAACTTCTCCCGGTCGTCGACGACGTGGATCCGGAACCCCACCTCCGCCGCTGCCTTCGCGAGATGCAGGCCGACGTGTCCCGCGCCGATGATGAACAGGCGCGGCGAAGGGGCGAGCGGATCGATGTGCACGTCCATCCGTCCTCCGCAAATGAGCCCGTTTTCCTGTGCGAAGTCGTCGTTGAGCTCGTAGTGCAGGAGCGACGGCCGGCCCGTGGCGATTGCCTCGCGGGCTTTCCAGAATGCGTCATTCTCGTAGCAGCCCCCGCCAATCGTGCCGACCGTGCGGCCGTCGGCCCAGACGAGCATCTTCGCGCCGTCGCGCTGGGGGGTCGACCCCTGTGCGCGAACCACCGTCACGAGCGCGACGCTCTCGCCACGGGCGAGCGCCTCCGCGGCTGCTGCGAGCACTTCCTCGTTCAGACGAGCACCTCGATTTTCGCCTTCTGCTTCAGCGACTCGATGAACGCCCCGACCTTCTGCTGCTTCTGCTGTTCGGTCAGGTACTCTTTGATCCGCGCGCTGACCTGCTCGAACGCGACGGTGGAAGCGGCACGGCGCTCGGTGACCTTGATGATGTGGTACCCGAACTGCGTGGTGACGATATCGCTGATCTGTCCCGGCTTGAGCGCGAACGCGGCCTGGTCGAACGCGGGGACCATCTGGCCCCTGGTGAAGAAATCCAGGTCTCCGCCCTGTTGCGCACTGCCGTCGGCGGAGTATTTCCTGGCAAGCTCGGCGAAGTCGGCGCCGGCACGCGCCTGCTTCAGCACGCTTTCGGCCTGGTCCTTCGCCTTCTTTGTCGTCGCGGCGTCGGCGCTCTCCTCCACTTTGAAGAGGATATGGCTCGCCCGGCACGCTTCGTCCTGTTTGAACTTGTCGGGATTCTTGTCGTAGAAGTCGCGCACCTGCGCGTCACCCGGCACCGGCTGGGTTGCGGCTTCTGCCTCCATCATCTTGTTGATGCTGAGGTCGAGTCGCGTGTCCGACTTGAGCTTCTCGAGCGTGACCCCGCGCGCCGCAAGCGTCTTCTTGAATTCCTGTTCGTTTGGAAGTTGCGACCGCATCTGCTTGATAGTGCTCTCCACCTCCTCGTCGGTCACGGCGATCTTGCGCGCGCGTGTTTCCTGCGAGAGCACCTTGTAGGTCACCAGCTCGTCGAGCGCTTTGCGAAAAATCTCGTCGCGCCGCTCGGCCGGCACGGGCTGACGGGCGCTTGCCTCCATGTTCGTGATCAGCCGATCGAAATCAGCCTTGGTGACCTCCTCGCCGTTCACGCGCGCAAGCACGGCCGGCAACTGCGCCGGCATCGACTTGGGAGGCGTGGGAGCCGCAGGCTGCGCCGTCTGACCCGCGGGAGCGGGCGTGCCTGATGTCGCCGCCGTCGCCGTGCTCGCCGAAGACGCTGGCGGCTTCCGGCACGCGGCCGCACCGGCCACGGTGGCCACCACCAGCATTGAAGAAAACAGTCTAGTCAAACCGAATAGCCTCGAATGGAATGGCCGAATACGAGAAAAACAATGAGTGAAGACTCTCTACTTTATTGTACTAGCGGTCTGTTGAATTGTAGTAGCGGACTGTCTGTGTTTGCAGGTATTCGTCTGTGGCTTAGCCCGTCATGCGGCTCGCACCGAGAATTTTGTACGGGTAGCCGGCGAGCCGCATGACGCCTAGCAGCCCGTGGTTAAAGTCGCGAATTAGATCGATCGCCAGAATCGATCAGATGTCCTACACTGCCGCGCATGGCAATGGGTACCCGAGAGAGCGAGCAATCGTCGTTGTGGATCGCGACTTCGGAGTTGCCGACGT
>JBBQEJ010000172.1:0-10718 GCA_038320555.1 Vicinamibacterales bacterium | reverse complement strand
TGGCATGCGGGCCTATGGCAGATCGTCATTGCCGGCGACGCCCAGGCGGCGCAAACGCTGAAGGTGGAGGTCGCGCGGCACTACCTTCCCTTCGGCATCGTCATTCCCATCGCTGGTGGTGCGGGCGCGTTGTCCAGGCTGCTGCGGTTCACCGCGTCGATGACCGGACGAGGCGGCGCCGCCGCCTACGTCTGCCGCAACTTCACGTGCCGGCAGCCGGTCACCACGCCGGCCGATCTTGCGCAGGAAATAGAATCACTCGCCTAGCCTAGTAGTGTAGTGATTAGTGATTGAGTGGCGGCTATACTTGAGACGACCTGTATGCTGTTTGACATAGAGATCGTGCTTCGCGATCGCGACAACGCGATCGCTGAACGCCTCGAGCACGATGGGAACGATGTGCCCGCGTGGACGGAGCTCGACGTCCGCGAGGTGTTGACCTCGATGCTGCTGGCGATCGACCGCGCAAAGAACCCTGAGTCCGACCAGCGCCACGTGACGCTGCGGGGTTTCAGCTGGATCGTGGAACCAGCGCAAGGTGGGGTGGTTATCGCCTTAGAAATACCCACGGGCGCCGCAGTCGCCGGACCGTTCGATATCCCCCAGGCCAGGCTCGACTCGCTCATTGCGAAGGTCCTGGCGGCCGCCAGGCCGTCGCCGACGGTCGTGCATTGACCTGATTGCAGAGTTTTCCGTCCGGTTACAGAATCGCCTGCATTTCGTGGTGCTAAACCACGTAAATGTGGGGTTTACCGTAGAGTTTAGGGAAGCGGTTTTCGGCACCCGATTTGCCCTGCCAACGGTGGACGAGGGTGTGCCCGCTCCCGGTCCAGTCATGAAAATGCCGTATCGCATCCTGGTGCTTGACGACGACGAGGCTGCCCTCACCGGGATCGTGGAATTGCTCCGCGATGCGGGATACGTCGTGACTGGCGCGCAGACGTACGACGCCGCCAAGCGGCTGCTCGCCCTCGATTCCTACGAACTGCTCATCACCGACATCCGCCTTCGAGGATTCAACGGACTCCATCTCGTTCGCCAGATATATCGCGACCGGCCGGAGATGGGGCTCATCATCATCACGGGCTACGACGAGCCGATGATGGAGGTGGAGGCGGGACGCTACGGTGCCCAGTTCGTGCGGAAGCCCGTCAAGCCTGCCGAATTCCTCGAAACGGTCAGGCGGTCTGCAGCCGACGTTCGCCGCCAACGCCGCTGGCCGCGCAAGCGCGTTGTCGGCGGCTTCCGCGTCACCGTCAACGGCCAGCCTGCCGCGGTCGTGGACGTCTGCTACGGTGGGTTGCGGCTCGAAGTGCCGGAGGGCGGACGGTTGCCCGCCAGATTCGACGTCGAGATCGCCGGTATTGGTCTCCATCTGCCCGTTGAGAACGTCTGGTGCCATCCGTCCGATGCGGAGGACGGCGTGGTGATGTGCGGAGCGACGCTGGCCGCCGAAGGCACTCCCGCCGCGCACACCTGGCGCGCCATTGTCGATCGTCTGAGCGCCTAGAATCTGACACCTTCCGTCTCCTCCGTCTCCGCTACAATGCGCGCATGGTGCGCAACACTCTCAGCCTCATCCTCTTCACGATCGCATTCAGCACCGTCGCGTCGCGCGCCCAGGCGCCCAACGCCGCTCCATTTCCCCTCGATGAAGTCACGATTGCGCAACTGCAGGACGACATGGCATCGGGACGGTTGACGTCGCGCCGGCTTGTCGAGTTGTACACGGAGCGCATCAACGCCATCGATCGGCAGGGCCCCGCGCTCCGATCGATCATCGAGCTCAATCCCGATGCCCTGTCGATCGCCGACTCGCTCGACGCGGAGCGGAAGGCGGGCCGCGTGCGCGGGCCGCTGCACGGCATTCCGGTTCTCATCAAGGACAACATCGACACCGCGGATCGGATGATGACGACCGCAGGATCGCTTGCACTCCAGGGATCCAGCGCGCCGCGAGACGCGTTCGTCGCCGGGAAGCTGCGCGCCGCCGGCGCGGTGATTCTCGGGAAGACGAACTTGAGCGAATGGGCGAACTTCCGATCGACGAAGTCGACCAGCGGCTGGAGCGGACGGGGCGGCCAGGTGAGCAATCCGTACGCGCTTGATCGGAATCCATGCGGATCGAGCTCAGGGACGGGCGCCGCCATCGCGGCCAACCTGGCGGCGATTGGCGTCGGCACCGAGACGGACGGATCCATCGTCTGTCCCTCTGGCGCGAACGCGCTGGTGGGAATCAAGCCAACCGTCGGCCTTGTGAGCCGGAGCGGCATTGTTCCAATCTCCCACACGCAGGACACGGCAGGGCCGATGAGCCGCACGGTCGCGGACGCCGCGCTGCTCCTCGGCGCCATGACGGGCGTGGATCCGGCGGACGGCGCGACGACGGCCGGCGCCGGCAGATCCGCGACCGACTACACCCCAGCATTGAAGGCAGACGGGCTGAAAGATGCGCGCATCGGGATCGCGCGGAAGCGCTACTTCGGCTACAGCCCGGTCACGGATCGGTTGATCGATGCCGCGATTGCGGACATGAAGGCGCAAGGCGCAATCATCGTCGATCCCGCGAACATCGCGACCGCGGGACGACTCGACGACTGTGAATTCCAGATCCTGTTGTACGAGTTCAAAGCGGATCTCAACAAATACCTCGCCGCGCGCGGCGCGTCCGCGCCGATCCACTCGCTCAAAGATCTGATCGAGTTCAACCTTCGCGAAAAAGAACGCGAGCTGCCCTTCTTCGGCCAGGAAGTACTCGTCATGGCGCAGAAGAAAGGTCCCCTGACATCGGCGGCCTATCGCAAGGCGCTGACGACGTGCGGCCTCCGGGCGCGAGCGCAGGGTCTCGACGCCGTCATGACGAAGTTCCGTCTGGATGCGATCGTGGCGCCGACGGGCAGTCCGGCGTGGCCGACCGATCTCGTCAACGGCGATCATTTCCTCGGGGCCAGCTCGACACCCGCGGCGGTTGCCGGCTATCCGAGCATCACCGTGCCGGCAGGCTTTGCGTACGGCCTGCCGGTCGGGGTTTCGTTCATCGGGCGTGCGTGGAGCGAAGCGAAGCTGATTCGCCTTGCGTACGCGTACGAGCAGGCGACAAAGCACCGCAGGCCGCCCGCATTCCTTCGCTCGGTCCCTGTGGAAGCCAGAACCCCGTAGAATCGGGGTCTGACCCCGGTCTGACCCCGGTCTGACCCCACGGACTCAGGCCAACTCATCGAGTGACGCCCCAACTGCCAGCAGTCCTCCGCGGAGCGCATCGGTCGGACCGCCGAAGCCGAGCCGGAAATGCTCAGGGGCCTGGAAGAATCGGCCGGGCACGACGGCGGTTTCACGCGCGCTGAGCAGGCGTGCGGCGAATTCCGTGGCATCGGCGATGCCGCGGAGCCGGGGAAACACGACCGTGCCGCCCGCCGCGATCCAATCGAGCTCCGTGCGCGAACGAAGAAACTCGCGCACGATCCCGCCATTCGTCTCGAGCAGCGTGGTCGTCCGATCGAGCAGGCGATCGAGGTGAGTAAACGCGAGCGCCGCCAACCGTTCCGCCACGATTGAGCCGGTTCCATCGACCACATCGCGCGCGCGGCGGATCCGCTCGGCCACGTCGGCCGAGGAGAGGATCCAGCCGCACCGCAATCCGGACAGGCCGTAAGACTTCGTGAGACTGTTCGTGCAGACGAACGCATCGCCGAGGGCTGCGGCCGTGAGGTCCCGCTTCACAGGGGCTCGCGCCGAGGCCGTGGATGCATCCAGATAGACTTCGTCGACGAGCACGTGGGCGCCATTGGCATGCGCCATCCAGCCGATCTCTTCGAGCGCGGCCGGATCGGCAATCGCGCCGCTGGGATTGTGGGGGCTCGTGATGATGACGAGCCGCGTTTTTGGCGTCATCCCGCCCCGCACGCGGTCAGGATCAACGGCGAAGCCGTCGGCGAAACCCCGATCGAATCGGTTGACCCGGGTTCCGAGCAGGCGTGGGGCGCCGAGCAGCGGATCATAGCCGGGGGTTTCGACGAGGACGTCATCGCCCGGCTCGAGGAGCGCCGCGCACGCGAGGAAGTTCGCGCCGGAGGCGCCCTGGGCGGTTGTCACCTGCTCGGGCATGACGCCGTAGCGCGCCGCGATCGATTCGATGAGCGGCGCATAGCCGCTGTCGTTCTTGCCGTCGAAGGCGATGGCTTCGCGCGCGCCGGGAAGCTCGTCAATCGAGCAGGGGAGAATATTGCTGTTCGCGAGATCGAACCGTGGCGTGGGACGCTTCTTTGCCCACTCCAGATACGGCGCATGGAATCGAGGGGATGTCATAGTCATTGTGTGTGGTCCGCCATCGACGCGCGACGACGCTTCGCGCCCTTGAACCAGTAGAACACAGGAATCCCCGCGGCCAAAAGGAGTGCGCCCCGCATCGCGCTTGCCGGATCCGCCCATATGACGCTGAGAACGACGGCCGCGGCCGCCATTATGAAGAGAATGGGCAGAACAGGGTGGGCCGGTGCGCGGAAAGACCCCGCGGGGCGTCCCTCCAGCGGAAAGGCGCGGCGGAACACCAGCAACGTGCTGACAGTCATGCCGAAAAAAATCCAGTCGGCAAACACCACGTAATTGAGGAGTTGTCCGTAGGTGCCGCTCAGCACCAGAATGCAGGACCAGGCCGTCTGCAGCACGATCGCAGTTCCCGGCGTCCGATAGGTCGGGTGCAGTGTTGCGAGCGCCTGAAAAAACAGACCGTCAGCCGCCATCGCGTAGTAAACGCGCGTGGGCGCCAGAATCGCCAGATCCAGGAAGCCAAATGTCGAAATGGCAATCGCCGCGGTGACGAAACGATCGCCCATCGATCCGAACATCCGCCGGGCGGCGTCGGCTGCCGGCGTGGTTGTGCCGGCGAGCCCCTCGAGACCCATCGCGCGCAGGTAGACCACGTTCACGAGCACGTAGATGGCCACGACCGCGATTGTTCCGGCCATGATGCTGATCGGAAGATTCCGTCTCGGGTTCTCAATCTCTTCGGCGACGTAGTTTGCGTTCTGCCATCCGCCATACGCAAACAGGATGGGCACGAGCGCGGCGCCGAAGGAGACGATCGTGGTCATCGAGGACCCCGAGGACGGGCGTGCGGCGCTCCACCAGCCGGTCGCGGCGGGCGCAAAAGCGCCCGAGACAATCAATGCGCCGAGGGCGGCGACCTTGAGGACC
Source organism: Vicinamibacterales bacterium (assembly GCA_038320555.1). GTDB lineage: Bacteria > Acidobacteriota > Vicinamibacteria > Vicinamibacterales > 2-12-FULL-66-21 > JALZOC01. Next base: position 5,525 of record JBBQEJ010000172.1, on the reverse strand, counting down.
ACCAGAACGTTCAGCACGCGGCTGCCCGGTTTCACGCCCACGTAGTTGATCGCGGAGAGCACGATGAGGGCCGCGATTGCCAACGGCGCCGGCGCGATATCGTCGCGTCCGATCAGGCGCAGCGCGTAGTTAGCAAACGCGATGGCCACGGCCGCGATGGCGCCGCTCTCGATCACCGCGAGCAGCGCCCATCCATACAGGAAACCGGCGAGCGGATGATACCCGTCGCGCAGATATGCGTACTGGCCGCCGACGCGAGGGAAGAGAGCACCCAGTTCCGCGTAAGCGAGGGCGCCGGCCAGGGCGATCGCACCGCCCATGGCCCACGCCGCGAGCACGAGTGGCGCCGTGTCGAGCCGCGCGGCCACGATGTACGGATTGATGAAGATGCCCGAACCGATGATGCCCCGATGACGACCATCGTCGCGTCGAACGGCCCGAGCGCGCGCTTGAAGGTGGGGGTCAGATCTGATCCCTAAGGATACAGACGCTCGATGCGCCACGCGCTGCCGTCACGAACGTAGACGACCCGATCGTGCAGCCGGTCGGGGCGGCCGTACCAGAACTCGATCCGGACGGGCGTCAACCGGAAGCCGCCCCAGAACGACGGCCGCTCGACCGTCCGGTCTTCGAACCGGCGCTCGACTTCACGATACCTTTCCTCGAGCGACTCGCGGGAAGGCAGCACTTCGCTTTGATCCGACGCCCATGCGCCCAGCTGACTGCCGCGTGGCCGCCCCGCGAAATATGCGTCGGACTCTTCAGCGGACACGCGCTCGACGCGGCCTTCGATCCGAATCTGTTCGTCGAGCGAGGCCCAGTAAAAACAGAGTGCTGCAAACGGGTTGCCCCCCAGCTCGCGTCCCTTGCGGCTGTTGTAGTTCGTAAAGAACACGAACCCGCGGGCATCCACCCCTCGCAGCAGCACCAGACGCGCGGACGGACGTCCCGCGGCGTCGGAGGTCGCCAGCACGACCGGCGCGGTGTCCACCTGGTGCGCCCGGGCGCGCTCGATCGCATTCTGGAATTCGGTGATGGGATCGGCGCTCGCCATCGAGCGATTATATGCGGTTGGTTTCAGACGGCGGGGTCCGCCGGCGAGTTGGCCTGGACATGAATGCCGATGGGGGACAGTCGATCGGGTGGCAGCCAGCGCAGGCGCGCCTCACCACTGTTCAGCCGTTCGGCGCTGTAAAAGCGCAGGAGCGCGTTCTGATCGAGCAATTGCGGACAGGCGGCCACGAGGGCGCCCGGATCGTGGATACCCGGATGAGCGCGGCGAGCCGACTCGATCAGCTTGATCCACGCCCGCGTAATCGTGACGTGAAACTTCTCCGGCTCACCCTTGCCGGTCGCGAACCGCAAGAGGCCGTCGCACATTTTCCGCAGCGTTTCGTCCCGCCCATGCCGCATCAGGTAAACGATCGTGAGCCGTACGTGTTGCGAGTGGGGAAAGGCCGCCAGGGCGCCCGCCTCGAATCCCTGTACTAGCTCGTCGTCTGTCAGCATCGCGTGACAGTGTAGTTCAATCACGCGGCTGGCCCTTCGACCAAGCTCAGGGCGACCCGAGAGTCCCCAGCGTCGCGGCCGGCGGCGATCTTTCTCTCTTGTGGCTTCCGCTTTTAAGCGGAAGAACCATGTTCATCATCATTCTTCACGATTCTTCATCGCGTGATCACGACTCCAGGGTCTTATCGCCGGTCACGTGCCGCCGCCACGGGTCTTTGCGGCGGGCGCGATCATCGGCGCACAGTAGAACATCGAGCTGGCCGGCGCCGCGCGCGGGGCATCGACAATACACCTTGCTGAAGCTGCGGCTCCCGCTGTCGTCGCGGCGTCACGTGCCGCGAGCCCCGGCTCGCGCGGGCCCTGCGCGGCGGGCATGACCGCTTGCACCACGCAGGTGCGGTTCCGACGCGAATGACGATCGCGCGAAGCCGACGTGAAGTCAGTAAGTGGACCGATCCTGACGCTCACTGCCGGGGCAGCAGTGATTTTCGCATCTTGGCGACGACGGTGAAAGTCGGATCGACGACGTTGGCGATCTCGTACTCGAGCGCCTGGCCCATGAGGGTGGAGGCGCCGCGCTCTGAGAAGCCGTAATCGGCCATCAGCCACTTTTGCATCTCGGTCGTCGAGTGCTGAAACGCCTCGAGCAGCGGCCGCGCGCTACCGAGCACCATGATGTGGCTGTCGGTCTCGAGTCGCGGCCACGCGATCGGCTTCTTCTTGACGAGGCCAACCGTGAATTCGACATCCAAGGAGGTCTCGACGCCGGTCCCAGCCGCCTCTGCCTCGCCCATCCGCGCGTGCCCATCGCCCAGGAACAGCAGGGCGCCCGGCTCGTTGACGGGGAGCATGAGCCTCACTCCGGCAACGAGTCCTGCGTAGTCCATGTTGCCGCCGTGGGCGCCAGGAGTGATCGCCGCGATCGCCTCTTTCCGTGCGGGCGCGACAGCCACGCAGCCGAGCATCGGCCTGAGTGGGAGCTCGAGATGGGCAGGCGTGATGTCTGCGGAGTCCAGGGACACGATCCCTTTCGCTTTGTCGATGCTCCAGGTCATGCGCTTCGCGTCGCGATCCGTCCGTGCGGCAATCGCCTGCGGCGTCACGGCGTACGGCGCCAACAGGCTGCCGGAGTATCCAGTCGCCCGGTTCGGCTCGATCTTCTCGATCGCGACGACAAGCATGTCATCCGGCTCCGCGCCCTCGATGTAGAACGGACCCGTCTGCGGGTTTCCGCCGGGAGAGACCGACTTGTTGTTCCAGTCGACGCCCGCCGCGTCGATGGTCTTGGTCGTCACGCGATCGCCGGGTCTGATTCGGAGGCAGGTGGATGCGCGAACGAGTACGTCGTATAGAACTGGGTCGGCGTGAAGCGGTGCGTTTGCGGCGCCTGCGAGATGGCGACCGCGGGGAGTAGCGCCACGGCAGCGGAGGCCAGCCACGGTGGAACGAGTCTCATACGTCTCTCCTGCGGTCTCGCGCGTCGTTCGGCACTGTATTCGCACAGTCTAGACCGACTGAGGATTGGCCAAACATGGCTCGTCAACTCGCCTCAATTGACCGACTTCCATTCGCGGTTTGTTCAGTGAGAAGATCTGCCACAATCTATCTATCTGCGCCGGGGTGGCGGAACTGGCAGACGCTCGGGACTTAAAATCCCGTGACCGTAAGGTCGTCCGGGTTCGATTCCCGGCCCCGGCACGCTCAAGCACCCGAGGTAGGTCTGCAACAATGTCGGTCGCGTGGCGCCCCGTGACCGAATTACCAGTTGTCCTTCTTATCGGATTTCCGTGAGGATCCACGTTATGCCGGTGGAAATCGTAATCGACACCACGCCTCCGCCGGCGGTGAGATACGTGCCGTCGAGCGAGGGCGCGTCTGCGGCGTCGCAAGTGCCGAGGACGACCTTAACCGTCGACGCACCGCCGATGAGCACGACGAAGTTCTGACAGTTACTCGTCGGCGTGGCCTGGATCCGCACGCGCGCGACAGTCGTCGGCATATCGAACACCGCGTCGCCGGTGCCGGATTGTGTCCACAGCGACGGGGTGTTGTTGATACCCGTTCCAGAGAGGTTGATTGCCGCGTTACCACTGGTTTGGTCGCCCACGATTGTCAGCACATTCGAATAGACCTGCGCGATGGTCGGCGTGAAACTTATGGTCACGGGCACCGAGCCGCCCGGCGGGACTGTGCCAGCTGTCGGCGTCGCTGTATACCCGGGCGTGGTGGTGGCTTCGACGCCATTGATCCCAGTGAAGGTGAGGACGCCGTTCCCGCTGTTGCCTATCGTCAACGTGCGCGTGGGTGACTCGCCAAAATTCACGTCGCCAAACGCCATGTCACCGGTCACATCGATAATCCGCGTCGCAGCGGGGGATGACGGCCCGGTCGGGGGTGCCGACGACTCGGTGGGAGACGACGACAACCCGCACGCCGCCAGCATGACGGAGACAACGACAAGCGCGAGCCTCTTTGTCATCAGTATTCCTCTTACAGCAGTGAACAGCGGCGCATGAACCACTCAGCCTGGCACGCGCGCCGGGCCTCTGTCTGTTCACAAACGCACAGGTAGTTCGCGATACCCGACAGAAGCGTCGACTTGGGAATCGACGCGACTTTCTTCATAATGTGCGGAAAAATTCGACCGCTTTCTGTCCGACTTTGAGCTGATGGTCATGCTCGCCGTGCTTCGCGTCCGGGACGATCCGTACGGCGTCCCGATCGCCCGTGAGATTGAGCAGACCGGCGGCCGGTGCGTGACCCACGCCGCTGTCTACCTTGCGTCGATCGTCTCCGCCAGCACGGGCTGGTCATGTCGCGATTGGGGGAGCCGACGCCAGAGCGCGGAGGGCGGGCAAAGAAGCTCTTCAGCATTACGCCGACCGGTCTGCGCGCGATCCGCCGGACGCAGCGCGCGTTCATGGCTCTCTGGAACGGGATTCCCGAACTGAAGGGAACGCCGGTATGAGGAAGCCTCCTGCTTGTGCCATCGGCCTTCTATTGCGTCTCGGACCACAGGACGAGTCGTTTATCGGAGATCTCGTCGAAGAGTACGGACGCGGCCGCTCGCTCGCGAGCGTGGTACTGGCGCCAGGTGATGTCCGCCGTCGTGCTGCCATCTGTTCGGCAAATCGGCGCCGATCCGGCGCGCGCTCTCGTGGCCGTCACGACCGGCTGGGCTACGTTGTTGCTTTTCTTCTTCATCCTCGGCGACCGGACGGCCGACGGGTTGGCTTCCTGGTTCTGGAACTGGGATCGGCACACCGCGTACGAGACACAGGTTTCGTGGCCGTTCTGGCTCACGGCCGTCTTCGTGTCGTACACGGGCTTTGCGCTCTCGGGGCTGGTTGTCGTGCGGTTGCTTCGACGGCACACCGGACCGATGCTCATCGCCTACGCCGTATCAATGCTCCTCGTGCTTGCCGGGTCGGGGGTGCTCATCGAGATCCTCACCGACGGAACGGCGGTGTCGCTGTTCCTCGAGAGATTCTAGGTCTCGTCACGCGCAACAGCTACGGAAGCATGGTGCTGAACACCCGCGATGCGATGTTTGTGGACGTGGTGTTCAGGAAAGCTTCCGCGCGCGATTGACCCCGAAGCCCTGGCGTTGCGGCGACGCGCCTCCTCCAGGTCAACATCCCCGGGAGAACGAAGACAGTGTCGCGAGTTTTGCGCGCTGGCTCGAGTCCTACGACCGGGCCTGCAAGTCGAAGGCGACCTGTCGCTTCATTCAGTCGGTCGGGGGGAACCGCGTCGTAGCGAGTCTCAGCCCCATCGTCGACCTCCACGACTCAGTGACGCGGGCCACGACCGACCTGCCGCTGGAGTGAGCCGTCGATGAGCGTGGTCTCACTTGCTCCCCAACTGCAGATTATCGGCGCCCAGGTGGGCGCGGAGCGTGTACTTTCCGTGGCCCGACCAGTTGAACTGTTGAAAGAGCCCGGACTTGGCGCCGCCAAAAACCTTGGCGTCAATGTCGCCGGCCTTGACAGCCGCGTCCACGCTTGCATACTCGT
>JBBQEJ010000171.1:0-10818 GCA_038320555.1 Vicinamibacterales bacterium | reverse complement strand
CGTAACACAGACGCGGTCATGGCAAAAGTCGGCATTTCCTGGCCGAACGCGCCTTGGGCGCGCGGTCGAATAGCGGCGCGCGTGGGCGAGGCGACCGCCGCGATTGACGCCGCTGACGCCAAGCGCAAAGCCACCGCGAATATGGTCCGCCTTGCCGTCCAGGAAGCGTACATCCGCGTGCAGGTCGCCGAGCGCCACGCGTCGCTCCTGCGCACCACGATCGTGCCGCAGGCGCAGCAGACGCTCGACGTGGCGCGGGTAGCCTATCAAACCGATCGCGTCGATTTTCTTTCGCTCATCGACAACCAGCGCGTGCTCCTCGCGGCGCAACTTGCCTACGTGCGCGCACTGAGCGACATCGAGCAAGCCCTGGCGGACCTCGAGCGTGCCGTGGGCAGCGAGCTGCCAGTACGGACTGCTGCCGAAGGGAGGAGGTAACGCCATGAGGTTTCGAGGCATTGTCTGGATCCTCGTGGTCGTCGTCGTCGCGGCGGCGGCGAGTCTCATATATCTGAGGCGCGCACGACTGGCAAAGGCGGGACCGGACACCGCGCCCGAGAAGGCGGGAATGGCCGGTATGTCACAGGCTGCGCCGCTATCGCCGACCGGCCCGGCCGCGACGCTGCGCGGCGATGTCTCCATCGACCTCAGGCGTCAGCAACTGACCGGCGTTCGCACCACGACGGTGAAGGAGACCAGCGACGCCCCGACGATTCGCGCGGTCGGCGCCGTGCGGTACGACGAGCACCGGTTGGCCGAAATCAATCTGAAGGTCGAAGGTTTTATCCGCGAGCTGTACGTCGATACGACAGGGCAGGTCGTCACTCGCGGTGCGCCGCTGTTCAGTCTGTACAGTCCTGACGTCCTGAACACGGAAAACGAATATGTCCTGGCCTTGAAGACCCGCGATCAGATGCAGCAGTCCCAAATTGCCGATGCCCGCGAGCGGGCGGATCAACTCGTCGCCGCATCCCGGCAGCGCCTGGCGCTGTGGGACGTGCCACCGGATCAGATTCGGGCACTCGAGCAGAGCCGCACGCCGCAGCCCGACGTCACGTTCCGCTCGCCTGCAAGCGGCGTCGTCGTGGAGAAGCCGGCAGTCAAGGGCATGCACGTCATGCCGGGGCAAACGCTTTATCGGATTGCTGATCTCTCGGTCGTCTGGGTTGAAGCGGACGTTTACGAGCGCGACGTGCCGGTGATTCGCGTGGGGGACCGCGCGGCCGTGACGATTGATGCCTATCCAGGCGAGCGATTCGACGGCCGCGTCCTCTTCATCTACCCCTACGTTGATGAGAAGACGCGGACCAACAAGGTGCGATTCGAGTTTCCCAATCGCGGTGGACGTCTCAAGCCGGGGATGTACGCCAACGTCGAATTGACGGGTCGCGCAGGTCGGGGGCTCGTCATCCCGTCGAATGCGTTGCTCGACTCGGGTACCGAGCAAATTGTGTTTGTCGCCAAAGGCGACGGTCATTTCGAACCGCGGCGAGTCAAAGCGGGCGCGCGCGTGGGCGAGGACGTTCAGATTCTGAAGGGGCTGAAAGCGGGTGAGGAAATTGTCACGGCTGCCGCCTTCTTTCTCGACTCGGAGAGCCAGCTTCGCGCCGCCGTCCAGGGTTTCGAGGCGCCACAAACCGGTGCTCAGACGACGGGATCGGCACCAGCTCTCGACATTGCGTTTCGGGTCCAGCCGGATCCCCCGAAGGTGGGTGAGAACACCTTCGATGTGACCCTGAAAGACGACAAAGGACAGCCCGTCGCCGACGCGGACGTAGCGATTCAGTTGTTCATGGCGGCGATGCCGAGCATGAACATGCCGGCTTCGCGGAACGAGGTGAAGCTCCAGCCAGCGGGTGGTGGGGTGTACCGCGCCACCGGAGAACTGACGGTGGCTGGCCGTTGGGACGCGACGATCGTCGTCTCGCGGCAGGGCCGGAAACTTGGTACCAAGCAGCTCTCGGTCACGACGAGGTAGCCATGATTCACCGAGTCATCGACTGGTGCGCTGGCAACCGATTCCTTGTGTTCACCGGCGTCGCTGTGCTGACGGTCTGGGGCTTCTGGGCGATGAAGAGTTCGGCCATCGATGCCGTGCCGGATATCTCCGACGTGCAGGTGATTGTCGCGACCGAGTGGATGGGCAGGAGCCCGGACCTCATCGAAGACCAGATCACGTATCCCATCGTCACGGCCTTGATTTCAACACCGCACGTCAAGAGCGTCCGCGGGTTCACGGACTTCGGGATCTCGTACGTGTACGTGATCTTTGAGGATCGCACCGACATTTATTGGGCGCGAAGCCGCGTCGTCGAATACCTGCAGGGGATCCGCGGGCAATTGCCTGATGGCGTCAATCCCGTCATCGGCCCCGACGCCACGGGGGTTGGTTGGGTCTTCGAGTACGCGCTCGTCGACGAGACGGGGAAACACACCCTTGCAGACCTGCGCGGGTTCCAGGATTGGTACCTCCGGTACTGGCTCGCGTCTGTCCCTGGCGTCGCCGAAGTGGCCAGCATCGGCGGGTTCGTCAAGCAGTATCAGGTGAACCTGGATCCCACCAAACTGGCCGCCTACAACCTCGGCGTGAAGGACGTCGTGCAGGCGATCAAGATGAGCAACAACGACGTCGAGGGCCGGTTGCTCGAGTTCTCCGGGCGCGAGTACATGGTCCGTGGACGCGGGTACATCAAGTCGATCGAGGACATCGACAAGGTGTCGCTTGGATCGGACGCGCATGGCACACCCATCCGCGTTCGCGATGTCGCCCAGGTGAGGCTGGGGCCGGATATCCGGCGCGGCGTCGCTGAGCTCGACGGGACGGGCGAGATCGTGGGCGGCATCGTGATCATGCGGTTCGGTGAGAACGCCCTGGGAACCATCGATCGCGTCAAGGCGAAGCTGCGTGAGGTCGCTGCCGCGATGCCGCCCGGTGTAAAAGTCGTGCCGACCTACGACCGCTCGTGGTTGATCGGTGAGTCGATTGGCACGCTGCGCCGCACGCTGATCGAGGAATCCGTCGTTGTCTCACTCGTCATTCTCATTTTCCTGTTCCACGTGCGATCGGCGCTGGCCACGATCCTCGCGTTGCCCGTGGCCGTGGTGGCCTCGTTTGTCCCGATGTACTACCTCGACGTCTCGTCGAACATCATGTCGCTCGGCGGTTTAGCACTGGCAATCGGGGTCCTGGTGGACGCGTCGATCGTGATGGTTGAGAACGCCTACCGCCAGGTCTCGGAGCCTGACGAGCCCGTGGCATACGACCAGCAGCCGGGCGTAATCGTGAGCGCCGCGAAACAGGTTGGGCGTCCGATCTTCTTCTCGCTGGCGATCATCATCGTGTCGTTCGTACCGGTCTTCCTGCTCGAGGCACAGGAAGGCCGGATGTTTCGACCGCTCGCGTTCACCAAGACGTCGGCGATGGCATTCGCCTCGCTCCTCTCGATCACGCTTGTGCCGGTTCTGATGACGATCTTTATTCGAGGAATGCGCCTCAAGCCGGAATCAGAGAATCCGATTTCCCGTGTGTTTACCCGGCTGTACGCGCCGATCATTCAGCTCGCCTTGCGCTGGCGGTGGACCGCGCTGGTAATCAACTTTGCCATCGTGCCGCTCACCATCCCGCTGCTGTTCGTCATTGGCAGCGAGTTCATGCCGCCGCTGTACGAAGGGGCGTTGCTCTACATGCCCACCTCACCGCCCGGCTTATCAATCACGGAAGCCACGCGGATGCTGCAAGTGCAGGACAAGATCCTCCGTGGCTTTCCTGAAGTCGAGCGCGTGTTCGGCTCCGTCGGGCGAGCCACGACATCGACGGACAACACGCCGATGGGGATGGTGAACACAACCGTCACGCTGAAGCCGCGCGATCAATGGCGGCCAGGCTTGACACTCGAGAAGCTGCAGGCCGAATTGGATGCGAAGATGCAGTTCCCAGGATTTCCGAATGTCTGGACGCAACCGATTCGGAATCGCCTCGACATGCTACTCACCGGAATCAAGACACCGGTCGGGATCAAGGTGCTGGGAGCGGACCTCAATGTCATCCAGCGCGTCGGCCAAGAGATTGAGGCCATCCTGAAGGATGTTCCCGGGACGCGGAGCGTCTATGCGGAGCGCGTCGCGCAGGGATATTTCACGGATATCCGCATCGATCGCGACGCCCTCGCGCGGTACGGCCTGCTGATCGAGGATGTCGAGGACGTCATTGAGTCCGCCATAGGGGGCCAGAACATCACGCGGACCGTGGAAGGACGTGAGCGGTACCCCGTGAATGTGCGGTACGAGCGAGGATTTCGCGATACGCTGCCGGACCTCCGTCGCGTTCTCGTGAAAGCGCCTTCCGGCGCGCAGGTGCCGCTAGCGGATCTCACGGAAATCACCCTCACGACGGGGCCAGCGATGATCCGCGACGAGAATGCGCAGCTCGCCGGCTATGTGTACCTGGACACAGTCACACGCGACATCGGCGGGTATGTCGACCGGGCGAAGCGGGCCATCGGCGACAAGTTGAAGCTGCCGACCGGGTACACGCTCGTATGGACCGGGCAGTACGAGTTCCAAGTCCGCGCCCGCGAGCGCCTGAAGCTTCTCCTGCCGATTGTCTTCTTTGTGATCTTCATGCTCCTCTACATGACGTTTCATTCCGCGTCGGAGGCGAGCATCGTCATGCTGTCAGTGGTCTACGCGATGACGGGCGGTGTCATCCTCCAGTGGCTGCTTGGCTACAACTTCTCGGTCGCGGTGTGGGTGGGGTACATCGCGTTGTACGGCGTGGCTGTCCAGACGGGCGTCGTGATGGTCGTCTACCTGCATGAAGCGCTGGACAAGCGCCTCAGCCGCGGAGGCGATATCACCGAGCAGGACATCCGGGACGCGACCATCGCGGGCTCCGTCCTCCGGCTGCGTCCGAAACTGATGACCGTCACGGTGGTGATGGCGAGCTTGGTGCCCATCATGTGGAGCAGCGGGGTCGGATCCGATGTGATGAAGCCCATTGCCGCGCCGATCATCGGCGGCATGGTGACCTCGACGATACACGTCCTGATCATCACACCCGTAATTTTTTTCCTCATGAAACGCAGGGCGCTGCGGAAGGGGACGCTGAAAGTGTCAGGAATGAGCACGGCGCCGAGAAGCGTTGTGGCCCAGCGCGTGGGAGACACCGCCTAAGCATGAATTCACCGGTAGTTGCAATGAAGCCAAGGCGCATGCGTTTGATGTGCAGAAGTCAGGGAGGCAGACAATGGAAAAAGATGTCGTTTGCGGTATGCAGGTCGATCCGTCGAAGGCCGCGGGTACCAGCCAGCACAACGGGAAGACGTACTACTTCTGCTCGAAAGGCTGCAAGACGAAGTTCGATGCGAATCCCGCGCAGTACGTGAAGTAGCCCCCAGCCGAGTGGTGAATCTGGGATCGCCGCTCGAGAGCACCGTGGTGTAATGCCGATCGAGCCGCTGCGTCAAGCATTTGGAGGCCACGAAATGTCTGCCCGTTCGCACGATCACGCAGCAGTCAGACCCACGGAGGTGCTCGACCCCGTCTGTGGAATGACCATCTCAGCGGGCGACGCCGTCGGGCACGTGGACTACAAAGGGCACACGTACTACTTCTGCAATCCGAGCTGCGTCGAGCGGTTCAACGCCGACCCCGAGAGTTTCCTAACCGCTAGTCAGCCCGGCGCAGCCGCAGCTCCTGCCGACATGCGGCGTGAATACACGTGCCCCATGGATCCCGAGGTCCGTCAGAAGGGTCCGGGTGCGTGTCCGAAATGCGGCATGGCCCTCGAACCGGTCGATCTGGCGCCAGTCACCAAAACAGAGTGGACCTGCCCGATGCATCCGGAGATCGTCCGGGATGCGCCTGGCTCCTGTCCGATCTGCGGGATGGCGCTGGAGCCTCGCGTGGTCACGCTCGACGAGAAGAACCCCGAGCTCGATGACATGACGCGCCGGTTTCGACTGTCGCTGCTGTTCACCGCGCCGATTCTGGCCCTGATGAGCTCGGAGTTCGTGCCCGGACAGCCGCTGCAGAGTCTACTGCCGCATGGCGCGCTGAACTGGGTGGAGCTGCTCCTGGCGAGCCCCGTGATCCTGTGGGGCGGATGGCCGTTCTTTCAGCGCGGATGGGCGTCGATCGTCAATCGCCACCTGAACATGTTCACACTGATCGCCCTTGGCGTCGGCGCCTCATATGCCTACAGCATCGTCGCGACCATCGCGCCGGGCATCTTTCCGGAATCGTTTCGAATGGGCAACCAGGTCGCGGTGTATTTCGAGCCGGCGGCGGTGATCGTCGTGCTGGTGCTCCTTGGACAGGTGCTGGAGTTGCGCGCCCGCAGCCGTACCAGCAGTGCCATACGGAACCTCCTCGGTCTCGCGCCGAAGACAGCGCGCAGGCTTGAAGCTGACGGAACGGAGCATGACGTCCCTCTGGAACTTGTACTTGTCGGCGATCGACTTCGTGTCCGACCTGGAGAGCGTGTGCCCGTGGACGGCGTCGTGCTTGAAGGGACGACGACGGTTGATGAGTCGATGGTCACCGGCGAGCCGATCCCGGTCGAAAAGACGGTGGACGCGAAGGTGACCGGCGGCACCGTGAGCGGGACCGGCAGCTTCGTGATGAAAGCCGAACGGGTTGGCAGCGATACGTTACTCGCGCAGATTGTTCGGATGGTCAGTGAGGCGCAGCGCTCGCGCGCGCCGATTCAGCGGCTCGCCGATACGGTTTCTGCGTGGTTTGTCCCAATCGTGATCCTCGCGTCGGTGTTGACGTTTCTCGTCTGGTCAACATGGGGACCCGAGCCTCGACTCGCCCACGCGCTGGTGAACGCCGTGGCGGTCTTGATCATCGCCTGTCCCTGTGCGCTCGGGCTGGCGACGCCGATGTCGATTATGGTCGGGACTGGCCGCGGCGCCGAGGCCGGCGTGCTGATTCGCAACGCCGAGGCGCTCGAGATCCTGGAGAAGATCACCACGCTCGTTGTCGATAAAACGGGAACGCTGACCGAGGGCAAGCCAAAGCTGGTCACGATCGAGCCCCAGCCCGGCACGGACGCATCCACGCTGCTGCGGCTGACGGCCAGCGTCGAACACGTCAGCGAGCATCCGCTCGCGGCGGCGATTGTCGCGGGTGCACGTGAACGAAATGTCGCCCTTACCGACGTGGAGGATTTTGAATCGGTGACCGGCAAAGGCGTGAACGGAACGGTCGAAGGACGCCGGCTGGCCATCGGCAACCTCAAGCACTTGGAAGCGCTCGGGGTGGACGCTGGTCCGTTGCGGAGTCGCGCCGACGAATTGCGGCATGACGGTCAGACCGTTATGTTCGTGGCCGTCGACGGCAAGCCAGCCGGCGTCGTCGGTGTTGCAGATCCCGTTAAGGCGACGACATTAGAGGCGATTAAAGCGCTACACGAGGACGGGATCAAGGTCGTGATGCTCACGGGCGACAACCGTACGACGGCAGACGCCGTCGCGAAGGCAGTCGGAATCGATCACGTCGAAGCTGACGTGCTACCGGATCAGAAGGCAGCAGTCGTCAAGCGTCTGCAGGCGAGTGGTGAACGCGTGGCGATGGCTGGCGACGGCATCAACGACGCGCCGGCGCTGGCGCAGGCCGACGTCGGCATCGCGATGGGAACGGGCACGGACGTGGCGATGGAGAGCGCCGGTGTCACGCTCGTCAAGGGCGACTTGCGGGGCATCGTGCGGGCCCGTCGATTGAGTCGCGCGACCATGGGCAACATTCGGCAAAACCTGTTCTTCGCGTTTATCTACAACGTCGCAGGCGTACCGATTGCAGCCGGCATCCTGTACCCCTGGTTCGGAGTGCTGCTGAGCCCGATGATTGCCAGCGCGGCCATGACCTTCAGCTCGGTGTCGGTGATCGGAAACGCGCTCAGATTGCGGAGCGTCAAACTCTAGGCCGGCCGCATGTATACTTCAAGTGTGAGGCTTCGGCTCTTCGCGTGCGCGTTCGCGCTGCTGTTCGCAGTCACGCCCCTCATGGGCTTGATCTGCCAGCTCGACTGCCGCACTGCTCGAGCCGCGGCGGCGACGGCCCCGTGCCACGAAACGGCTGCTGCAGATAAGGGATCGACGACGGTACGTGGAACCCACGGGTGCACCCACGACCACGGGGGCGACGGCCCTGCCCTCTTGACGAGTGCGAGTGCCCCCGACATGAGCGTGGCGCCGGTCGCGACCCTGTCCGTACTTGTCCCTCCCCTTCTGAGCGCCGCACAAGCCCACCGCATCGCGATGCACGGCCCCCCCGGCTTCGACGCTCGTCTTCAGACCTCCCTCACCACCGTCCTCCGCATCTGAGCGCGGCGCGCGCCGATCTGCGCGCAGTCCACTCGCGTTCAATCGTCCGATTCCGCGTTCGAGGTTCGTATGCAGTCCAGCAGCAGACGTTCGTTTCTGCGCGGGCTGGCGTCTGTTGCAGGCGCCGCCTCCGCGCAAACCGCCTATGCACAGCACGTCCATGCACCGTCTCCGGCAAACGAGGCCGCGCGGCCGGCAACGCCCGCAGCTCCAGTTCCGCCCTACCAGCTCGGGAACGGCGTCATTCCCGTCGTGAGTCCTGATGTCCCTGACATGCCGTGGCGCCTCGAAGACGGCGTGAAGGTGTTCGACATCCGTGTCGAGCATGTGCGGACTCAACTGATTCCCGGGCGAGTCATGGATGGGTGGGGGTTCAACGGCAGCATCCCGGGACCCACGATTCAGGTCACCGAAGGCGATCGCGTCCGCCTCAACGTCGAGAACCGCTTGCCGGAGCCGTTCTCGATGCATTGGCATGGCCTCGAGATTCCGAACGAGATGGATGGCATGCCAGGCATCTCGCAGGACGCGATACCGCCGAATGGGCGTTTCGTGTACGAGTTCACGCTCAAGCAGAACGGGACGTTCTTCTACCACTCGCACATGGCGATGCAGGAGATGATGGGGCCGATCGGCCTGTTCATCATCCACCCGCGCCGCGCCCACGCGCCTCGGGTCGATCGCGACTTCGGCATCATTCTGCAGGAGTGGGCGCTACTCCCGAACAACACGGTTCCCAACTCGTTGGCCATGGAATTCAACTGGCTGACGCTGAACGGCAAAGCGGGTCCCGCGACCACGCCCCTGATCGTGAAACTCGGCGAACGGATTCGTATCCGGCTCGTGAACCTTGGGATGGATCACCATCCGATGCACATCCACGGCCACCAGTTCTACGTGACCGGCACGGAAGGTGGCCGTATCAAGCAGACAGCGGAGATACCCGAAAACACGGTGCTCGTCGGCGTTGCGCAGGCCCGCGACATTGAATTCGTCGCGAACAACCCCGGCGACTGGCACTTCCACTGCCACCTGCCGCACCACATGATGAATCAGATGGCCTCGATGGTCGGGCCGCTCATGATGTCGCACGCGAATGCGCCCCGTCCCGGGACGATGGCGGGTGGCATGGGCATCCACGAGGGGCAGGCGCTTGGAGATGCCGCCGCGCCCGCGTTCGGCCGCACGATCAACGTCGGTGCGGAGAGTGACCGTAACCTCGCGAACATGCCGATGACTCCTGTGCCGCAATCGGCGCTACCGCAGCAAGGCCCTGGAGCGGCGCCGAATGCCGGGATGTTCCCCGGATATCCGCAGGACATGGCCATGGTGATGGACGACATGGTCGCGAAGCCTGAAACCTACGGTCTGCGCCCCGGATGGAGCGGCGGCACCATGGGCATGATGACGATCGTGCGCGTCCTCAAGCCCGAACTCTTCGACAAGATTCAGGAGCTGAAGGCCGAGCAGGCGAGCAAGGCGGCGGCGCGATGAAGAGCATCACGCTCGCGATTCTCGTGACCTTACTTGCACCGTCGCTGCACGCACAGATCCAGCCGGCCGTAAACCCGATTACGCTGAGCGAACTGGAACAGCTCGCGCTTCAGAACAATCCCACAACGACGGCGGCTTCTGCCGGCATTGATGCGGCGCGAGGGCAGACGCGCCAGGCGGGCGCATGGCCGAACCCCGTGATCGGCTATTCCAGCCAGGAAATCAAGACCGGCAACCTCGACATTCAGGGCGAATACGGCTTCTTCGTGGAACAGACCATCCCGCTCGGCGGCAAATTGCGCCTGTCGCGCGATGTGTTTCAGAAGACGATTGATCAAGCCGAAGCGGTGCGGGATCTCCAGCGACTGCGCATCCTCAGCTCCGTCCGTCAGACGTTCTATTCGGTACTGTTGACGGCGCGCCGGATTGAAGTGCAGGAGCGGCTGGCCGCGCTTGCGTCAGAGGCCGTCGGCGTCACGGCGCAACTGTTCAACGTCGGCGCCGCAGATCGTCCCGATTACCTCGAAATCGAGATTGAAGCGCAGCGCGTGCAGCTGCGGCTCAATCGCGCCAAGAACGAGCTCGTCGCCTTGCGCCAGCAACTTGCGGCGCTGACGGGTGTGCGCGAGATCGCTGGACGGCAAGTGGCGGGCAGCATCGACGCCGCGATTCCCGAGCTGCAACGAGAGCAAGCCATTCGGGCACTGCTAGAACAGAGCCCCGAGCTGCGTGCCGCACGAGCAGAGCTCGAGCGAGCGCGGGCTGTAACCACTCGGGCTCGTCGCGAACCCTACCCCGACCTGTTCCTGCGGGGCGGCGGTGCGTACAACCGCGAGCGCGGCGGAGACACGGGCCGTCCGTTTGGCTGGGAGGGAACGTTCGAAGCAGGCGTCAGCGTTCCAATATTTAATCGAAATGCCGGCGGCATCGCGGCGTCGCGTGCCGATGAGACACGGGCCCAGGCCGAGGTCACTCGGCTGGAGCTGTCGCTTCAAGC
>JBBQEJ010000170.1:0-11104 GCA_038320555.1 Vicinamibacterales bacterium | reverse complement strand
CGGCGCCCAGGTGGGCGCGGAGCGTGTACTTTCCGTGGCCCGACCAGTTGAACTGTTGAAAGAGCCCGGACTTGGCGCCGCCAAAAACCTTGGCGTCAATGTCGCCGGCCTTGACAGCCGCGTCCACGCTTGCATACTCGTCGGGATCGCCTACCGCGATCTGAACGTTTCCGCCGTAGCTCTCAACGTCCTTGTTCCCGGTGATGGCTGCCATCACCAGATTACCGCCGGTGAGACGTACGACGAGGTCTGCCGACTTCGGCACTTCGATGGTTGCCTGAAAATTATTGTGCGGCGTGTCTTTCACCTGGACGTCCGCGTGGTTGCCGTTGGCGGCGAGCTCGACCCTGGCATTACCGGTATCCCCGCTCAGAGTGATGCGAATCTGGTTGCCGGCGGCGGGCCGGATTTCGTAACTTCCCCCGTCAAGCTGCATGTCGATTTTGCCTCCCGAGACGAACGGTTTCTCGGTTGCATTCGCTTTGCTCTGCGCCTGAAGAACAGCTGACGCACAGAGGCCAGCCGCAAGCAGGATTGCGAAACTCGCTCTTGATTTCACGCTCGACCTCCACGGGCCTTCCAAGGTTTCCAGTTTGATTTGATAGGATGCGCTTCTTATACACCGGGCCGCCTCCGAACCTCTGAGATTCTTTCGTCGGCACATTCTTTCAACTTTGAAACCGCTGGCGCGGCCGATAGGATGAGGACGAAGACTCCTGATGGGAACAATTCGTTTCGGGTGGAAATCGGGGGATGCGGAGCATGTGCTCGAGATGGTCCGCGTCGAAGGCACGAATGGCCGTCCGTACTCGTTTGGAGAAGGCCAGGACACCCGCCGGTTTGAAGTGCCGACCTTCCTGATCACCACAGTCCCGGTGATCGAGCCGCTCTGGACGCATATCATGGGCACCGCAAACAGTCCTTCGATCGGTCGCGGCGGAGCGCTGCCAGTTGAAAACGTGTCATGGGACGACATCACGCGACCCGGCGGCTTTCTCGACCGGATCAACGAGAGCGATATTCGCACGCAGATGGCCGCCGAGCTGCCAGGCGGTGGATCGTTTCGCCTGCCGACAGAGACGGAATGGGAGTACGCCGCACGCGGAGGTCCCCACTGGCCTGACGGGTTTCGCTTCAGCGGCAGCGACGACATCGACCTCGTGGCGTGGTACGACCGCAAGAGGGGCGATTGCACCAAAGAGGTGGCGCGGAAGGCCCCGAATCCTCTCGGTCTCTCCGACATGTCTGGCAACGTCTGGGAATGGTGTCAGGACTCCTATACCCGGGACGTCAACGCGATTCCAGCGGATGGGAGCGCGTGCGCTGCCGAAGGTCCCCAGCGCGTCCTTCGCGGCGGATGTTTTCACAACTGGGCCATCCACTGCACGGTATCGAAGCGGTATCAGATCGAGCGCCAGTATCATGACGGGTGCATTGGATTTCGGCTGGTGGCATCCCTCCAATGAAGACCGACATGATCGCAACCGAACTGCTTTCCGCGCTCGACGGGAACACGACGATCGGAACG
Source organism: Vicinamibacterales bacterium (assembly GCA_038320555.1). GTDB lineage: Bacteria > Acidobacteriota > Vicinamibacteria > Vicinamibacterales > 2-12-FULL-66-21 > JALZOC01. Next base: position 9,576 of record JBBQEJ010000170.1, on the reverse strand, counting down.
ATTTCGGATCGAGATCCCAGCTTCGATGCGGACGCGGCCTATGAGGCGAGCGCTGAAATTCTGCGGCGCCGGCGCGCTCGCGGTGAGACGCCGATCGGCCGGAAGGTGGGCTTCACCAACCGGACGATTTGGGCCGAATATGGCGTGTCCACCCCGATGTGGGCGCATGTGTACGACAGCACCGTGACGTATTTCGATGAGCCACGCGGCAACCTCGCGATCGGCCATCTCGCGAAGCCGCGAATCGAGCCCGAGATCGTGCTTCATTTCAAGAGCGCCCCCCGCGCGACTGACGACGAGCGAGAGTTGCTGTCGAACATCGATTGGATCGCCCATGGCTACGAGATCGTCCAGTGCCATTTCCCCGACTGGAAATTCAGGGCGGCCGATACCATCGCGGACTTTGGACTGCACGGAGCCCTCGTGGTCGGTCCGAAGCGTCCAGTCGACGCACTGTCCGACCTGGTCCGAAAGCTGCGCACCTTCACGATCACGGTTGCGAAGAATGGGAAGGTAGAGGCGCAAGGAGGCGGATCGAACGTGCTCGACAGTCCGCTTCTCGTCGCCGCTCACCTGGTGAATTTGCTGAAGCACCAGCGGGGATTCGAGCCAGTACATGCGGGGGAGTTGGTGACCACCGGCACGCTCACGCCAGCGTTGCCGATCCATGCCGGCGAGACCTGGACGACCGACCTTTCGGGAATCGAGTTGCCGGGACTTCATCTCCATCTCGAGTGACGGAGACGTCGCCGCGCGTGAAGCAGGAATTGTCTACCGCCGCCGGATCCTGACGTTGATCAGTGTGCGCTCGGCGGCCCCGCGGGGTAACCCCGGCTTGCAGCTGCCGGATTCGATCGGGCCAAAGGACAAAGCAGTTGAAATCTTCTCCGGGTCTGCTAATGTGTCCTCAGTTCCAGAAGAGTTAGAGCAGCCGGGCCGGTTGGCATCTCCTGTCGTTGTGCGTCCTGGCGCGGCGAAGACGGGCCGCCGCAACGACGATGCCCTCGTTCGCGGACTGGCTTTCTGAGAAGAGGGGACATCATGTTGAAAACCGTTACGCCATATGCGCTGATCCTGTGCGCCTGTCTCACGTTGACCGCAGCTCCGGCACAGGGCCAGGGCGGGATCACCCAACCCAAACAAGGGCAGGGAGGCAGCATCGTGAAAGGGGCTGCCGGAACTGACGGCAGCGTGGGCGACAATGGCCTCGAGCACTGCGCCAAACCGATGGCCGCGCTCGCGGTTGTCGAACCGCAGGATCTGATCCTTGTGTCGTTGCATCGATACAACCTGTCTTCGCCCGTCGCACTGATTCGACTCATGGTCCAGCAATCCAACTGCTTCATCGTCGTCGAGCGAGGCGCCGGGATGCAGAACCTCATGCAGGAGCGCGCGCTGGCTTCCTCCGGTCAGCTTCGACAGGAATCGAACATGGGGGGCGGCCAGATGGTGACGGCGGACTTCGTCCTCACGCCGTCGGTCGTGTTTTCGGAGAACAACGCAGGCGGCATGGGCGGAGCCGTCGGTGGCTTTATCGGGCACAAGAGTCCCGTGCTTGGCGCAGTGGCCGGAGGCCTCAAGTTCAAGGAAGCCCAGACGAGCATGCTGGTCGCCGATGCGCGGAGCGGCGTGCAGGTGTCGGCAGCAGAGGGAAGCACCAAGAAGGCGGACCTGAGGCTTGGCGGCGCGCTGTTTGGAGGAGGCGCCGGTGCCGCGGCGGGCGGCTACGGCAATACGAATGAAGGCAAGATCATCGCCGCCGCGTTCATGGACAACTACAACAAAGTCGTCCGCGTCATTCGAGACGATCCGAGCCTGCAGCGCAACGTCGGCTCGCTCAAGCAGGAAGCCGCCGGCGGCGGCGCGAGGAAAGCCGGAGCGGTGTTCAGCGAGGGGGACGTGCTCCTGCCCAAGATTGCGAACGTCCGGCTGCTCGCAGAACCCGCGGACACCGCGAAGGTCCTGGCGACGCTCGGCAAAAATGAGGAGCTCGTTGTGATCGGCCAGGAGAAGAACGGGTACATCAACGTGCAGACCGCCTCGGCCACTGGATGGGTCCGCATTGTTCTCGTCGTAAGGCCGTAGGAAAGAGAAACGGCAACAGGGAAAAGGGGAAAGGGAAGAGTCAGCGCGAGCGCCGGCCGGCCTGGTGCCACGCGTCGAAGTTGAACGACACGCCGCCGCTGACGACGACGCTTGCGGCATTTGCATCCTGCTGCGAGATCGTCCTGCCGACATTGCCGAAGGCCGCGATCCCTGGGTTGAGCATGAAGGTCGCGCCGCCGCTGACGTCGGTGCGCGTGCGGCTCAGCGCGAGGGTCGCGGCGGGGTCGTCGGCGATGGTCGAGTGTGACTGCGTGAGCGTCCCGGTGATCGTGACGCGCTCTGACGCGGCCACTTCAACAGCGCCGCTGGTAAACAGCGATCCTTGCGAGAAGTACCCGACGCTTCCAAACGTGCGCCACCCGTTTCGCTGAAGTTCCACCGACACCGGCGCCGCCCAATTGAACCGCTTTCCGGTCTGCGTCGGGTCGCTGCTCAGCACCGCGACGACCGGAGTCACGGAGAAGCCAAGGCCATGGTTCGCCGCGGACGGTTCCCGCAGCTGCACTTTCGAGCTGAGATACATGTCCCCGACGCCGCGAAAGATGGGACCGCCCGGTTCGTTTACGTGGTAGTACGGCACACTGAACCCGAACTGCGCCCGGCGCGTCAAGCCGATGCCGCCGTCAGCCACCGGGGCGTCGAATTCGTGAAAGAGGGGAGATCGATACCATCCGAACGAGAGGGTCAGCGATCCCGCACCTGGCGTCATCAGCGACGCGTCGTCCAGCCACGAGCCGAAGTTCCGGACACCAGCCGACACGCCCGGCTGCACCTGCGCGGCGCCACCACTGGACGGCGCGCTCGTGCTCGTCTTCAACTGGCCGTATGCGTGCCCGTGACCGTTCCCCTGAGCGGCCACGGGCGACACGGACGCTAGAACGCAGACGATTGCGAGAGCCACTCCCCTGGTCATTGCACGGACTTCTTCGTCTTGGCCTTCGCCTTAGTCTTGGACGATGTGGTGACCGGTGTCGTCGACGTCGACGTGCTCCGCGGCTCCATCTCGCTTTCGGAGATCATGGCGCGGGCGTCGTACTCCGCGCGCTGCGATTCGATCGTCGAGCTTGCCGTGGGCCGCAACGCCTGAATCGACTGACCGAGGCTCAAGCCATCGGTGACCATTTTCGTCTTGAGCTGCGTGAACGGGATTTTGAGATTGTTCGAGACGTTCACGGCCGCGACGAACTGACCGAGGTTCCGGAAGCCGGCTGATGCCAGCATCAGGTCGGTGCCCGCGGGCAGCCGCGACGTCAGCTTGGCGGCCAGGTTCGTATTCTTGTTGAGCTTCTCCTGCACCGGCGTCAGCGTGAGCGTTGAGGTCGTCGCTGCTGGCGACGTGGTCGCGGCTGTTGTCGCACCCGTGGTGGTGTTGTTCGTCTTGTCGGCCTTTGCCACTTTCGTGGTGACCGACTTGTCGGTCTTGGGCGCCTTCGCCGTCGCCGGTTTATCCGTCTTGACCGGTTTCAGCGATGGCCCGTGCGCTGTCTTGGTCGCCTTCGGCGTCGACACGGGCTTGGCGGCCTTGGACTGCGTCGCCAATGCGGGCTTGGTGGCCTTTGGGATCGAGTGAGGAGACGGCGCCGCTTTTGGCGCGGACGTTGTCGCGTGCGGCGGCTTCGGCGCGCCGCTGTGCCCGTGCTGTGCGGTCACGACGATGCCCGTCGTCAGAAATAATGCCGTGATTCCAATAACGAATCGCGTGCAATGCATAGTGGCTCCTTCAGGGCGGGAACCGGCCCGCCAGGGCGGGAACCGGCCCGCCGCCTGGTTGGTCCGCAAGAGGCATACCGGCCGGTTAGATCGCGATAACCGATTGCATCTGATGGGTTTATACTTACCTGAGCCTTCAGGGTAGAGACCCAAAATGACCGAATTGGAAGGCGTGGCGACGATCCTGTGTTCAGAATCACGACGGCTCTTGTAATCGCGGTCGCGCTCGTCGTCGCGGCGCCGCGTCACGCCCCTCATACGCTTTCCTCTGGGGCCTTCGCGGCTCAGATTGCTGCCCTGTCCGAGCCCGGCGGCTACTTCGACACCGACAACCTCATCTCGAACGAGCGCTCGTATCAGCGGGTGTTCCCGGAGCTCGAGCGGCTCAAAGTCCACGGTGGCTCGTACGTCGGTGTTGGACCGGATCAGAATTTTTCCTATATCGCCGGCATTCGTCCGTCGATCGCGTTCATCGTCGACATCCGCCGCGATAATCTGCTCCTGCACCTGCTCTTCAAGGCGCTGTTTGATCAGGCGAGCAGCCGCATCGAGTATCTGGCCCTGCTATTTGGCCGTCCGATGCCGGCCGATCTGGCCGGATGGCGGGACTCGCCGGTTGATCGACTCGCGCAGTACATCAATCGCCCGCCGCTGGACGTGAATTCCCTCGACGTGACGCGCCTGCGCCTCGAGACGGTGATAAAAGGGTTTGGCGTGCCGCTGTCAGTCGAGGACCTGGTGACGATTGGCCGTTTCCATCGCAGGTTCATAGAGGGAGGGCTGGCGCTTCAGTTCGAGAGCGCAGGCCGTCCGCCTCAGAGCTATTACCCGACGTATGGGGACCTGCTGCTCGAAACGGACGGAGCGGGCCGGCAGCGTAACTACCTCGCCTCCGAGGAATCGTTTCAGTTCATCAAATCGCTCCAGGCTCGCGATCGAGTGATCCCCGTCGTTGGCAACCTCAGTGGACCGAAGGCGCTCGCCGGCATCGGCCGCGTCCTGACCGACAGAGGAGAGCCGTTGTCGGCGTTTTATGCATCCAACGTCGAGTTCTATCTCGATCGCAACGGCAGCTATCAGCGATTCATCAGCAACCTCTCGCACATGCCCCATACCAGCCGCACCGTGATCATCCGTTCGATCTTCAATCGAGGCATGGGCGGGAGCATGTCGGTCGTGCAGCCGGTCGAAGAGCTCCTCTCACAGTTTGCCGTGGACCGGTGACCGGAGTCTACGTCATCGCGCCAACCAAGGCCCTGCCAACGAGGAGCGGCAACAACACGATCGTGAGGACGATCCAGCAAATCACGGCGGCGATCAGGCACACGATCACGGCGCGTCCCGTGTTGCTGTAGTCGAGCACCTCGCGCACAGCGATGACCCCGATGACAATCATCCAGATCCAGACGGCAAACGAGACAAGGGGCCCCAGGAAGGGAATGATCGCGAGGACGTTGAAGACGCCTGGTGCCGCGGTGAAGCCGATGACACGGAACGCCTCGTTGAAATCCGCCTTGGTCGTCGGCTCCGGCATGACTTTCGTTCCGATCAGGACGACGAGCAGCGTCCAGAGCGCGTATCCAATGAGGTTCACCACGAGCGTCATCGCGCCCGCAAACACCCCGATCCGCCAGATATTGCCGATGAGCGCCGCGACGCCGGCGATCACGATGACCATCACGGCCTGGCCCATGGCGGTGGGATCCGCCTCGATCTCCTGGAACGTTTTCACGTCCGCCTTCATTGCACCGGCCATGCGTTCTGCGAGACTTGCCATGTCATCCTCCCGTCGCGGACGCGCGAACGCGCCAGTCTAACACCGAGTCGGGTGTCATTCCGCAACGCCTCGAACGAGCGCAAGGGGGATGATCAGGTCGCCAGGCCGCGGGCGCCCTTCCCGAGGCAGTTGCGTACGGCGTCAATAAGGCGGTCGGGGGATATGGGCTTGCGGAGGACGCACGACACGTCGACGTGATCGAGGTTGATGGTCGAACCAGTGACGATGATGACGCGAATGTTGCGCGTGTGCGCGTTTGCGGCGATTTCCTGCTGCACGGCAAGACCGCTCAACGTGGGCAGCATCAAGTCGAGAACGGCGACATCCACCGGATACTGATCGAGAGAACGCAGCGCCGAGAGGCCGTCTTCAGCTTCGATGATGTCGAATCCTGCGAAGCCGAGGGCCGTGCGATACATTCGCCGCGCTGCCGAGTCGTCTTCTACGATCAGAACCGTCTGCCGCTCCGTCATCGCGGCCTATCATAACGAACCGACGATTTAATTACACACTGAAATCACAAAATCCAAGCAGCATCTCGAGCAGACTCGACCATGACTGCGTAAGCTCGTCCGGCTTCAGCTGATTCGTAATGCCATCATCGTCGCGTCGTCAAACGGTTCGGCTTGCCCTCGGAACGCATTCACCTGCTCTTCGACGCGATGGAGCACCATGTCGATTCCCTGCGCCTGTTCCGCAGCGAGAATGGTCTGGAGCCGTTCGGTGCTGAACATGTCCCCGTGTTCGTTTTCGGTTTCGACGAGGCCGTCGGTATAGAAAAACAACAGATCGCCGGCTGCGAGCGCGATGCGCGCTTCGGTGTAGCCGTGTCCTGCGTATAACGCAATCGGCATCCCGGTCGAGCCGAGGGCTTCGATGCCGGCGCCTCCGCGCAGCAGGAATTGCGGATTGTGGCCGGCGTTGACGTAACGCAACAATCGGCCGTCCATCTCGAGAATCGCGAGAAACAGCGTCAGGTAGACGGGGCCGGGCGTGTTCTCATCGAGCTCGCGATCGAGCCGATCGGCCAGCTGCGCCAGGTCGGTTTCGTGCGGGAGGCGCGCGCGCAGCGTGGCCTGGATGTTGGCCATCAGCAGCGCGGCGCTGACGCCCTTCCCCGAGACGTCCCCGACAAGCAGCGCGAGACGGCCATCCGGGAGCACGAAATAATTGAAGAAGTCGCCCCCCACTTCCCGAGCCGGGATCGAGACCCCGCCGATTTCTGCCGGCCCGGAACGCAGCGACGTGCGCGGCAGCATCTCGGTCTGGATGAGGCGCGACAGCTCCAGTTCCCGGCGCAGGCGCTCCTGCTCGACAACGAGCGCCTGGTGGCGCTCGAGGTCCTCGGCCATTTGATTGAATGCGCCGGCCAGCGCGCCAAACTCGTCGGCCGATCGCACGGGCACGCGCGTGCGGAAGTCTCCGCCCGCGAGCTGGCGCACGCCGCGTGTCAGGGTCGCGAGATGCTGCGTCATCCGGTGAGAGATCGGGATGATGCCGATGAACGTGAGCCCGATGACGAGCAGTCCCAGGCCGAGATTCCGCACCGACGCCCGGCGAATCTCGCGCAGCGACGCCGCGACCGGCCGGGCAATGCCGAAGATGATGCCGCTCGGAGCCTTTCGCGCGACGATGATCCAGGCGCCGGTCCGGCGAGGGGTCCCGGCTGCGGCAACCGGCGCCGTGCGTTCGACACCGAGCGTCTGCAGCCGAGCCTTGTCCGACGCCTCAGGTGTGTATAGCGATCCCTGGCGGTCGATCGCGAAAGGGATTTCCCCCTGGTCGCGGCGGGCGAATCCGAGCACAGTGGGCAACATGCGATCGAGATTGAGGGTTGCATTGGCGCGCCCGATGATCCGGCCGTCTTTCTGCACGGAGACTTCGATCCTCGGCCCTTCGACATTGACGGGCAGCCGGTCGTCGGCCGCGCGCGCTTCGGCTTCGCGGCTGAGCGCTGCCGCCATCGCCTTGAGGCCCTGTCGATTGGCGGACAGTTCCTGCTCGATTTTCTGATCGATCATCGCCCGGATCTTTGGGTCGGCGGCGGCGACGCCTGCCTCGGTTGCGGCCCGCGTGGCCTCTTCGACGATCTTCGGAATGTCCATCACGATCACCTGCGAGCCCGGGGGAGGCGGTCCCGGAGGCCCGAAGGATCCTCGCCCGCCAGGCTCAGGGGTTCCTGGAGGTCCGAAGCCTCGCCCGCCCGACCCATCCGGTCGGCCGAAGCGGCGGCCGTCCGGTCCGCGGTGTCGTGCCGGGGGAATGGGAATAGGGACGCTGGTGGAGTCGGCAACGACGGGCGGGGTAGGCACCTCGGGGACAGGATGGAATTCGACACGATCGACGAGCGACGCGGTGTCTCCGAGCACCGGCGCCACGCTTTGCCGCACCATCTGCGGATCGGGATTGATCGTCCCGCCCAGGGGACCCGCGCCGGCGCCGAACAACCGATCCATGCGCCGGCCGACGTCTGCCGTGATCATTTCCATGCGCCGGCTGACGTCGGTCGCGCTCTCAGTCGCTTCGTGCTGTGCGGCGAGCTCGAACGCATGCACCGACGACACATACGAGAAAAGCGTGACCAGCGACAGCGGCACGACCGACAGCAGAAGGAACGCGATAATCAGACGTGTTCGAAGCGACATCAGTGAACCCTTCTGGAGGTAGTCTAACTGGGTTCTGCTGGGTTCAATCCTTTTCCCCCATTTTTCCGTCCAACTATCGCCATGCGACAAGACCTTCTGTATGCGTTCCGCCACCTGTGGAAGAACCCAGGCTACGCCCTTGTCACCGTGCTGACATTGGCCCTTGGGATTGACGCCAATACCGCGATTTTCAGCGTTGTAAACGGCGTGATCCTGAGGCCGCTGCCATATCCGGCTCCAGAAAACCTGATCTTCATCACGAGTCAGTTTCCCACGCTGGGGTTCGATCAATTCTGGCCTTCGAGGACGTCGGCGCGTATCGGGCAGGGGCCGTAAATCTGGGGACCCAGGGTCAGCCGCGTCGCGTCGTGTCGGCGGTGATCACGTCGGAGTTGATGCCGGTTCTCGGTGTTGCGCCGATACGAGGTCGTCAGTTCACCCGGGCCGACACGCTTCCTGGCGCCGAGGATGTGGGCGCACTATCGACCGACATCTGGCGAAGCGCGTTTGGGGGAGATGAATCCGTTCTCGGCCGAGTGATTCCCACCGACGGCGTGCCCACACGCATTGTCGCGGTCATGCCGCCCGGCTACGACGTGCACGACCAGAAAATTCAGGTGTGGCTGCCATTGACGCTCGATCCCGCGAATGCTGGCAACCGGGGCGGACATTTTCTATACCTCGTCGGTCGCCTGAAACGCGGCGTCAGCTTCAAACAGGCGGGAGCCGACGTCGAGACGATGCTGCAACTGAACGACCAAGGGCCGTCGGCCGCGCAGTTCGCGCCACGAAACATGAACATCGTGATTCGCACGGCGCTGCCCCCTGGGTCACTGGCGCCGCAGATCAGGCGCATCGTGCAGGCGATGGATCCCACCCTCCCGATCGTCAGGCTCCGATCGATGGATGACGTGTTCGCCGAGTCGGTGTCTCGCCCGCGCTTTCTTGCGCAGCTGCTTGCAGTGTTTGCCGCCCTGGCGCTGCTCCTGGCGGCCATTGGGACCTATGGCATTCTTTCCTATTCGGTCAGCGAGCGGAGCCGCGAGATTGGGATTCACATGGCCCTTGGCGCGACGCGGGGTAACGTCTTAAGCATGGTGCTCGGCCAGGGATTGCGCGTGACGCTGGCCGGCCTGGTGGTGGGGCTCGGGGCGGCCTTCGGGCTCACGCGGCTTCTGCAGGCGCAGTTGTTCAACATCAAGCCTTCCGATCCGGCTACGATGGCGTCTGTTGCCCTCTTTATTGCGGCCGTGGCGTTGGGAGCCTGTTACATTCCGGCGAGCCGCGCGACCCGCGTCGATCCGATGGTCGTCTTGAGAAACGACTAGAAGATGTCTA
>JBBQEJ010000169.1:0-11180 GCA_038320555.1 Vicinamibacterales bacterium | reverse complement strand
CGGTTGGCGTCGATCTCCGCCGAGCGCGGCTGGATGACCTCGTTCGTTCCCCTTCTGAGGGCGGCGCGGCTCGATGCGATGATGGCGGCGTACGCGGCGCCGGGCTATGCGGCGCGGCTGGCCCTCGGGCAGTGGCGACAGTGGAGACGGCCCGACGGCCCACACCCCGCGGAAACCAGCACGCGCGCAGGGCTTACAGAGAGAGTGAATGACGAGAACGCTCGTTCGAATCGCCCGAACAATCTATAAGGCCACGCCCGTCCCGGCTCTGCGCCATTTCTATTTCACCGCGTTCTGTCGCGTGATGCGCGCGCGTCGCGTGCGCGCCACCATCCAGGGCTCGACTTTCGAGCTCGATCTCGGCGAGATGATCGACGTCGCGCTGTATCTCGAGCAATACGAGCCTGACGTGAGCGCCGCGCTCGAGCGCCACTCGGCGCCCGGCATGGCCGTGCTCGATATCGGCGCGAACATCGGCGCCCACACGCTTGCGCTCGCCAGGCTCGTCACGCGGACCGGCGCCGTCTACGCGTTCGAGCCGACCGAGTTTGCCTTCGAGAAGCTCACGCGGAACGTGTCGCTCAACGATGTGCCGCAGATCCTTACGATCAAGGCGGCGCTCAGCGACCATAACGCCGAGCGCCAGGAAATCGCCTACCGTTCGAGCTGGCGGACTTCCGGCGGCAGAAGCGATCGGACCACACGCGTCGACATCGTCCGTCTCGACGACTGGTGCGCGCGGAACGGCGTGTCCCGCGTGGGCCTGATCAAGATCGACATCGACGGCAACGAGTTCCCGGCGCTGGCGGGCGGGTTGCAGCTCATCGAACGCAGCCGCCCCGTCATAGTGATGGAGGCCGTCTGGCCGCATTTCGCGGACGACCGTCGCAACCCGTTCCTGTTGCTTCAGCGAATGGGATACCGGTTCTGGGATGCCAAATCAGACCACGAGTACGCCAGCATCGCGGATATGGCCAGGTTGTTTCCGGCGGGGGATGAGGGAATGACGAGATCGATCAATCTGATCGCCAGGCCTTCGAGGGAGAAGGACTGACCGTTCCGTGAGCGAGAAGCCCCCTGCTCCCGCCGTGATGCCCGTGGACCGCGCAACCTGGAAGCGCGAGCTCCACCTGTCGAACTTTACGAACTCCTACTACCAGTATCGTGACGTCCAGCGCTGCGGTGATGTCCGGCGTCTGCTGATCATCGGCCCCGGGCAGGGACTTGACACGCACGTGTTCAGGTGGCGGGGATACGAGGTGACGACTTTTGACATTGACGACACGTTCGGCCCCGACGTGCTTGGCAGCGTGCACGACATGCCCATGTTCGCCGACGGCCAGTTCGACGTCGTGATCGCGTCGCACGTGCTCGAACACCTGGCGGTTGCGTACCTGGACCCTGCGCTTGGGGAGCTGGCGCGCGTGGCGCGGTTTGCGTTGATCTATCTGCCTGTCGCCGGCCGCCACGCGCAACTGCGGGCGATTCCAGGATTCCGGCACCTCGATATTTCCATCGTCATCGATCTCTTCAACTATTTCGCGCGGCCAGACGGCGTGACCAGTCCGTATTGCCAGGGCCAGCATTTCTGGGAAATCGGGCGTCGGGGATTCAAGGTGGGAGAAGTAAGGGATCGGATCGCGCGACACTTCGAAATCGTCGATGCGTACCGGAATCGGGACTGGACGCCGAGCTACAACTTTCTGCTTCGCTCGCGCGCCGGCGCGTCACCTGATTCAGCCACCAGCCGATGAGAGTCCTGTATTCCTTCAACAAGACCGGTTTCGAAGCCGACTACTGGACGCGCGAAATCGCCGCCGCTTCGGCCGCCCCCTACACCTTTGTTCCGTTCAACCATGGCGACTACATTGATCCCGACAGATGCGGCCGCGCGCAGCTTCTCGACAATCTGTACTTTCAGCGCGATCCCGCGCTCTTGCACCTCTACGAGGTGTTCGAGGAGAGGCTGACGTCACAGCACATCGATGCCGTCATCGTCGACAACTGCCTGCCGTACCATCCTGATTTCCTGAGAAAGATTCCCGTCTACCGGGTGCTCCGCACCTCAGATGGTCCGATGACCGCCTACGACCGTGACTTTGCGTATTTGCACGCGTACCATCAGGTGCTGTTTCACTCGCCCGCGTACAGCGCTGACATGGGCATGGCGGAAAAGCTTCGGTACTGTGGCGCCCCGAACGCGGATTTCTGGCCGATGGCGCTCTTCGACGCCGCGTTCGACCCCGCCATGACCGAGGTAATGGTGGTGAATGATCCCCGCGATATCGACATCCTCTTCGTCGGCGCCCTGTACCTAAACAAGATGCCACTGCTCGCGACGGTGAAGAAGGCGTTCGGCAGGCGCTGCGTTCTTCGCGGGCTCAGCAACGTGAAGCGAAACGTGTACTTCAATGTGAAATACGGAAGGCCTGGCTGGGTGAGTCCGATCACGTTCGAGGAGTATGTGCCGCTGTATCGCCGCGCCCGGATTGGTTTCAACGTGCACAATCGCGGCGACTACACCGTCGGCAGCTATCGACTCTTCGACCTGCCTGGAAACGGCGTGATGCAGATTTCTGACGGCGGGGAGTATCTGAACGACTTCTTCAAAGTGGGGGAGGAGGTCGTCGACTACAGAAATGCGGCCGACCTCGTCGACAAGCTGCGCCACTATCTAACACACGACGCTGAACGCAGGAGGATCGCGTTGAACGGGTTCAGGCGGGTTCGAGCGGACCATCGCTTCGTGCTGCGCATGCGACAGGCTGGAGAGCTCATCGAGCTGGGCATGGCGCGGGTCGGGTGGAGAGGCAATGGAAGTAGCCTTCGACCGTAAAGTCGCGCCCTGGGTCTTCAATCGGACGACGACCGCCGTGATTGCAATGGCGGTATTTGGCGCGCTCGCGCTCGCCCTGGCTTCGCGTCAGGCGTTCCCCGTCGTCGCGCCGCTTGTCGCGATCGCGCTGCTCACCGGAAGTGCCGTTGTCCACTTGTACTTTTCCGACGGCCACCTGCCCGTCTTCGATCTCGGTGCACTGACCATCCTGATCACGGCGACGTACTCGGCGGTTCCGTTGCTCGGTTTCTGGCTGGCAGGACTGCGCTGGACCGAGTTGAGTTACCTGCCCTTGTACACGCTGAATCCAGGACCGGCCGAAGTCGGTGGCTTCGCATGGCGTCACGTTCTCTATTTGTCCAGCTTCACCGCGGCGTACCTGTGTTTCCGCGGACGGATCGCGATCGCATGCGGCCCAACGCGACAACTGCGCCCGACGGCAATTGCCGCCATGGCGATCCTCGGTGCCGGCCTGCTGGGATACTTCAAACTGCTGGAAGTGATTTTCGGCGTATCGTACGACCCGTCATACAGCGATCTGGCCGCCGTGGCAGCGTCCGCCGATGCGCTTCCGCTCGTCGCGCGCCAGCTCTCGCATAACTTCTTCGCCATTCTCTTCCTGCTGAAACTCGGTGCGCTCGTCTGGGTGATGTCGCGGTGGAGCGATCGCCGCTGGCGAGGCGTGCTCTTCGTGTGGCTCGCAGTGGAGGGGCTCTCGACGATAACGAGAATGGGGGGCCGCACCTGGTACGTGATGCTGCTCCTGGCGACGGCACTGCTCTATCACCGTCTGGTGAAACCGCTCTCCGTGGTCCGTGCCACGGTTCTGGTCGTGGTGCTGCTGGGCGGCGCGCTCGTCTACGGCTTGGCCCGCGATCTCGGCGGCGGGCTGAACACGGTCGCGCGGAGCGAGGCTTCACCGTGGGCGACAATGAATGAATTCCAGGCGTTGTACGGCATGGCGTACGACCTCCACGCCCGGCAGATGGCCGGTACTCTGGGACCCATCCCCTGGCAGATCTACGCAAACGACATCGTCATGCTCATACCCAGCCAGATCCTGCCGTTCAGCAAAGCGGATCCGTGCATGGGTTACGTCCAGGTGGACGGGATAGGACTGGGTTGCGTCCTGGGAGTGATCTCCAACGCCGTCATCGGGCTCGACTGGGTAGAGCTGCTGCTGCGAGGTCTCGGCCTCGGCGTGCTGTTTGCGGCGATTCATCGATGGTACGCGCGCCGGCAGGACGGCTATTGGGCGACGATGTTTTATCTTTCCATGTGTCTCTGGTGCTATTACACATACCGCGGGTCCACGTTCTATTTCGCGTACTACATCGTGTATCGCTTCATCCCGCTTCTGGTGGCCGTCCGTCTCGTCCAGATCGGACTGCGGAATCTACCGCGTCTTGCGGTCGTTCCACAGGCTGATGGCGGATGAAGATTCTTCACTGCATTCCCGGAATGGGGGGCGGAGGCGCTGAGCGGCAGCTCGCGTATCTGGCCGGACCACTCGGCGCGTGCGGCTGGGATGTTCACGTGGCACTGGGCACCGGCGGTCCTAATCTCCCCCGCCTCCAGGCCGGGGGCGCGGCGGTGCACTGGCTCACCGGCGCGGGGAACCATGATCCGCGACTCGCATGGCAGCTTGTACGGATCTTCCGTCGCTTGCGGCCGGATCTCGTGCAGGTCTGGTTCGTCCAGATGGAGGTGCTTGCGGGCGGCGTGTCCGAATTGCTGGGCGTTCCGTGGGTGATTAGCGAGCGAAGTTCCCGGCTCGCCTATCCTCCGTCGATGAAGAATCGCCTGCGCGTGGCCATTGCGCAGACGGCCGACGCGATCATTTCGAACTCTGCCGCTGGCGACTCGTACTGGGACAGTCGAGCCAGCGCGCGTGTGCGGCGGTTCGTGATTCCGAACGCCCTGCCGCTCGACGAACTTGATGCCACATCCCCCGCAGTCCCGGCCGGTATGTCGCTTGACCCCGGCGCGTCGGTGGTGCTGTTTGCGGGTCGCTTCGGTCCCGAAAAAAACGTTGAGCGGCTGCTGAGCGCGATGCGCGAGATCGTCAAACGCCCGAACACTGTCGCGGTTCTGTGCGGTGAAGGGCCGCTCCTGACAAGCCTTCAGACCACGATCGCTGCCGACAAGCTCGACGATCGCATTCTGACGCCGGGGTATGTCGCCGATATCTGGCCCTTCATGAAACGGGCCGATGTGATGGTGGCCACCGGCCTCTTTGAAGGGCGTCCGAACAGCGTGCTCGAAGCGATGGCCTGTAACCTCCCGCTCGTCGTCTCTGATATCCCCGCGCATCGCGAGATTCTCGACGAGCGATCGGCCTGCTGGGTCGATCCAGCCGATACGCGCGCCCTTATCGAAAGCGTGCTCGAGGTTCTCGAGGACCGTTTTGTCGCGCGGCAGCGGGCCGCGGCTGCCCGATCGCGAGCAGCCGGATGGTCGGTGCCCGCCGTCGCCGCGCAATATGATCGCGTCTACCGCGATGTCCTGGGAAACCACAGGACTTCACGGAGCTTCCATCGTGCCTGACTTGTCCTGATGTGCGGGATCGTCGGAATTGGATCGGCCTCGGCCCCCGTGGCACCGGAGGTGGTGGCGCGGATGCGCGACACCCTGCGACACCGCGGGCCAGACGACGAGGGACTCTGGCGCGCGACGGATGCTTCCGTCGTCCTGGGACACCGGCGATTGTCGATCATCGACTTGTCGCCGGGCGGCCATCAGCCAATGGCGGACGCATCGGGCGACTACCAGCTCGTGTTCAACGGAGAAATCTACAACTTCCAGGAGCTGCGGGACGAACTATGCCGCGCCGGCCACCGGTTTCGCTCGTCGAGTGATACGGAAGTCCTGCTCGAAGCCTACCGGGCATGGGGCACGAACTGTCTGGAACGCTTCAATGGCATGTTTGCGTTTGCTCTGTACGACCATCCAGGCCGCCGACTGTTTCTGGCGCGCGATCGGGCTGGCGAGAAGCCGCTCTACTACCGCCACGCCGAAAAACGGCTGGCGTTCGCTTCCGAACTGAAGGCGCTCTTTGCGGATCCGGGTTGCCCCCGTGTGCTCGATCCCGACGCGCTCGATGCCTATCTGGCGTTTGGGTACGTGCCGCACGATCAGTGCATCATCCACGGCATTCGGAAGCTGCCGCAGGGGCACGCCCTCGTGTACGACCTGGCCGCGGATTGCGTGCGGACGTGGCAGTACTGGTCGCTTCCAGAGCGGCACGCGCCGGAGCAGGCCGACGATGAGGAGCTGGTAGCAAGGCTGGAGAGCACGCTTCTCGACGCCGTGCGGCTGCGTCTGATTGCCGATGTTCCCGTAGGCGTCATGCTGAGCGGCGGGATCGATTCCAGTCTCATTACCGCGATGGCGGCGCGTGTCAGCACCCGCGTCAAGACGTTCACGATCTCGTTTCCGGGTCACGGTTCTTACGATGAATCCGCGCATGCCCGCGCTGTTGCGGAGCACTTCAGCACCGACCACGTCGTCCTCGCCGCCGAGCCCGTCACCGTCGACCTCCTCCCGGAACTGGCGCGGCAGTTCGACGAGCCTCTGGCGGATTCATCGATGGTTCCGACGTATCTCGTGTCGCGATTAATCCGCCGCGAGGCGACTGTGGCGCTTGGTGGCGATGGGGCCGACGAGCTCTTCGGCGGTTATCACCGCCATAGCTGGGTCCAGTCCCAGGCCCGCGTGCGGGCAGTGATCCCAGAACCGCTTCGACGAGCGTTTCGGCCGCTCGCTACGGGACTTCTTCCCGTGGGGATGCGCGGCCGGAACTACCTTCTCGGCCTGACGGGCGATCAGGCATTCAGCGTCAGCCAGTTCAACCAGTTCTTCGATCCGGTAATGCGCCGCCGGCTGATCGGGCGGCTCCGCGACAGCGCGGCGAGCAGCACGACGCCGGAGGCGTTCAGGGCCGCGCTATGGGCGGGCCCTGGCACTCCCCTTCAGCAGGCCACGGCGACCGACTTCCGGAGCTATCTCGTCGACGACATCCTGGTGAAGGTCGATCGCGCGAGCATGCTCAACTCGCTGGAGGTGCGCGCTCCCTGGCTGGATCCACGGCTCATCGATCTGGCCTTTGCGGAAGTGCCAGATCGGCTGCGGGCGACGCCGCGCGATCGGAAGATTCTGCCGCGCCGGCTTGCGGCGCGGCTCCTTCCGCCGTCTTTCGATCTCGCTCGCAAGCAGGGTTTTTCACTCCCGCTCGGCGCGTGGTTCAAGGGGGAGTGGGGCACCTTCATACGCGATGTGCTGACCGATGCGCAGCAGCAGCTTCTGGACCGCGGAGCCGTCAGGTCGCTCCTGACGGGGCAGCAACGAGGCCTGGCCAACATGCATCGGCTCTTCGCGCTGGCAATGTTCGAGCTCTGGCGTCGTGAGTACGCAATCTCGAGCTAAAGGGAATGCCACAAATACGACTTCGTCGGACTGACGAATTCCTGTGGGAATTCGAGAGTGGCTCAGATTTCTGTCGTCGTACTTTTTGCGTGGTTTCGGGCGGCATTGCCGTGGCTCACGGTACGCGGAGAAGACGATCCACGCGGAGCAACCAGAGGACGCAGAGACCGCCGAGAAGGCTGCAATGCCAGAAGGGCCGTCATTGCAGCCGCTTCCTTACTTGTCTTCTCCGCGCGCTTGGCGCTCTCTGCGTGAACCCGCCGTGACAAGTCACCGGACCGTCGCCCGAGCGAATTGGCTGATCTGACAAAGTCGCGCTAGTGTCTCGAGTCCTGCGAATCGAACTGCTCGGAAACGATATAGCGCGGCCGGCTCTTTACTTCGTCGTAAATCCTGGCCACGTATTCGCCGATGATGCCGAGGCCCAGCATCAGCGAGCTGCCGATGAAGAGAATGAGCAGGATGATTGTCGTGACCCCGTCGATTGGCACCGCGCCCATGAATTTGAGCACGAGCGCGCGCGTCCCGAGCACGACGGCCGTGAGCAGCACGATGATCCCGAGTGCGGTCACGATTTGGAGCGGCGCCGACGTGAACGCGGTGATGCTGCGCAGCGCGTACTTGAAAAGGCGGAGACCGGTCCACCGCGAGTCTCCGCTGACGCGCGGCGGCACGTCGAACTCCACGCGCGCAGGCGTGAAACCAAGCCACGCCGACATACCTCGAAAAAACAGACCCGTTTCACGGAAGCGGCGCCATTCGGCCACCGCTCTTGCGTCGAGCAGGCAGAAGTCCGTCGCGTTTCGGATCGAATTCACGCCGAGCCGGGCGAGCACGCCGTAGAAGACGTGAGAAAGCGCGCCGTACAGAGGGCTCTCGCGTCCCCGGCCGCTCTTGATTGCCTGCACCATCGGCGCGCCACTGCGCCAGCGCCGGATCATTTCGGGGATGAGCGACGGCGGGTGCTGGAGGTCGGCGTCCATCACGATCACGGCGTCGCCGCGCGCGGTGTCGAGGCCGGCGGCGATCGCCGCCTCCTTGCCGAAGTTGCGGCTGAACCGCATCCCCCGAACGGACGTGCGAGGCATGGCGACGGTCCTCGCCAGTGCCCACGTCTCGTCTACCGACCCGTCGTCAATCAGGACGAGCTCGAACGTGTCCGGCAACGGCGAGAGGACGGCCCCGAGCTGTTCGAGAAACGGTGACAGGCTCGTGGCTTCGTTGTACGCCGGGACGATGATGGAAATGAAGGCCATATCAACGAGTTCCCGGACGGCCGAAAACGGCGACCAGCACAGGGCCCATGACGCCAGGTAGTACAGCCTCGACGTCGAACAGCCACCGTGCCGCACGCCAGCTTACAACCGCGGCCCAGGGCGACAGCAGGCACATTGAACGAATCGTCTTCACCTCGAACCCGTGCGCCGCGCCGGCGTCGCGCAGCTTGCGCCGGTGATACATCTCGACGTGCTGAGCGCCCCCCATCGGCGGCACCAGTCCGGTCCGATCGACGGTCCATTCAATGAGCGGCCACAGGCTTCGGACGTTGGGGGTCGTCAGGAACAGCTGGCCGCCCGGACGCAGCGCGCCGTAGAACCGGCGGAGCATCTCGCGCCCGCCGGCGGCGCTGAGATGTTCGATGACTTCGAGGTTGTAGATCTTGTCCAGCGGCTGATCGAGCGATAGATCGTCGATCCCCGAATGTATGAACGTGACGTTGCTGCGCCCGAAAGTACGCGTGGCGAAGTCGATCGACTCCGGGTTCGGGTCCAGGCCGATCACGCGCGCCCCCGACTCGCCGAGGTAACTCGTGATTACGCCGGAACCGCAGCCGGCGTCCAGAATGAGGTCCCCGGGCTTGGGCGGCAGGTACCGATCGATGGCCAGGCGCTTGGTGTGGTGCCAGAAGCGCTGGACCGCGGGGCCGCGCGTGGCGGCGCGGTGCTGATAGTCTCCCGGGACGACGACCGGCTTCGACACGCTCACGGGCGCGCCACCGCGAACAGGCTCGCTTTCAGCCGGATCTCCAGCCGGTTGATTCCCGGGAGGTGCTTGAGCAGCGCGAACGGGACGCGGAGCGCCGCGTTCGCGTTGGAGTAGGCAGCGGCATCGCCGACACGCAAGCGGTACGGCGGCGCCGAGGCGATCGTGATGCGTGAAAACCCGGCCGCGGTGAGCATCCGCTGCACAGTGTCGCG
Organism: Vicinamibacterales bacterium; assembly: GCA_038320555.1. Lineage (GTDB taxonomy): Bacteria > Acidobacteriota > Vicinamibacteria > Vicinamibacterales > 2-12-FULL-66-21 > JALZOC01. The sequence goes on along the minus strand of JBBQEJ010000169.1, from coordinate 1,721 downwards.
CGTGAAATACTGCATGTGCATCGTGACGACCAGCCAGTGGCGGCGTCCAAGCAGGCGCGCGTGCCAGCTGCCCATGTCCGGCACGGTGGCGACGAAGCAGCCGTCCGGCGTCAACCGCGACCGGATAGTCCGCGCCGCCGCCGCCGGGTCGGCAAGATGCTCGAGCACGTCGAACGCCGTAATCGTGTCGTACCGTTGCACGCTGTCTGCGAGGATGTCAACGGAGCCTTCGCGAACCTGGTGCCCGCGCCCGCGCGCAATGCCGGCGGCCCATCGCGACAGTTCGAGGCCTTCGACTTTGTAGCCGCGCCGTGCGGCGACGTCGAGGAACACCCCGGCATAGCAGCCGACGTCGAGCAGCGATCCGCGCGCGTGACAGTGTCGTTCCTTGCAGTCCAGGAACTCCTCGAATGTGCGCACGCGCTCCGCCTCGGTGGCGACATAGAACGGATCGGTCACGTCCGAATAGAACGCGGGAAGCCCCTGCGGAAACGGATGGACGAAGCGATGGCCGCACCGCCTGCAGCGGAGCACCTGCCCATGGCGACGCTTGTTGCCTGTATAGCTGAACTCGCTCGCGGTGAGGGCCTGCGGAAGCCGGGCCGGCCAGAGCACCTCGCTGGCCGTGCTGCTGCAGACGGGACACATCGCTGTCATCGGGTCCAGTACGGGGCCAGGTCGATCGTGACGTACTGCCGATCGAGTGGCCGAGCCGCGAAATCGTAGTTCGTGTCGATGAGGACGAGAAGGTTCCCCTGTCCGGCCCACCGGAAGTACGCGCTCAGGCCCCACGGGGGCTCCATGGTGCCGCCGATCGATCGCACGGGGCTGTTCGTGAGCACGAACCCGGATGCGCCCGTCTCGCGGTTCACCTCGAGCACGCGGTGATACACCGCCTTGCGGAGTTGACCATAGGCAGCCTCCTCCTTGAAGCTCGCGACGTCGGTTCTGATGGCGGGGACCGTCACGGTCACGAGCACCGCCACGGCGCACGCAGCCGTCAGCGCCGCGGCCGGCCGAGGCGCGGCCAGCGCCCGCGCGATTGTCGCCAGGCTGAAGACGAGGCCGAGCGTCAACAGCAGCGCGGGGTACTGGGCGGCGTACTCCGGAAAGTGGGGGCTTACGAGCAACGTCGCCAGGCTGGCCGCGTACGCGGCGTTGAAGCACGTGGCGAAGACGGCCCAGCGCACGACGTCGTCGCGCCCGACGAGCGGCCCCGCGGCAGACGGCTCGGAAGACCGGGCGCGCCGGGCGACGAATGCGGCAGTCACGAGGGCTCCCGTGCCCGCCAGGAGCAGCACCAGGTGCAGCGTCCAGTAGATCGCCGGACTGCGATGGCCGAACAGGACCGCGTAGCCGAGAGGGATCGCATCCTTGAACCATCCGTAGAGGCCGGACGGCGATAGATCGGGAGCCTTCACGTTCATCAAGTGGTTGCGCCACTGCTGACCGGGTGACGAGAAGTAGATCAGCGCTGAGATTCCCGAGAGCGCGATCGATCCGGCGAGAATCCGTAACGTCCGCCCCGCGGCGTTCGGCGCGCGGCCGTACACCGCGTAACCAGCCAGCAGCACCGGCAAGGTCACCATCAACTGCTCAACCGCGACGAACAGGTAGATTGCGGCAAAGCCCGCGACTGCGAGTGGGCGACGCCCCGGCCATCCCCGCGAGACGCCCACCGCGAGTAATGACGCGAGGTACATCGGCACGAAGCGATCGGT
>JBBQEJ010000168.1:0-11203 GCA_038320555.1 Vicinamibacterales bacterium | reverse complement strand
GCGCTCGGCGCCGAGGGCGTTCCCGCCTTGAGCGGCTACTCGCCGCTCAACAAGGAACCGTTTCTCGAGGATGCCCTGTCGGGCCGTGGATTCCAGGCGATCTATTCCAAGGCCCGGCTCGACGCCTGGCTCGCGCAGAACCGCTGTCCCCAGAACGACCGTCTGTGTAGCGAGGCGATCTGGCTCGTCCAGACGATGCTGCTGGGGCCGAGGCGGGATATGGAGGACATTGCCGAGGCGGTGCGGAAGGTGCACGCGCAGGCGGCGCAGGTAGCGAAGGGGCTGCCACTCGCGTAGTCGTGCCTTCCGATTTTATGCGCGCCGAGCACAAGCGCTTCAACATCGACCAGCGCGCATTGTCCTTGTGGGTCAGTCGCGGAGACGCCGCGGTATTCGCCGTTTTACCGTCACGCTGGTCTGGATTTGGGGCGGCCCGTGTTTATCCGTGGCCAATTTGATCCACTACCCGTGAAGGGCTCACGCACGACGCGTCGCGCGTGGCTTACAATGACCTCATGTTACGCTCCATCGATCGCGTGGTCGATCTGCTCGACCCACGCCTGAACCAGCTTCACAACATCGGCGTGGAAGAGGCCCGGCGGCGGGTGCTTGGTGGCGACCCGGCAGCCGTCCGCGCTATAGATGGGTCATTCGCGCTCGTGGCGGTGGATGGCATCACGGTCCGGATGGCACGATCGCTCGATCGGCCGATGCGCTACTTCCTCGCGAAGCGGCAGGAAGGGCCGGCGCTGATCGTGGCGGACCGAATCGACACCCTGCAGCGGACGCTCGAGGACGCCGGCCTCGAGAATCAGTTTCATCCGAGCTACACCCGCATGGTGCCCGCGCACTACATCGTCGAGCTCGCGCTGGTCGGGTGTCCTGATCCGGACCCGACCTATACGCGTTTCTTTACGCCCGGGCGCGGGACGCTCGCGCCGGATCTGGACGAGATAGGGCGGCGCTACATCGGCGCGCTGGCCGGCGAGATCGAGAAGTGGCTGCTTGATATCGACCGGCACGGCGGGGGTGCGGAGCCGATCGGCGTCAGTTTCTCGGGCGGAATCGACAGCGGTTCCGTGTTTCTCGTGACCTACCACGCGATGCTGCGGCTCGGCATGGCGCCAACGAGGCTCAAAGCGTTCGTGCTGGATCTCGGGAATGGACCGGACGTAAAACAGGCCCGGGCGTTTCTTGCAGCCGTGGGATTGACGATGTTCCTCGAGGAGATCGCGGGAAGCGCCGACGATCTCGATGTCGGGCAAACACTGCGGGTGCTCGAAGACTACAAGTCTCTGGACGTCGAGTGCGCCGCGATGGGTCTGCTGCTCTGCAAGGGCATCCGCGCGCGCTACCCGGACTGGCGCCATCTCGCGGACGGAGATGGGGGCGACGAGAACCTGAAGGACTACCCGATCGAAGAGAATCCGGAGCTCACGATCCGCAGCGTCGTGGACAACGTGATGCTGTATCAGGAAGGTTGGGGCGTTGGCCGCATCAAGCACTCGCTGACGTACAGCGGCGGCCTCAGCCGGAGCTACGTGCGGACGTACGCGCCCGCCAGGCAGTGCGGGTTCGCCGGGTTCAGCCCCTACACGCGGCCGGACGTCATCGACGTCGCCGAAGGAATTCCGTTCGCGGCGCTGACGGGCTACGACGTGCCGGCGCTCTACGCGTTGAAGGGGGAGATCGCGCGACGAGGAGTCAAGGCCGTGACGGGATTCGACATGCCGGTCTTCCCGAAGCGGCGATTCCAGCACGGCACCACATCGGTCGACACGATGCGCCAGCGGCTCGGCCACTCGGAGCGCGACTACCGTCACGCATTCGAACGCCTGCATGCCTGACGCCGGGGTCTATCCCGCAACACCGTCCGCGCGGGATCGTTTCGTGCTCGAACAGCGGGCCTCTCGGCCTCGACACGACCCCTGGCGCTACCAGGGTCTCATCATCGAAGACGAGCGGACAACGGATGGAGGCCGCGCTCGTATAGCGACCGTGCTGCTCACGGGCCGCGAGTGCCCCTGGCGCTGCGCGATGTGCGATTTGTGGACCTACACCACCGTCAGCGATACGCCGCCAGGCGCCATTACCGCGCAGGTGACAGCCGCGCGCCGTGCCGTGCGCGATGAATCCATTCCCGTCATCGGCATGAAGCTCTATAACGCGGGAAGCTTTTTTGACCCGCGAGCGGTCCCCGAAGCCGACTACGACGGCGTGGCAGGCGCGCTCGCCGGGCTGTCGCACGTGATCGTCGAATCACATCCCGCGCTCGTGGGCCCGCCTGTGGATCGGTTGCTCGCGGCGCTCGACAGACACCGGGGACCCGGGGAACAGCCGGCGCAGCTCGAAGTTGCGATGGGCCTGGAGACAGCGCACCCTGTCGCGCTCGACCGGCTGAACAAGCGGTTCACGCTGGAGCGCTTCGAGGAGGCCGCCCGAGCGCTCGACGATCGCGGAGTCGCGCTCCGTGTGTTCCTGCTCATCTCACCGCCGTTCATTTCCTCACACGAGCAGGACGCGTGGCTGCTGCACTCTGTCGACGCCGCGTTTTCCTGCGGCGCGTCGGTCGTGTCGCTCGTGCCGACGCGGCCAGGCAATGGTGCGATCGACAGGCTCGCCGAGGCCGGATGGTTCAGCGCGCCCGGCCTCGAAGAGATTGAGCGCAGCTTCGCGCTGGCCCTGACACACGCGCAAGGGCGCGGACGAGTGTTCGTCGATCTTTGGGATCTCGAGCGCTTCACGCAGTGCCGACATTGTGCCGCTACGCGTCGCGATCGCCTCCAAACCATGAATCTCGAGCAGCTCGTTCTCCCGCAATGTCCGTGTCCGGCCGGGGACCACGAATGAGAAGCGCCTGCGGCCCGCGCGAGGATAGCGAGGTCTTCCGACCCTTCGACAGGCTCAGGGTCGTCCGGGGCAAGGTCGAGGGACGAGCGGCGGAGCGCGAGCGCGTGGGGCTCCACGGGCAGTGAAAGAAACCGCCGACGTCGCCATCGTCGGATCAGGCTTCGCCGGGTCGCTCGCTGCGCTCGCGCTGCTCAAACGGGGGCGCCGTGTCGTGCTCGTCGAACGGGGCCGCCACCCTCGATTCGCCATCGGAGAGTCCTCGACCCCTCTCGCCAACCTTCTGATCGAGGAGCTGTCGGGTCGCTACGATCTGCCGAGGATTCGCGTGTTCTCCAAGTGGGGCCCGTGGCAGCGGGCGCGTCCGGACGTCGCCTGCGGCCTGAAGCGCGGCTTCACATTCTTCTTCCACCAGGCTGGCGCCCCGTTTGCCGACGACGACGATCACCAGCGGCAGCTGATGGTGGCGGCGAGTCCGCGCGACGAGATCGCCGATATGCATTGGTACCGGCCGCAATTCGATCAGGCGCTCGCCGAGGAAGCCCAAACCGAAGGCGCCATCTATCTGGACACGACTCGGCTCGAACGGCTTCGCTACGAGGGGGACTCCGCGATCCTCGAAGGGCAGCGGGACGGCCGGCCTGTCCGAATTACCGCGCGCTTCGTGATCGATGCAAGCGGGCCGCGCGGGTTCCTGCATCGCGCGTTGCAGCTCGATGAGGCGCCGTGTCGATGGCTCCCCCCAACGCAGGGACTCTACACGCACTTCGAAAACGTCGACCGCTGGGACCAGCTGAGGCGAACGCCGGAGCCGCCTCCTTACCCGATCGACGACGCAGCGGTCCATCATGTGTTTCCCGGCGGATGGATCTGGATGCTGCGTTTCAACAACGGCCTCACGAGCGCCGGCGCGGCGCTGACCGATCCGCTCGCAGCTGCGCTGGGAGCAGCCGATGGCGCGGCTGCGTGGAGTCGTCTGCTTGCGACCGTCCCGTCGGTCGCCGATCAATTCCGTTCGGCGCGTGCCGTGCTGCCGTTCGTGCACGTACCCCGCCTCGCCTTCCGGAGCGCGCGCGTTTCAGGGCCGTCGTGGGCGCTCCTTCCCTCGGCCGCGGGAGTGATCGACCCCTTGCTCTCGACCGGGTTTCCCCTGACCCTGCTCGGCGTGATGCGCCTCGTCGATCTTCTGGAGCGCACCTCTGCGGGACGCGACCGTGATGCGGCCCTCCTCGCCTACGAGCGAGTGACGCTGGCGGAACTGGACGCGACCGAACGCCTCGTCGCCGCGTTGTACGCGACGATGGACGATCCGGCGCTCTTCAAGCGGCTCAGCCTTCTCTATTTCGCGGCCGCCGGCTTCAGCGAAGCCGCGCGACGCCTCGGCCGGCCTGAGCTGGCGCCTGGGTTCCTGCTCTCTGCGCATCCGACGTTTGGTCCGGAGCTGGCGGACTGTGCGTCGGCTGCTGTCGCCGCCCCACGAGGTTCGGCGCGGAGCGCCCTGGAAGCGCGCATCGATCGCGCGATCGAACCGTTCGACACGGCCGGTCTCCTCGATCGTGGCCGTCGCGACTGGTATCCCGTGGTCGCTGCGGATCTCCTCGCGTCGGCGGGAAAGCTCGGCGCCACGCATGGGGAAATACACCGTATGCTTGAGCGCACCGGTATGGTGCCGGCGGCGGCAGCAAACCAGGAGGAACGGGTATGAGCGAACGTCAAGTGCTTGCCAACCAGATGAAGGTTCTGCGGAACCAGGCGAAGTTGCTCTCAAACCAGGGCAAGCTCGATCAGGTGATTAAGAATCAGCAGGACATCAAGGCGAACCAGCGCAGCATCCTCGCCAACCAGCGCAAGCTCGATCAAGTGCTCCGCAACCAGAGGAGGATCGAGGCGAACCAGAAAAGGATCCTCGCGAATCAATCGCGGATACTCAGCCGGTCATCCTGAACCCTGGCCCGCTCACTCCAGCCGCCACTTGTCACGACGAGTTTCGCGCAGAGAGCGCTGAGACCGCGGAGAAGACAAGTGAGCAGGCGGCTGCTAATGCCCTTCCGGCAGCTCGCGCTTCGCGCGAGCAGGAGGGTCACGCGATCTCAGAACCACGCAGCGCATTGAACCTCCCGCTGTTTGTTTCTGAGATCTCGCGACCCTCCTAGCGCCGGCCGCAGGCCGGCACTGCCGGAAGGGCCGCCACGCAGCCTTCTCGGCGTTCTCTGCGTCTCTGCTTGCTCCGCGTGAGATCGTCTTCTCCGCGCTGCCGAGCAACCGCAACTTTGAGTGCGTCGTTACTTGGACAGGCGTTTCTTCGTCAGCGCAATCTCGATCAGGTTGGCTATCGGACCGACGACAAACAGCGCATAGAACGGCGCGTGCACGAACTCCAGCAGCCTGAAGATCGCTTCGACGGCTGCCACGAGAAACGCGACGAGCGCCTGCGCCCATTTCGGTCCCACGGTGGTCTTCGGGTCCGTGATCATGAAGAAGATGAAGAGCTGATACATCGGCCCGGTGATGGGCGCGACCTCGCTGAGGAATGGATGGCCGGTGACGGCCGCCCGTACGACCGCGAACAGCAGAAACGATGCGACGTAAGTCAGCGTGATGTGGAGCCGCCCGACCATACGCAGGATGACCGCTCCGAATACCCACACGACCACCATCGGCAGCAGATTGTTGCCCCACTGCACGCTCAGGCTCGCGACCGTGTCGGGCGCGAGCAGGAGCATCGCCACGATGCCGAAGTTCGTGGGGTTCCAGATGTGCCTCTCCCCGACTCGAAGCACGTACTTCGACGTGATGGAGATCGCCGAGCACAGCGCGTACGGCCAGAACGCCGGCGATCGAACCAGAATCCCGACGCTGATGCCCGAGACATAGGCGCTGGCGAGGTGCGGCCACTTGCCGTACAGCGCGCGGACGATCAGGAGTTCGACGATGATCGCGGTGGCGATCGCGAGAAACGTGCGCGACCAGCTCTCGAGAAAACCGAAGCTGATCTGTCCCGCGAGGAGCACGCACGTGATGAGAGCGGGTGCGAGATAGCGGGGATCCAGGCGCGGCCGCCCAGGCACTCCCGGGGCTGCAGACGACGAGGCGGCGATCGCCTCGGTCGTCATGCCGGTTCCTCGACCTTGTGCACGCGGTTGGGCTGCGGCTGCGTCAGGACCTGGGTCTTGCCCGACGGCCAGCGGACGACGGCCTTCTCTACCGTGGCGCCATTCCCGAGACCGAAGTGCAGGATGCGCTGGTTCTGCGCGCAGAATCCCGACCCGCCCGACACCTCCTGGACCTGCTGCTGGCCGTTCCAGAAGACAGTGACTTGTGCCCCGATGGCGCTGCGGTTCGTGCATCCGGCCGGGACTCTGTCCGATCGGCAGGCACCCTCGAGATCGAATCCAATCCAATCGCGGCCAGGCGCTACCTCGTTGCGGTACAGCAGCAGCGGTCCGCGCTGATTGGCGACGATCACGTCCAGCACCCCGCGGTTCGACAAATCGGCGAGCGCGACCGACCGGCCGTCGTAACGGTCGGTGGCGCCGACCATCTGGGCGACGTCGAGGAACCGCCCCGCGCCGTCGCTGATCCACACTTTCTTCTGCTGATAGCCTGCCAGGCTCCTGGTCCCCATGGCCGGCCAGTTCCGCGCGTCCGAGATCACCAACTGATTTCCGCCGGCGATCTTCGAGAAGTCGTACCAGTAACTTTCTTTCCGCGACGCCGACACGTAGCCGTTGACGACGTAGAGGTCGAGGAAGCCGTCGTTGTTCAAGTCGGCGAACTGCGCGCCGAAGCTCCACCCTCCCAAATCCACGCCCATCGAGCGCGCAAGGTTCTCGTACCGCGGGATTCCGCCGACAAGAGTCGACGGCACCCAGAGGTTGTTGCCCTGCAGCAGAATCCCCTCCTCCGAGATGTTCGACACGTAGATCGCGAAGCGGCCCTGGTTGAGCACGTCGCCGACCGACGCATTCATCCCGCTCTTCGGCGCGTATCCAACACCCGCATCACGTCCGATTTCTCGAAACTGCCCGTGATCGTTGGCGAAGAGCTCCGACACACCGTAGTCGTTCGCGATGAAGAGGTCCGGATAGCCGGTCCCACGGAGGTCGGCAGCGACCGCCGCCAGCGCCCAGCGGCGCGACGCGAGGCCGGCCTTCGCGCTCACGTCCTCGAATTTTCCGTCACCGAGATTCCGGAACAAGTACTTGCGACCGCCGTTGTTGGCGTACTCGAAGCTCTCCGGCATCATGCGCGTGTCGGCGAGCTTCCAGAGGTTCACGGATTCGGGGTAGTAGCCTCCGACAAAAAGATCCAGACGGCCGTCGCGATCGAAGTCGAGCCAGACGGCGGTGTTGACGTTGGCCCAGGCCGGCAGACCCGCCGTGCCGGTGACACGAGTGAAGGTCTGTCCGCGATCGTTGTGAAAGAGCTCGGGGACACCCCAGCGATAGAGGAACAGATCGTCGAATCCGTCGTTGTCGTAGTCGCCCCAGACAGCGCCCATCGACACGCCGGTCTCCGCGCGGTTGAGGTCCGCGACGCCCATCCGCTCCGCCACATCTTCGAAGGTTCCGTTCCCACGGTTCCGGAACAGCCTGTTCCTGGAGCCCTCCTTGCTGTCGGTCACGTAGAGATCGGGCAGGCCGTCGCGGTTGACATCGACGACTGATACCGCGGCGCCCATCGAGGCCACCTGCGGCATGATGTGCGCGAGCTTGGGGTCGAGCGTCGGCGCCTCGTGCACGAACTCGATCCCTGCCGCCTTCGCCGATTCCGTCAGGCGGAAGCCGTACTGGGTCAGAGCGTTCACTTGCCCGGACGAGGTGATTGTGCCGGATGGCTGATTGAGCCGTCGTATCAGGAACGGTGTCGTCAGCAACCCGACGAAGATGGCGGCGAGCACGAGACGGGCGTAACGCTGCCTCATGGCTTCTTCGCGCCGGACTTTTTCACGTCTTCCGGAGCGCGAAGCGCGTCGCGCAGGGTGTCGGGTGCCACGTACCGCGTATGGTACTCGGTGAAGTCACTCGCGTGCTCGCGGTACACGGGATCGTCTTCGAGCTGCCCCGGTGGCGCGTCGTATCGGCCTGTCCGGTGCGTCGGCAGCGGCAGCACGGTGCGGGAGAAGCTCGTATTGTAGTCGCCGTCCTTCTCCCAGCCGTCCGCTACCACGATGAAGTCACGAACGAGCCCGCGCGCGGGCGGCGGTGCTTCGCGAAACCGCAGGCGGAGCTCGTCACCGGCATTCATGATGACGTATCGATCGTCCACGCTTCGCAACAGATCCAGGACGTCGCCGAACCGCGTGTAGTAGCCCTCGAGATCGCGCCACCGCGGAGCGGTTCCCGCCAGCGTGTAACGCGGGCGCTCGGGCACGCTGGAGGTTGGCTGTTCGGTAACCGAGTACCCTCGAGACGACAGATCCGCACCCATCAACTCGATCCTGCGGGGGTGTATTTCAACCTCCGGGCGGCCGATCGCCCATCCGAGCTTATCCCAGAAGATCTCGAGGTTTGTCGCGAGCCGTAGTCGTCTATGGCCCGTCGCACCGAACACACCCGTCAGATCCACGAGAATCGTTTTGTCCTTGCCAGACGGAAAGCCGAGACCCCTGCGGACCTCTCGGAAACGTCCGCCCGCGTCGGCAACGTGGAGCGACAGGCTCTCGGGCGCGACATGCGTGCCCTGTCCAATCGCGACGTTGATCGAGCTGTCGGTCGGATGGATCCACCCAGTGGCGACCAGCCAGACCGGGCCGATTCGTGGCGCGGCGTCAGGCAGCTCCATTTCCACGAAGTGCGCCCGCGTAATCCCCTGATACGGCCCGCGACCGGCGAAATCGATATAGCGAGAGTCGCGCGCGGCGGCGAGGTCCGAGACATCGCCGCCGTGGTCGTCTCGCACCGACGCGAATGGCTGGGGCGGACCGGTGGCGACGACCTGCAGCTTTGGCGGAGGCACCGCAAAGCGTTCGTCGACGAAGATCTCCGTGTCGTCCGGATGATCGACAACCAGCAGGGAGGCGAGATCGAAGAAGTGCGTCTCCCACAGCTCCGCGGTGATGCGGAGATCGTAGGCGCCGTGTTGCGGCGCGAGCTGATCGCCACGAACCTTGACCCAGTCCTCGGTCATCAGCACGTCAGCCGTCGCCTGCGCGTTGATGCGGAGCCCCAGGGGCGACCGCCAGAGCAGATCGGTCACGAATGACATCTCACGTCCATTCCAGGCGAAGAGCCACGGGCACGATCCTTTGAGGCGCTGCGTCGCGTTCACCGTCTGGTCAGCCTTCGTGTTGAACTCGGCCTGGAGCGCACCGTTCGGCCAGGTGATGCGCACGACTTCGGCGCCGTCCGCCTCGCCCAGGCCGAAGTGGACGAGCGGAGACGAGATGATCTGCTTCTGGAGATGCAGTCCGGATCGCAGCTCGATCTCGCCGCCGATGGCGAACGAGTTGATGCGTTGATCGCCGGTCGCCGTCGTGGCGCGGGGACGGAGGACCTGCCATCGATACGATTTCGCACCTCGACTGGACGCGCGACCGGGCTGTCCACGCCGATCAAGACCAATCAGCTCGAGCCTCCCGTCGCCATCGAGATCGCCGATGGACTGCACGCCGAGCTCCAACGCGCCCTGCAGCGCGCTGTACGAGCCGCCTGGTGCTCCGAGCAGCACGCGCGCGGTTGCCGGGCCGGCGACAATCAGATCGGCGGCGCCGTTGTTGTCGAGATCGGCGGTGAGGAGCCGTGCGGCGCCCGGCTCCAGCCCTGTGGGCGGATCGACCCGCGCAAGACCTTTTCCGTCCCATGTGCCGTTGCGTGCGGTGCGCGAGAGCCGCGTGACGGCCCCGTCGCGGGAGAGCACGAGCAAATCGATCCGTGAATCTCCGTTCTGTTCCGCTGCCGCAATCGCCACGGCGTGCCCATACATGGCGGGCAGCGCCTCGGCCTTGAAATTCCCCCCGCGAAGGTTCACGAATACATGAACGACGCCGGCATCGTCCAGAAATGCCGCGTCGGGTACGCCGTCTCCGTCGAGGTCGACCCACGCGAAGCCGCGCGCGCGTGTGACGGCGGCAAACAGATCGCGTGGAGTGAACGTACTGTCGCCGTTGTTGCCGAGGACAATCGGATGGCCGTCGCGCGGTGCGAGCACGAGATCGAGGTCGCCGTCGGTGTCGACGTCGGCAGGCCACACGCCGTACGCCGGAGCGCGAAGAAGCGTTGCAGGCAGTTTCGCCGACATTGTCACGTCGGCGAACCGGCCCGCGTCGCCTTGTCGCAGCAGACACAGGCCGCCCGCGCCGGCGAGCGTCAGATCCATGCGGAAATCGTAATTGAGATCTGCGGCGGCGACGGCGTCGCCCGTCGGGGGACCGCTGCCGGCCGCGCTCCATCCTCGACATCCGGCATCGCCCGGCGAACCGGCGATGTGAACACCGAAGGGGCCCGCCGTTGCCACGACAGGATTCCCCTCGCCAGTGAGGGAAAGCGCTCCAGCCCACGAGACACCAGGCTTTGTGTCCGGTACGGTCGCGATCGTGAACGCCAGCGTATCGTCCGGCGCCGCAGGCTGCGGGTCGGGGTTCTTCAACCGCAGGAAGCGCATCACGGGTCGCCCGACTTCCTCCCGCGGCGTGCTGATCTCGGCCAGGGCCGTGCGGTAGGACGGCTCGCGCAGGAGGACGTTCTTCAGAAAGGCGACGCGCATCGCCGCCGCCTTCGGGTTTTCCGTGGCAGATTCCAGGAGGGCCTTCAGCTGCTCCTGCGCGGCCGGCGACCATGCGCGGGAGGCTTCGGTCAGCGGAGCCGTCGCGTTCTTCAGTGCGCCCTGGTCACCGCGTTTCGCCGCGAGGCGCACGTACTCGAGTCGCGCCGCAAGATTCTCGCTGCGCGCCAGGAGCTGCGCAAGAATGCGCTCGGCTTCCGCGTCGTTATCAGGTCCGCCCTGCCGCTCGGTGTCCAATGCGAGAGCGTACGCGGCCTCCATATCCCCTCGATCCAACTCGAGGGCCCGACGCCAGTGCCGGATCGCCTCGGCGAGATTCCCGCGTCGACTTTCTGCGAGTGCCTGCAGCCGCTGGATTTCCGCGCTCTCTGGCGCGAGCGTGGCAGCCCGATCCAGATCCTTGGCGCCCTGGTCCAGTTCCTGCTGCCGCAGCAGGAGGAGCCCGAGATCGGCCCACCCGGCGGGCTCCTGCGGTGCAAGCGCGACCACGCGGTCGAACTTCTCCCGCGCCAACACCTCCTGCGTCGTCTGCATGGCCGACAGGCCGGTGTAGAAAGCTGTGACCGCCTCGCGGTACACCTGCGGCGAGATCTCGGGTTCCCGCCGTGATGAGCACGAGGAACACGCGGCGCCG
>JBBQEJ010000167.1:0-11213 GCA_038320555.1 Vicinamibacterales bacterium | reverse complement strand
AAGGCACTCGGGTACGTGTCGGGGCGCGAGGCGGGGCCGCACCAAGGTCGCTACACCGAGAACGACGACCCGAAGCGTTTGATCGAAATCGACCAGAAGATTCACGACGCGATCGACCGCTTCCAGCGGGGCGATGCCGCGGACGCGGTCACGATCTATCGCGACGTCATCGCGCGGCGGCCCGACATGGCGATCGCGTATGAGCAGCTCGCGTTCGTCTACTGGGAGGCCGGACGTCCTGGGGACGCAATTGTCACGCTCCAGCAGGCGGTCGCAAAGGGCATTTCCAGCGCCACGATCGACAGCAAACTCGGGATGTACTTGTCCGAGACCGGCCACGCGCACGAGGGGCTGCCGTGGCTCGAACGCGCGGTGGCACGCCCTCCCACGGACATCGATACGCTCAACGCGCTGGCGATCGGCTACGCACGCACGCGACAGCCAGAACGCGCGATCGCGACATTCCACCGCGTGCTTGAAGTGGACGCGAGCAACGCGATGGCATGGCAGAACATCGGCTCGGTGGAGCTCGGACGCGGCGATGCGCGCGCTGCGCGCGAGGCGTTCCGCCGCGCGCTCGCCGCGGATCCAAACTGGGCGTCGGCCTACACGGGCCTGGGCGTGGCGGAGCGAAAGTTGAGCAACTTCGACGCCGCCATCGCGAGCTGGAAACGAGCCGTTGAACTGGATCCACGTGAGTTCGACGCGATCTACAACCTCGCGACCGAGCTCGCCTCGGCCGGTCAGGCTACCGAGGCGCGTGCCTATGCGCAGCGATTTGTCGACACGGCGCCCCCCGCTCGCTACGGCGACGACATTCGTCGGTTGAGGGCGTATCTTCGTTAAGGCTTTTAAGCTTGTTAGCGGCTGGCGGCTAGCAGTTAAAGCTGGGAACTGGCAACTGGAAACTGGAAACTGGCAACTAATCAATTAGCCCCGGCCACGCAGTGCGCGACCGGGGCCGTCGAGTATTCCTTCCCTTAGAAGTCGAGTATTCGTTCCCTTAGAAGTTGAACCGTACTCCAATCCGCGCGATGCGCGGGCTCAGGATCTCGAGCACCTGATTGAACCCGGTCGCGCCGGTCGAGCGCAGGTTGTACTGCCGGCCGAGTACTGTGCCCTTGTTCACCAGGTTGAAGACGTCAAGGTCGACGTTGAAACTCGCCTTGTGCATCTTGATCGCCTTCCCCACGCGCACGTCCAATGTCTGGACGGTCGGTAGGCGATGCTCGCTGACGTCGGTGACGAGCACGGTCTTGTTCGCGCTGAAGTAGTCGCCAGGTGTGACGCGGTCCCTGTACCACGGCTGGCCGAAGCCCTGCCGCATGTTGTAGTTGAAGGCCAGGTCGAGGCCTCCCGGCGCCTGATACATGCCCGTCCCGATGAACTGATACAGCGGGAGGAGTTGATAGATCGAACTCTTGCCGCTGCCGCCCGACTGGGTGACGACCAGGCCGCCGTCGACATTCGGACTCGTCGGGCCTGGGGTTGGATCCTGGATGGCGGTACTCGGATCGTCGAAGAACTCCTGGTGTTTGTTGCTCGAGAATCCGAACCGGGCCATCCAACGATTCGACAGGCGCTTGGTTGCGCTCGCCTCGACGCCGAGGAAGCGCTGGTGGTACCCGTCGCGTGTGACGCGCTCCTTGCCGCCAGCCAAGGCGCCTGCCGAGAGTGATGCCTTGGTGACGCCGTAGTAGGGCACGCTGTAGCTGGAGCCGTCAGGTAACCCAGTCCCGGCGAATGTTCCGACTTGCGTGTAATTTCCCGCGCGCACGCCGATACGCGGATCCCAATTGAAGTCCACCATCTTCCGATAGGTGACCGCCGCACTCACGCCGAAGTTCGCCATCAGCTCGCGATCCACGCTCACGATGAACTCGTGCGTTTTCGGAACCGAGTACTTGCCAATCTTGTTGACCGTCGAGAGCGCGCTCGGGTTGTCGATGTCGAACCCGTTCCACCACTCGAGCGAGCTGAAGTCGATCTCGTTTGGCTGCGCGATGTGATCGCCGTTGAGGTCGACGGCATCGAACGCGACGTACCGGTACTGCCCGACGGCAACGAAACTGGAGCTGCCGTTCCCCACCCCCGACGCAAACATCGCGTAGCTGCCGCGAAGGAGCGTCCTCCGGCTCTGGTCGAGCGCGTAGCTGACGCCGATCCGCGGCGAAGCCGAAGTGTAGGCAATCACGTTCTTCTGCGCAGGAGACGTCAGATCCGGCAGGTACGGCGCAAACCCACCGAGCGTGATCCCCGGCATCGAGTACGGAAGAAGGCTGTCGGTCTGCCGATCGAACCGCACTCCGATGTTCGCTGTGAATCGATTGGCCGCGAGCGTATCGCTGACAAAGCCGGAGATGTACCTCGCATCCGCATTCAGGTAGTTGATCGCGTCAGCCTCTGCGATCATGTTCGGGTACCCGTTCGCGTAGCTGATGACGTGGTTGCCCGCCCACGTTGAGGAGGAGTGCACCTCTGTCTTGCGCCAGGAGAACCCGAACTTCAGTTCGTTCCTGCCCAGAAAATAGCTGCCGTCCCCGGCCACGGTATTCGATGGCCGAGTGCTGCGGTAGTCCTGGAACGAGCCATGCCACACGCCGCCGTCGTCCTGCCACACCTGCTTGTCCAGGCCGCCTTCAGGCGTGAGGAAAAATCCCCAGGGAAAGTGCGACACGCGCGCCGTGAGGAATACGTTCTGTCCAAGAACGAAGTTGCCTTCCCCCTTGAAGAACCCGGGGCCCAGCGTGCCCTGATCGACTGTCGTTTCGGGCGGCCGCGTGGCGCTTGCGCTCCGGCCGAACTTTTCCTTGCGCCCGGTGTAGTAGGTGAAGCTGCCACGAACGGCCGGATTCACTTGTCCTGTGAGCTTGGCGCCGTAGTTCTTCAGAATCGTGCGATCCGGTGTCTGCTTGATCGTGAGGATGCGAACGTCGGTCTTCCCGATCGATCCCCAGCCCCAGAGGTGATCTTTCACGATCGGGCCGCCGACCTCGAAGCCGTAGTCCTCGTACTGACTTGTGCGGTTGCCCTTGCCGTTCGGGCTGCCCAGCGCGGTCGCCAGCGCCTGATCCATGTTGTTGCTCTGCATCGATTGGTTTTCAAAGTAGATGCGGGACGAACCGTGCGGCACATTCGTCCCGGACTTGAGGACCAGACTGAGATGGACGCCGCCGGTCGAGCTCGTCAGATCGGAGCCGCCCGTCGTGACGTTCATCTCCTGGAACATGTCGAAGTCCCAGTAGGCCGGCGTGGCGCCTGCGGCTGCCGTATCGGTGATGGGTACGCCGTCCAGGTTCCACGTCGAGTCGGCGCCGCTGGCCCCCTTGGCCTGGTAGCCGGACTGCTGGCCAGACTCAGATCCCCCGACGTTCACGCGGTCCATGATGATGCCCGGGACCGTCTGCATCACGACCCACGGGTCGCGACCCGAGGGAATGTTCTGCAGCTCTTCGAGGCTGACCGTCGTGGACGTGCCGGTCTTCTTCGTATCGATGACCGGCGATTCGGCCGTCACCTGCACCGACGCCTGCACGCCGCCAACGGCGAGGGTGACCCGAAGCGGCACCGCCACACCGCCAGCGACGGCAACCTCCTTGTTGAGATAATCGGAGAAGCCCCCGAGTCCAACCTTCAATTGATACGTGCCGGGGGGCAGATCCAGGAAGTGCGCGGCGCCACTCGAGTCGGTTGGCTTCGACACGTTGAGCGGGCCGGCGACCTCAACCGTTGCGCCAGGCAACAGCGCACCGGTCGAATCCGTCACCGTCACATCGATGCGGCCTGGGAAGACCTGCGCGGAACACGGCACCGCCAGGGCCAGCGCTGCAAGCAGCACTGACGCTGGCACCATCCATTTCTTCAGCACTTTCTTCATTGGTATCCATCCTCCACGAAAAGAACCAGCTGGGTGCTGCACGCCGAAGCCGAAAAGGCGTTCATGCAAATGCCAAGACCACTTTGTAACACCTTTTTATCTAGGATTTTCAATAATTTAGGTACCAGCAGCGGGACGAAATCCAAGGAATGAGATCGCTCGGATTCAAGCCATTGGTTGGTGCGAGATAAGCCTGCGGGCATGGGCTAAGCTTCTGGGAATGGTCCGCCCGCGCCGAATGCCCCCACCCCCGGCAGACAGGGGACGTGTGTCGCCCCGGACTGTAAAGGGCGGACTGACCGCGCTCGGCGTGGCCCTTTTACTGATACTCCCCTGGGGGTGGTCGAAGCTCCTGTCGCCGTCGCACGGGCCCCTTATTCTCATTTCCATCGACACGCTTCGGGCGGACCATCTCCCCATTTACGGGTACCGGGCCGTGCGTACGCCGGCAATCGATGCGCTCGCCGCCGGCGGCGTTGTCTTCGAGAATGCCTACGCCCATGCGCCACAGACGCTTCCCTCGCATGTCTCGATCCTCTCCGGCCGGCTCCCGTTCGAGCACGGCGTGCGCGACAACGTCGGCTTCACCATCCCGCCGGGTGAGACGCTCCTGCCCGCGATGATCCGTCCGGCCGGGTATGTATCCGGCGGTTTTGCTTCCGCGTATGTGCTGCGTGACGAGACCGGAATCGGAAGGTCGTTCGATCATTTCGACGCCAGACTGCCGCCGTCGTCGCCGGAAATTGCCATCGGGGAACTGCAGCGGGATGGCGCCGCGACGCGGGCCGTCGCCGACCGCTGGCTCGATACCCTGCAGTCGCCGCGATTCTTCCTCTTCTTTCATGTCTACGAGCCGCATACGCCGTACACTCCCCCGGCCCGGTTCAAGGAGTACGCACCGTACGACGGCGAGATCGCGGCTGCCGACGAAATTGTCGGTCAACTGGTCGCATCGCTCAAACGGCGGGGGCTCTACGACGACGCGCTCGTCGTGCTGTTGTCGGATCATGGTGAAGGGCTGGGCGATCACGGCGAGCAGGAGCACGGGCTGTTCCTGTATCGCGAAACGATCAGGGTTCCGCTCATCGTCAGACTCCCGCGAGACCAGAGCGCCGGCCGCCGCATCGCGACGCCGGTGCAGCACATCGATCTCGTACCCACCATTCTCGACTGGCTCGGTTTGCCCGCGCAGCCGCGGCTGCGCGGACGTTCGCTTCGTCCCCTGTTCACCGGTGGTACGATCCCTGAGACGGGGCTTTATGCGGAAGCGTTGTATTCGCGCTATCACTTCGGATGGAGCGAGCTTTACGCATTGACCGACTCGCGGTACTCGTTCATCCGCGCGCCGCGCGACGAGCTGTACGACGTCCAGCACGATCCGGGGGAACGGCAGAATCTTGCCGCCGAACGTGAATCGACGAGGCTGGCGATGCGAAGCGCGATCGATGGCCTGATCGCCGGCGTGCCGATTAAGGCGCCAGGCGGCGTCGATGCTGATGCACGCGAGCGGCTGCGCGCGCTCGGCTACGTCGGTACTTCTCCGCTGGCAGATGGCGCGGCTGGCACGGAATTGCCCGATCCCAAGGACAAGCTGCGGGTGCTCGAACGATACCGTGGCGCGATCGCGCTCGTCCGTCACGGGGATTTCGACCAGGCCCTGTCGAACCTTCGAGCCATCGTCGCAGAGAACCCCGGCATGGCGGATGTGTGGAGCGAGATAGGTGGTCTCGAGTTGCGGCTCGGTCGCCCCGACGCGGCGCTCGCAGCGTTCAAGCATCTGGTGGACGCTGCACCGCACGACCCCGCGGCGGTCATCAGCGTAGCGGACACTCTCGTCAAGCTCGGACGATTGGACGAAGCGCGCGCGCAGGCCACGTTTGCCGCCGACACAATCCCTGCGGCTGACACGCGCTGGCGCGCGAAGGCCCATCAAACGCTTGCGATGATTGCGCTCGCGCGTCATGATGAATCTGGAGCCCGCGCCGAGGCGAAACTCGTGAACGAAATCGATGCGACACTGCCGATGCCCGAGTTCGTCGAGGGGCTGATTCGCTACAATGCAAATCAGTTTGCGTCCGCCGTGCCGCTTCTGCAGCAGGCATTGCAAAAGAACGTGTCGAGCACAATTCAGATCCCGGAGCTTCGCTACTATCTCGGAGACGCGCTCGCGCGACTGGACCGGTACGCCGAAGCGGAGCCGGTCCTGCTCGATGAAGTGCGACTCTTCCCGCACGATCTCCGGGCGCGCGCCGGGCTGGCCATGTTGTACCGCGCCACCGGACGCGCGGCAGATGCCGACCGCCAGATCGACGCGATCGAACGGCTGGCGCCCGGCGCAGAGGGCCTGGCGCTGGCCGCAAAACTGCGGCGGATGTTTCGCGGCCAGTAGAGACTTGATTTGTCAGATCAGTTGATTCGCCAGGGAGTCGGCGTGATCCGATGCTTGCTGGCGCGCACCGTCCGATGGGCGCGCGTCGAACGCTGGATTTCGGGAAGCCCTTGCGGCTTGGGTAGTGGCGCCGACCTTACGCACGGATCTCGCGCAGAGAGCGCAGAGAGCGCGGAGAAGACAAGCAAGGAAGCGGCTGCGCATGTCTTCCGGCAGCTCGCGCTTCGCGCGAGCTGGAGGGTGACGAGATCTCAGAAACAAACAGCGGGAGTTCCGATGCGCTGCGTGTTTCTGAGATCTCGTCGGCCTCCAAGTGCCGGCCCGCAGGCCGGCACTGCCGGAAGGGCTGCCGCGCAGCGTTTCACTGCGATCTCTGCGGCCCTCGGCGTGAGATCGTCTTCTCCGCGCACCGAGGGGCAAGTCTCCGTGGCAAGGGTTGACATGCGGAGGCGCACTCACCCTCCCGTGCGTGAACGACTTCGTGCAACAGTCGGATGTCTCGCGCTGGCGGCGTCGGTCTGCGGCGGCTGCGGCGGCGGAGGGGGATCCTCGCCCTCGTCGCCCTCGCCCACTCCGCCATCAGGCGTGTCGGCGTGTAACGTCATAGGCGGAACGACAGGGCTGACGGCGATACTCAATGGGACGACTTGCTCGCCGGCCAACTCGTCGGTCGTGCTGGTGAATCTTCGCGACAACTTGGGACCGACCGGATCCTGTTCGGGCACCGTGATCACTCCCCGCGCGGTCCTCACGGCTGCGCATTGTCTCGTCGGGGACACGACGGCGGTCAGAATCTTTGTCGGCACCGGCAATGAAGTGCCGGCCGAGTCCTTCCGCGCGCATCCGCTCTACCGCGAGGGGGACTCCTCCTCGCTGAATGATGTGGGTGTGGTCATCACGGGACAGGATCTCCCCCGGACGCCGATTCGGCTTCTTCTCAGCCGGGATGCTCGTATTGGCGAGCAGGCGGTTATTGCCGGGTGGGGTACGGACCAGAACGGCAACGGCACAATCCTGCGCGCGGGCACGACCACCATTACCAGCATTAGCAACAGCGGCCTGCAGACCCAGCAGAACAGCACCAACAGCGGCGTCTGCTCGGGCGACTCCGGCGGTCCTCTGCTCCTGTCCGAAGGCGGCGTGTGGTCGATTGCCGGCGTGACCTCTGCCACCACGACCGGTGGTTCGTGTTTCGCGAACACGAACTTCTTCGCCAACCTCCGGAACCCGGACGTGATGTCGTTCATCCTCGGTGCGGTGCCGAACGCCATCCGGCAGTAGGGCTTGCCCCGCCGAGCTGAACGCGAAGCGGGCCTGCTTATATAATGGTTGTTCCCGGGACCCTATGAACCATCTCCACCTGGCAGCGGTCTTTCTGCTCCTCGGGCCGGCATCTTCGCTCGGGCAGGGAGCGCCGCAACAGGTCCCGCCCGGATCCCAGGGACCCACTCCAACCCCTCCCGTGTTCCGATCGGGCCTCGATCTCGTTCGAGTGGATGTGCGCGTCACAGACGGCGAGGGACGGCCGCTCGCGGATCTTCGACCCGACGAGGTGCAGATACAGGATGAAGGCACGCCGCGGCCGGTCGTGTTGTTCCAGCACATCGAAGCGCCTCGAGGGACCTATGCCGAGGCGGCGCAGCGGACGATTGCGGCGCAGGTCTCGACCAACCAGGGCACGCCTCGCGGTCACCTGTACGTTTTCGTGTTCGATGAGAGTCATATTCTGCCCGGACACGAGCAGCGTGCGCGACTGGCCGCGGAGCGTTTTCTGCGCACGCACGTGCGGCCTGGAGATCGCGTGGCGCTCTACGCGCTGCCCGGCCCTGGCCCGCAGATCGGCTTCACCGCGGACATCGCCCGGGTCATTGGCCAGCTGAAGGCGATCCGCGGCGCGGCTGAGCAAACAGGCACCGGCGCGCTGACCGCGCTTGCGCCGATGCGCACGTACGAGGCCTTCGAAATCGCGCGCGGGAATCCGCAGATCCTGGACCGTCTCACCAATGAGGTCTCGCAGAACCTGCTCGGGGGCGACACGCGCTCGAGCAAGGGCCGGAGCGCGGCGTCGATATACGACGATTCGGCGGAAAATCGCCGGGTGCTCGTCGAAGACGCGCGCTCGACGGTCGCTCGCGCCGACACAGAGACGCGCCGGTTCCTCATGGGCTTCGCAGATGTCATCCGCACGTTGAGGGCGGTCGACGGGCGGAAAACCGTGATCCTTTTCTCCGAAGGGTTCCAGATCGACAACGTGACGCACGAGCTCGAAGATGTCGCCGCCGCAGCCGCGCAGTCCTACAGCGCGATCTACGCGATGGACCTCAGCGTGCGCAGCGTCGAAGCGGACGCGACCGCGCCGCGCGGCGGCGAGCAGACAAGCGAGGTCCGCGACAGGCTGCAGTCGCTCGGCAGCCTGACCGCCGAAACAGCGGGCGCGCTTCTCATTGACGCGTCGGGCCAACTTGACCAGACGTTGGCACGCCTTGCCGAGACCGCCGAGGATTACTATCTCGTTGGCTTCACGCCGGGCGGTTCGGATGAGGGAGATCGCAATCGGTATCGGCACATACGGGTGAGCGTCACGCGTCCTGGCGCTCGCGTGAGTGCGCGAACGGGGTACACGCTGTCGCCCAGGATCACGCCGGCCGAGCGACGCCGCTCCATTGATGCCGCGTTACGGGCGCCATTCGCGCAAGAGGGGTTGAAGGTCGAGTACACCACATACACGCTGCGCGGGACGGCCCCCGGCCTTCAGCGCGTGATCGTCAGCCTCGCTGCGGAGGTGCCGTCGGCATCAGCCGACGCCGAGGCGGCCGAGGTGGTGTATGTCGTGCGACATGCCGACACCGGTCAGGTGGCCGCCAGCGGAACCGATCGGTTGACGTTTTCGCAAGGGCCAGAGGGCACTCGCGCGACGACCCGAACGGGATTCTACCGCGTGCATTTCGAGCTGCCGGGCGGGACCTATCTGATGCGCGCCGTCGTCCGCGAGCCTGGCGGTCTTCTGGGGAGCGCCGATCGTCGCTTTGAAGTGCGCGCGTTGACCGGGCCTGATGTCAGAGCCAGCGATCTCGTGCTTGGCTCTTCGGATGTCAACGGATTGCCGGTCCGCGCGACGGCGTACGCTTCCGATGTGCTCGCGGGCGTGTTCGAGCTCTACAGCCGCACCGCGCTTCAGCTCGAGGGTGTAGCGGTGACGAGCGCGCTCATCCCTGTCGGAGGAGAAGCGGCGGCGATGTCGGCACGCGGCGAATTGCTCGGAATCACTCCCCTCGATGAAGGAATGAGCCGCGGCGCGCGCGTGGAGTTGCCGCTCACCGGCGTCACGCCCGGGGATTACATCGTGCAGGTTGTTGTGCGCAAGGGAGACGACACGATTACCGAACTGCTGCGCGACGTGACGGTGCGCGGCGGGACACGGCCTCCGGTGATCACGGCCCTCGCCCGCGCCGCGCGCTTCGAACCGGCGGACGTGCTGCAGGGGGACATTGGACGCAGGCTTCTCGCGGCGATCTACGGGCGCGCGCGTGGTTCGCAGATCGAGGAAGCCGCACGCGCAGCGGCGAGCCGTAACTGGAGCGCTCTTGAAGTCGCGTTGGCCTCCACGCCATCGGAACTGGCTGACGGCTCTGCACTGCGAGGCATCGCGGCGTTCGCGCGGGCAGATTACGCGAGTGCGATCAAGGCGTTTGGCGAGGCGCGGACCGCGGGCGCGAACGATGCGGCCCTGGCCTTCGTCCTTGGCTGGGCACATGCCGCCTCGGGGGACGATCGCGCGGCGGTCACCGCGTGGCGGAGCGCGATTCTCAGTGATCCGGCGCTCGTGTCTTCCTATCTCGCGCTCATCGACGCGTACCTTCGCCTCGGTCAACCGGATCTTGCCCTGCAGGTAGTCACGAGCGGCCTGCGCGCTCTGCCCGGTTCGCCGGAACTGGCGGACCGCATGACACAGTTGCGAAAACAGATGTAACAACACGCCTGGAGTGATTATGGTGCTGGCGCTCACGTTGATCATTACCTCCGTTTCTCCCGCCGTCGATGCGTCCAAGCTCAAGCTCTCCGCGCCGGCCCCCATCGTGGAATTCGACGCGAAGAAGCTGAAGGGTGTGCTCTACCGCCTCGCGTGGTCGCCGGACGGTCAGCAGTTATACCTGCAGACAATCGAGCGGGATCGCGCCGGGAACATCACTACTGCGCACCACTACCTGATGGCGCTCAACGGAGAGGCACCCAAACGGGTCGATCAGGAGCCGGCGTGGTCGGCTGCGTACTGGGAGTGGAAGAGTACGCGAGCGGCGCCCGGACGACCGGCATTCAAGATCGACCTCGAGGAGTCGCAGAGGCGCGTCAAAACCACGTCGACCCCGATGGGAGGCGATCTCGCCAAAGGCGGCCTCGAAGCAAGCGGTGCCATGGCCCCGATCGGCGGTGGCGCTGCAGGTGAAGGAATGACCGCGGCGATGCAGTCGCAGATCGCGCACTACTACACGTTGAAGCTGAAAGGCGAAGTCGTCGGCGAATTCGTAAATGCGGCGGCCATTCCCGGTCTTACTTTCGGATGGGGACCGCCGGGCACCGGGTTGATCGCATTTTCCAATCCTGACGGTCGCGTCGTAGTCATGGACGACCAGGGGCGAAAACAAGAAATCTCATCGTCGAAATCCACGCTGCTCCCCGCCTGGACCGACGACGGCAAACGGCTTGCGTATCTCCAGAGGACTGGCAAGGACAAGGTCGCCCTCCACCTCGTCGACGTCACCCAGCCAGCGCCGTGATCAAATCCAGCTCGATCGGCTTAGCCGCGCTGTGCATGAATGTCCTTACGGCGCAGGCCCCTGCTCCAGCACCGCAGCCCTCTGCGCCGCAGCAGCCGATTCGCACGACGACGCTGCTCGTCGAGGTGGACACGATCGTGACCGACGGGAAGGGTCAGTTCGTGACCGGGCT
>JBBQEJ010000166.1:0-11546 GCA_038320555.1 Vicinamibacterales bacterium | reverse complement strand
ACTGCGCAAGCGCTGCCCGCACTGCGGGAAGGGGCGGCTGTTTTCCGGGTGGTCCCACCTCGAACGCTGTTCAATCTGCGGCCTGGTCTTCGCACGGAATCCCGGTGATACCTGGGCCTTCACAATCTTCGGCGATCGGCTCCCAATGGGCGTGATGATCGTCTTGATCTATTTCGGAGTGGTACGCTCTCATCGCGTCCTCGGTCTGACGATGCTGGTGGTGTTGGCGGCGCTGCTGATCTGGACGGCCCCCAGCCGCTGGGGCGCCGGTATCGCCCTGCATTACCTGTCGCGAGTGTGCTGGCCTGAGCCCGCGGATCCCATCCCGCCGCCTCCTCCGACCGGCCTCGATGAAGCCGGGCGCTGAGGCGCACGAACACTCGGAGGCCCGAAAGCACACGCCGGCCCGACTATCCCTGGATCCACGGACGGCGGATACGGTTGACGTCATCTTCTTTGCACGGCTCTCGGTGGCTCTATGTCTGAGCTCGCGAGGAGGCGTGCCATGATGAAGATGAAGATGATGGGGTTTCTGTCATTCGCCCTGGTTGCGACACTGGCTGCCGGGTGCTCGAGTGAGAAAGGCAAGAATCTCGGCACGGCCAAAAGCAGCGAGCCGGCCACTGTCGGGACGGCCGGTGCAGCCGACATCGCCAGTCAGGATGCCAAGGATTTCATTCACCACGTCGCCATTTCCAACACGGCCGAGATCGATCTCGGAAAGCTGGCGGCAGATCGCGGCGGCGCGGGCGAGGTCAAGAGATTCGCGCAGATGATGATCGCCGATCACACGGCGTCGAGTGACAAGCTCAAGGCGCTCGCCTCAGATCTCAAGATCAACGCTCCAGGCGAGCTCGACGACAAGCACATCGATCAGCGGGACAAGCTCGCCAAGCAGTCGGGGGCGGACTTCGATCGCGAGTATGCGGGCGCGATGGTCGATGGCCACAAGGACCTGATCGACCAGCTCGAGCCGCGGATCGACAAGAAGACACTCGAACAGTGGAAGGTCGAGATGGACGGCAAGACGACGGCAGCGGTCGGGGCCGTCGCCATTCTTCCGGACCACAGCGACAATCCGACGACGATGCGGATCAATCAGTTCGCGGCCGATATCTACCCGACCGTGCACGCGCACCTGGAAGCCGCGAAGGCTCTCGAGAGCGCGCTCAAGAAGCGCTCCACGACGCCCTAGCGTCCTCCGCGATGTCGAGCGGATTGAGGTATCCCGGCTGCTTGCCGCTCACCCGCTGACTCGCCTCGAGATCCGCTCGACCGCTGATCCCGCGTGACCCGTGTGGCGGTTTCTTGTAGTCGGAAAAGGGGCCGAGAGGGCGCGCTGGAGTCCGGCCTCGAGCTGGGCATCAGGGAGGCGCAGCTGGGATCGGTTCCTCAAAACGTCCTGCATCGACGTGACATGCCATCCGGGGGGAGGCACAATCGAGATGCCGGCGGTGGGATTCCCGACCCGCTCCTGAGCCACACTCCCCGGTGGCACAGCAAAGACCCCAGAACCACGATAGCGAGGAAAAGAACGGTTCAGGCTGTTGTGGCTCATGACCATTCCATTGTACGCGGTCGTTCCGCCACCTAGAGTCGGGCGGACTTGCTTCTTCCTACTTCTCCGCGGCGAGTCTCCCGTCAGAGTTTCTGCGGCCCGGCAGACACATTTCTTCCCCGGGCCTCCGCCGTCCGCCGCTGCGCCCAGCTCGAGGCCGCGGGTCGCGGCGGACAAGACCCCAGCATTTGCCTGCTCACACCCTGGCAGGCTAGGCGATTTCCGCTCGTGTCAGACGCGGGCACGGTTGAAAACCCATTCTGTGATGCGATGACAGCACTGTAAGCGGAGCCCTGACGGGGGCGAATTCGACTTCGTCTTTTCTGTCCGTATCGGCGGCACGGCTATTGCCTCGGCCGCACTGCCGATGATGAATCTCGCCACCGTGGTGACTTGCAATCGCACATGGGAATGACGGCCACGATCATAGACGCAGCGCGGAAGTTTGGCTGCGCCCATCGCTTCATCGCCACTCAGGACGACGGGCTGATGCTGTTCGTGTGCGAGTGTTGCGAGCATCGCGCAGAGCTGCTCCCGTTGCGCCGGGACGGTGCGCGGGGGCAGGTGATTGCATTCCGTCATTGGGCAGCGGCCGCTCGGCCGTCACGCCGACGGCGCAGGGTGGCTGCCGGCCGGGTTTCAGGGGTGAAGCCATGAGTCTGTTTCGTCACCCGCACCTCGTTCGCGGGATCGTGCACACAGCGGAGGGGGCGTTCGTGATTCACCGCGGCGTTGCGGAGCTCCCGGAGGAGGTCGGCGACTCCCTCGGTTGGCTGCGAGTGGATGATGAACGAGAGGCTCCGGCTGACGTCAATCTCTCGGGGCCTCACCACGAGGTGGCGCACGATGAAAGCTCCGATGGAGCGTGACGCGGCGGATCGGGATTGCGCTGGGAGCCGATTTCAGCAAAACGGGAAAAGCTGGCAAGCGCCAGCGTTCGGTGCGGCTCGCTAGGGCGGCCGCAGTGATGCCGATGGGGACGACGCCAACTGTTCAGTGCGAGCAGTGTCACCGCGCCATACCAGGGAACACCCCGCGCGAACACGTGGGGTGTCACTACTTCCATCCGGCCTGCCTCATCGAGCATCTGTTGATCATCCGCGAGAACAAATCGGACCCGAAGCCCCACAGAACCACCCGATGGCAATTGTTTGGCCGGAGGCGCCGGGAATAACCGCTTACCCAGGAAGCGGTTTCCTGTTGGCCGGTTCGCCAAATCCCACGCTGTGCGCCTCAGGTCCCACCAATGTGAGCAGCGCAATCGCAACTGCCGCCCCGGCCGCGACAAGCGCGAGGGCGAGTCCATAGTTTCCGCCATGGTGTGCGGCAAATCCTGCTTGAAGGGTCGCATTCCCTGATGCCAGCAGGTTGCCGAGTTGATAGGCAAATCCCGGAAAGGTCCCGCGCACCTCGTCGGGTGAGAGTTCGTTCAGGTGGACCGGGATGACTCCCCACACTCCCTGCACCGAGATCTGGATCAGAAAAGCGCCAAGCCCGAGAAGCGCCAGGCTCGTGCTGAACGCCCACAGGGGAATGATCGGGAGCGCGAGCAACGCCGCGATGGTAATCGCTCGCCGCCGGCCGATCCGCTGGGAGAGCGTGCCGAATATGATCCCGCCAATAATCGCGCCGATGTTGGCGATGATGACGACCGTGCTGACGGTGTGCGTGGGCAGGTTGCGTTGCGCCTGGAGGAACGTGGGATACAGGTCCTGTGTGCCATGGCTGAAGAAGTTGAACGGTGTCATGAGCAATACGACGTACAGGAACAACAGCCCGTGGTCGCGGATGAGCGAGGTCAGGGAGCGCCGCGGACGCGCGCGCATCCGATGCCACGCCGGAGACTCCTCCACGTGGCGGCGGATGAAGAGGACCAGCAGCGCCGGCAGGACACCCACGGCGAACATGCCGCGCCATCCAATCGTGTCGAACAAG
Organism: Vicinamibacterales bacterium; assembly: GCA_038320555.1. GTDB lineage: Bacteria > Acidobacteriota > Vicinamibacteria > Vicinamibacterales > 2-12-FULL-66-21 > JALZOC01. Next base: position 8,053 of record JBBQEJ010000166.1, on the reverse strand, counting down.
AGCCCGTACACGACCGAGGCCAGGAGATAGCCACACGGATAGCCCACCTGCAGGATGCCCGATGCAGCCCCGCGTGCCTTCGCAGGAATGGTCTCCATCGTGAGCGACGCGCCGATGCCCCACTCCCCTCCCATGGCAAATCCAAAAGCGGCGCGCAGCACGAGGAGCGTGACCAGCGACGGAGCGAACGCCGATGCCAGTTCGAGTACTGAGAACAGGAGCACGTCCGCCATCAGCACGGGCCGGCGGCCGAAGCGATCGGCCAACATGCCGAATACGAGCGCGCCTAACGGGCGCACCGCCAGCGTCAGGGTCAGCGCGAGCGAGACGGCTTTGACGTCGGTGTGAAACTCCGCCGCGACCGCGCGCAGCACGAAGACCATGAGAAAGAAGTCGAACGCGTCGAGTGTCCAGCCGAGGAAGCTGGCGACAAACGCATTCCGCTGCGGGCGGGTGAAGGTCTTCCATTCGGCGAGAAGGCTCATCGTCGTGCCGCCGGGCCGGCAAACAACATATACGTCCCGACGTCTGGCCGAGGGTAGTCGGGCTCAATCGAACGACGCCTTGTCGCGACCAGCTTCCACGGCGCCAGCCACGTTTCATAGGTCGTCACCGGGCGCCCGCAGGTGTAACCCAGGTGAGGCTCCGTTCGGTCGCCCGCTTCGAGCGTCGCGTCGGTCTCCTCACAGAGCAGCAGATGGCCGTCCGGTGCGACGGTGCGCCGGAGCTCGTCGATCAGGGCTCGAACCTCCGGCTCCGGAACGTGCTGGAGAACGGTGAAGACCAGACCGAGATTGAAGGACGATCGATCGGCCGGAAGGCGCCGCAAGCTTTCGATCGGACGGAAGTCGATGGACGGCTGCAACGACCGCGCGACGCTCAACAGTCCCGTCTCGCGTTCGAATCCGACGACTCGCTCGGCGAACTCGGTCAGCACGGGCGTCAAACGGCCGAACCCGCAGCCGATATCGCACGCCGAGGCGAGGGGAAGCGCCAATTCGAGACTCGCACACAACTCTCGAACGTCACGCTGCTCGAGATACGTGCGCAGCATCGCCCGAGGACCGTCAACGTCTACGACTTGACCCGGAGTCCAGACCACACGCTCCATAATCAAGGGAAGAATATCCCAGGTTTCAGATGAGCCTTCACGTTGACGTGCCCGGTCGGATCGAGCAGAATGCGCGCGCTGGCCGGAGCGGAACTGGCAGCCAGCTGGTTCCGAGGAATCTGCGGCCGAGCCAGGGAGCACACCATGAAGAAGAAGAAGACGACGAACAAGACGGCGCGAAAAACACGTCCGCGTGGCATGACGCGGCGGGAGTTCGTCGGCTCCGCCCTGGCGGCGGCCGGCGTCATCACCGGAGCACCCGCACTGCTGCGTGGCCAGAATCTCAACAACAAGTTGAACATCGCCTTCATCGCCTGCGGCGGTCGCGCCACCGCGAGCCTCAGCGAGCTCACGATTACGCCGGGGCGCGAAGCCGCATCGGGCAGGGGCCGTGGGAGCGGGACTGCGCCGGCCGCGCCGCATCCTGACGAGAATGTCGTCATGCTCTGCGACGTGAACGACGTCGCACTTGACGAGGCGGCCCAGCGATTCCCGAAGGCGAGAAGAACCAACGACCTTCGTCGCGTCTTCGACAGCCCGAACGACTTCGACGCCGTCGTCGTCTCCACGGCCGAACACACGCATGCGTTTGCGACCTGCCTGGCGCTTACGCATGGCAAACATGTCTACTGCGAGAAGCCGCTCGCGTACAACATCTGGGAAACTCGTCTCATCCGGGAAACTGCCGCGAAGTACCCGAAGCTGTCCACTCAGATGGGCAACCAGGGCCACGCTTCGAACGCCCGTCGCACGATCAAGGAAATCCTCATGACGGGCGTGATCGGTCCGGTCCGCGAAGTTCACGTCTGGGCGGACCGCGCGTGGGGCCTGCAGGACGCCGCGTCAGCCGAGAAATTCGACCACCCGCACGGCTTCTACAACGGCATCCAGGTCGTCGACCGGTTCAAGGAGGAAATGCCGATCCCGCCGACAAACCACTTCGATCTGTGGCTCGGACCCGCGCCCGCGCGGCCGTTCCATGAGACGTACTTTCCCGGCCCCCGGTGGTACCGCTGGTGGGACTTCGGCAACGGCACGATGAGCGACCTCGGCAGCCACGATAACGACGTGCCGTACACGGTCCTGGACCTCAAGCGGCCGGACGGCAACGGCGGGTTCGCGATGGCTCCCCTGACGATCGAATCCATTTCCCCCAATGTGCCGACAGCGCACAAGGAACTGGCGCCGGCGACGCTCGTCGCAACCTACGAATTCGCGGCCGTGGACTCGCAGCCGGCACTCAAGCTCGTCTGGCACCAGGGGGACAGCAAGCCACCGGGGTGGGTACCGGCGTGGGGCGGCCGCTCGTGTCTCTTCATCGGCGAAAAGGGCATGCTGCTCGGCAATGGGAAGCTGCTGCCCGAAGGGAAGTTCAAAGACTTCCAGGCCCCGCCCGAGACGCTGCCCCGCTCGCCGGGTCACTGGGTGGAATGGGTGAATTACGCGAAGGGGATCGGTCCATTACCGGGCTCGAACTTCCAGTACGCCGGGTGGACGACCGAGGCGAACCACCTGGGCAACGTCGCGTACCGGACCGGTAAGAAGATCGAGTGGGACTACAAGAACCTGCGCGCAGGGAATGCGCCGGAAGCAGCCCCGTTCATCAAGAGGCCTGAGTACCGCAAGGGTTGGGAAGGCATTCTGAAGATCGATTCAGGGCGAACACTATGAGCACGAGCCGACGGGACTTTCTCAAGCAGGCCACCGCCGCATCGTTCGCGGTGCCTGCGTTCGCGCAGGCACAGACAGGCAATGCCACGCCGGCCAAGCAACCGGTCAACCCGCTGCCGGTTCGCGTGGGCATGACGGACTGGAACCTCGGACAGCGCGGCGACATCACCAAGATCGCGCTCGCGCGCGAGATCGGCCTCGACGGCATTCAGGTGAGCGTGCAGTATCCGGCCGATGGCAACATGCCGACCTTGCGCGATCCGAAAACCCAGGCGGCTTTCAAACGCGCGGCGCTCGAGAATGGCATTCAGATATGCTCACTCGCCATCGGCAACCCCGGGACGTCGCGGATGCCGATGCACACCAGTGCGGCGTTCGCGATCCTGTTGGCCGAGGCCGTGGAGATTGCCTACAACATCGGCACCAACAATATCCTGCTCCCCATTCTGGGCGACAGCCACATCGACATGACGAACCAGGCGCAGGTGGACACCTTCGTCGCGATGATGAAGGAAGTCGCGCGCTACGCGGAGCGGTACGAGGTGGTCGTCGGCCTGGAAGACTGGATCTCGGCGGAGGACAATATCAAGCTGCTCGACGCGATCGGATCGGACTACGTGGCCGTCTACTACGACGCGCACAACATCGTGTCCCGTGTGAAGGATATCTATGCCGAGCCGAAGATGCTGGGCAAGCGCATCAACCAGATTCATGTGAAGAACGCCAGCATGCTCCTCTCAACACCTGGCGGCAAGATGGACTGGCCGCGGATGTCGCAGGAGTTCTACGACATCGGCTACCGCGGCTGGTACGTTCTCGAAACGGGATCGCCGACGAAGGATCTCGTCGCCGATACTCGCGCCAACATCGAGTACGTGAAGAAGACGTTCCGGATGGCCCCGGCGCCGGCGAGCTAAGAACGCGGACTTCCGGCCGAGATGAGAGCCGAGCCGGCCGACAGCCTGTGGATCCGGCGTTTTAGTCGCACTCCATCAAGCGGATGAGCCGTCCTTACGGAACGCGCGCCGCGCGCGCCTCGTAAACACTCCGGATGTCTTCAAAACTCACAACGCGGCCTTGGCTTTGGCTCGAACAGCTTCGTACCGACGTCCGATACGCCTCTCGAGGCCTCTGGAAGAGCCGCACCTTCACGGCGACGACCGTGCTGACGCTTGCAGTCGGGCTCGGGCTCGTCACGGTCGTATTCACCATATTTGACGCATACGTCCTCCGTCCCTTTGCGGTCCGCGATCCTTACAGCCTTGGCGTCCTCGGTTGGGAATCCAAAGACGCGCAGGGCTGGCGATTCAGCTGGCGCGAGTTTCAGGAACTCCGGAGCCGGACGGACCTGTTCGACGATGTGAGTGCCGAGCGCACGCAGTTTGTGGGCGGCCGTCAGCTGTTCGCCGGCTTCGTGTCCGGCAACTACTTCGAGATGCTCGGGGCGCGCGTGTCGCTGGGGCGGCCCCTGGCGGATTTTGACGTGAAGACGCCGGGATCCAACGCCGTCGCGGTTCTGAGCGACCAGGCGTGGACGCGGCTCTTCAGCCGGGATCCCGGCGCGATCGGCAAGACGATCGAGCTCAACCGCGAGTCGCTCGTCATCGTCGGCGTCATGCGCTCCGAGTTTTCCGGGTTGGACGACTCACCCAGAGATGTCTGGGTTCCTTTGACGATGCATCAGGCCGTGGCGAAGGTCGATCTGTTCGGTCCTGAGGAGCCGCGCGAGATGGTCCTGACCGGGCGGCTCCGGCGCGGCGTCGCGGCGGGGCAGGCGCAAGCAGCGCTCACCCCGTACATGACGACGGTGAGTGGCCGTTCGGACGCCGTCCACGCCAGCGTCCTGCTGCGAGCCACGCCTGCGCCGTTCTCGTTCGAGCTGATCGCGATCTTGTCGCCCGTGTTCACGGCGTTCGGGCTCGTGCTCGTCGGGTCGTGCCACTCGAGTTCGATTACCGCGTGTTTCTCTTCACGGCGATGGTGTCGGCGGCCACGACCCTGCTGTTCGCGCTCGTGCCCGCGCTACGGGCGACTCGTGGGACCCTGACCCATGCGCTGCGGGGCGAAGCAGGCGGAGTGGTGCGAACCTCCACGCTCAGAAACCTGCTCGTGACGAGCCAGGTCACGGTGTCGCTGGTGATTGTCATCGCGGCCGCGACGCTGGTACGAAACGGATTGACACTCAACAGAGTCGATCTGGGGCTTGAAACCGACGGCGTCGTCTCCGTCAATGAGCCGGGACGCAGCAGGTCGCTCATTCCTCGTGCGGCGGCCGTGCTGGCGGCGGATCCGCGAGTCGAGATGGTCGCGGTCACCAACACCAACCCGTTGTTCGAGCAAAACCGGCAGACCCTCGTCACGCCGGTGGGATCGGCGAGCGCTGTCGCGACGCGCTACACGTTCGTCTCGCCGGAATACTTTCCGATCCTGTACATTCCGATCGTGCGTGGCCGGGAATTCCGCGCAGACGAAGCGGCATCCGAGGCGCGGGTCGGCATCCTCAGTGCCGCCACGGCGCGGGCGTTCTGGCCTGATACCGATCCGATCGGAAAGACGGTCCGCATCGAACCTTCCACGAACGAGTCCGAAAGCAAGTTGCGGGGCTACGGAAATATCGTGATCATCGGCGTGGCAAAGGACGTGGTGAGCGGATTCGTCTAGGATGGAAAGGATCGCGCGCACATTTATCTTCCGACCAGCCCATCGGGCACGCACGCCGGGGCCCTGCTGGTGCGGGGCCGGGCGCCCGTCGAATTCCGTCGCGATACGCTGCCGGCGTTGCTCGAGAGAGTGCACCCGGATCCGTTCGCGTTCGAGGCGCTGCCGCTCGGCGAGGTGCTGGCGTTGCAGATGTTCCCCCTGAGGGCCGCATCGGGGATCGGATCGCTTCTGGGGGTAATCGCTATGGCCCTCAGCGTATCCGGGCTCTACGGCGTGCTGACGTACCTGCTCAGTCAGCGGACCAAAGAGATCGGCGTCCGCATGGCGCTCGGCGCGACGTCGGCGAAAGTGTTGACGCTCGTGATGCGGCAGTGCGCGCGGCTGGCGGCGCTCGGCATGGCGATCGGCGTGGCGCTCGCCTTCGCGGTGATGAAAGCGCTCAGCAGCGTGATTCAGAACCGCAATGTCTCAATTGTTGATGCGGGCGCATTCGCCGCGGCGATCCTGCTTGTGAGTGCGGCGGCGGCACTGGCGGCGTATGTGCCCGCGCGTCGCGCGACGCGCATCAACCCATCGCAGGCGCTGAGGGCCGACGCCTGAGACGAGGCATGTGATTCGGGATATCATGACGCGCGTGAGACGACGATATTTCCCGATTCTGGTCTGTTGCCTCGTATTGGGCGGCGTCACAGGTGGGGCACAAGATCGGCAGGAAGGGTTCACGCCCCTCTTCAACGGCAAGGATGTGACCGGTTGGGTCTATGGCACGCTCGAAGGCGCGCCGAACAAGACGGGTAAAGGCTATCAAGTCGAGAACGGCGTCCTCTTCACAACGAAAGAGGACGGCGGCAACCTTTTTACCGAAAAGGAATACGCCGACTTCATCTTGCGTTTCGAGTTCAAGCTGACCGAGAACGCGAACAACGGAATCGGCATTCGTGCGCCCCTTGAAGGAGACGCGGCGTATGTCGGGATGGAGATTCAGGTCCTGGACGATGGCGGCTCGCAATACACGAACCTGCGACCGGCGCAGTATCACGGCTCGATCTACCAGATGTTCCCGGCGAAACGCGGTTTCCAGAAGCCGGTTGGCGAGTGGAATGCCGAGGAGATCTCGGTAAAAGGCCGGCACGTCACGGTGACACTCAACGGCGTCGCGATCGTCGACGCTAACCTGGACGACGTGAAGGACGACGCGCTGCTGGCGACCCACCGCAATCTGAACCGGCCGGAAGGATCGCGTGGGATCGCCAATACGAAAGGGCACATCGGCCTGCTCGGTCATGGTGCCCGCGTCGAGTTCCGGAACATCCGAGTCAGGGAGTTTTAGAAGAGCTATCCCTTGAGACCTACTTTGGTCCGCAGGCCGGCGCCGCCGGCGGCGTCCAGGCGGGCAGCACGGCAAGGCCGGCACGCGACAGTGTGGAGTTCAGCTCGGCGACGCTCGTGGCTTCAAGGCGTCGTACACCATCGAGCGCGCTATCGATCGCCTTGCAGGGCCCCTCTACTCCGGCAATCACGCTCGGCGTCGGTTCGACGTCACCCACCAGCAAGTCGTTGAGCCGCCGGCCAAGGTCGCGATGGGCGACACCGAGGCCGCTCGGTCCTGTCGCGAACGGAGCGAGTGCCGCGTCGAGCGCCTGTACGGCTGTCGAGATTTGCGGCCCCGCGGCGTTGTTGGCCGCCTCCGTCGTCCGGATCGCCAGAGCGGCGCGCACTAACTGAATGTGGCTCACCGCATGGTACGTCGCGGCGATACCCGCCACCATGCGCCGCTGCAGGCGAAATTCCGCTGCGAGCGCGCTCGCGGCAATCGTGACGCGCGGGTCCTGGACCACAGTGACCGGCTGCGTATAGCTCCGGCCGTTCACGGTCAACTTCGCGTTGTACGTTCCCGGCAACACCATCGGACCCACCATCGTCGTTCGCGGCGTGCGTCCCGGGATCGCATGCCAGCTCAAGGTGTACTCGCGATAGTCGAGCGGGGTCCCGCTGTAACCGTAATTCAGCGTCGGCGGATCGGGATAGCGCAGGTCCCAGGCGACGCGGTGCATCCCCGCGGTCGTCGGCAGGACGACGGGTGGCGCGAGCCAGTACTCCGGCACGTTGGCCATCGTGGCGTCCGGCGGCGGCGCAACGCTCGAATACTCGCGGATGAGCGCGCCGGACGCATCATGGATCGTCAGCGTGGCGGGGCCTGACGCCGGCGCCGCCAGGTAGTAGTCGAGAATCGCACCCTCGGGCGGGTTCTCTCCCACGACCATCTCGGGCGGCAGCGGCGTGTCCTGCGTGTTGTCCCACCGCGCGCGCGACGCTGGCGCTGGACGAAAAAAAAAGGCCGGCTCCTTGGATGCCAGGGCAGCCCGCACCTGCCGCAGCGGTGAGACGTCATCAAGGATCCAGAGGCCCCTCCCGTACGTCGAGATCACCACGTCGGCGTCGTGAACCGTCAGGTCGCTCACGACCGTCGCCGGCAGATTCAACTGCAACGACTGCCAGTGGTCGCCTCGATCGAACGAGACCCAGACACTTGTGACCGTGCCGGCATAGAGGAGGCTGGGATCGACGGGGTCCTCGCGAACGACGCGCACGATCTCGCCGTCGGGCAGG
>JBBQEJ010000165.1:0-11576 GCA_038320555.1 Vicinamibacterales bacterium | reverse complement strand
ACCCATACATCAGATCCGATTTCGATGGGGTTGGCAAACTCTCGAGTGCGCCGCAGCTCGGCCTCGATCGGATGCGTTGCGGTATAGATCTGGACGGACGGTCCGAACAGCGTGAAGTCGCCGATACGCACCGCGCAGACGTCGAGCACGACACAGTTGAAATTGAAAAAGACGCGCTTTCCAAGAAAGATATTCGAACCATAGTCGCAGAAGAATGGCGGCTGCATCCAGACCTCGCCGCCGCCCGCGCCGAACAATTCGATGAGTATGCGACGGCGTTCGTCCTCGTCAGCCTCGCGTGAGGCGTTGAGGGCCTGACACAAGTCCCGCGCACGAACCCGACCCGCGCTCAGTTCAGGATCGAGCGGGTCGTACAGTTCGCCGGCCAGCATCTTGTCGCGTTCACTCGGCATCGGGCAATCCCTAAATAGTCTCTCGCGGCGATCGGGGAGTGTATCGCGCAGAGAGCGCCGAGAACGCGAAGGGGCGCCCCCGCGCCTCTCGGCGTGCTCAGCGTCCTCCGCGCGAGATACTCCGCGATCTTAGCGCGACGCTAGTGATTCGGCGGCAGCCGCTCGGCCGGGATTCCCAGCGCGAGCGCAATGGCGCGCAGCGACGTCTGCACCACGCGAAGATTGTGAGGTCCCATGCGCAGGACCTGCTTCTGTCCGGCTGTCAGTGCCTCGAGTTTGGGATCGGCAAAGCCGTATCCGATGCCTCTGGGCTCGACGCGGATCGGACCATCGACCACTGGCGTGCTGAGCAGCAGCACGATCGTGCGCTCGAGCGTGCGATCGAACGGCGAAACTCCAAGCTCACGAGCCGCCTCCTCGATCCGCGGCTTGAGCGTCCCGTAAAGACGCGCGCTGCCGTCGGCATCCATCGATGCCGCGGCAGCGGCCAGGGCGTCGTACCGCTCGTAGCTGCGCGGATCGATGATCAGATCGCCGCCGCGTTCGAGAACGCGAAAGCCCGATGACGGACGGACCATCGGGAGCTGGCGGGCGGGTGTTTTTCCTTCAGCGACGTTGGTCACGGCGGTCGTGAAGCTGCGAATGAGATCATCGGTCGCGAGCCAGGCCGCAACACGTGGATGTGAGGAGATCTTTTTCACCAGCTCCCGGACGAGCGGATCGGTTTCATTGAGCGGTGGCAACACAATCGGCGCGGCGTCGCCGCCGAGTGGATGATCGACCGGCTGCGCGGACCGGACGCGTTCGGACGCTGGCGCGGGAGCCGGGAGCCGGTGACCAAACACGAAATACGCCGCGACGGCGGCCGCAGCAATGAGCACGGCCGCAAGGGCCCACCATCCCGTCGAACGCCGAGGCGGAGGCTGGTCGTCTGGAGTTTTCTCGAGCTCGTAGTTCAATATATCCGGCATGGCTCACCTCGATTGGCCCATGGCCCCCTTCGATGATTGTGCCGTGTGCGGCCTGCGGCGGCAATGAGCTTTTGCTTCTTGGATGGTACCGGAAGTTGACAGGCTTCCTGCCATCTCATATATGATGTGCCCACATATGGGCATTAAAGCGCTTGAGCGGGAACTGAAACGTGGCAGCGCCGAGCTCCTGATCCTCGCGCTGCTCGAAGAAGGAGACCGGCACGGCTACGACCTGGCCCGCCAGATCGACGAGCGGTCCCGCGGCGAGATCTCGTTCCATGCCGCGTCCCTCTATCCCACCCTCTACCGCATGGAGGAGAAAAGCCTGATCGACGGACGATGGGTCGAAAAGGCAGGACAGCGCCGCCGCCGTTACTACAAGCTCACGGCGTCTGGCAGGAAGACTCTCGCGAGCCAGCGGAATGTCTGGGAGAACTTCTTCGATGCCCTCAGCCGGGTAGCCCGCATGCGTCACGCATAGCCATCGGAGACTCGCCATGGATTGGACCGCACGCATCCGGGCAGCGTTCGCGTCGTCGCCGCATGTCCCTGACGACGACGTCATGGAGGAGCTCGCGCAGCATGCGCGCGCACTGTACGGCGCAGCACGCGCAGAAGGATTGTCACATGATGAATCGGATCGCCGTGTGGCAGCGCAACTCGAACGCTGGCGGCGCGACGCCGCCGGCCTGCGCCACAAGTCGGGCCGCGCGCCGTTAGTGGAGCCTCCACAGGCAGCCTCTTCGACGCGGTTCGCTGGCCTGACTTAGGACGTCAGGTACGCCGGCCGCCTCCTTCGGCGTCAGCCGAGGTACGCGCTGCTCGTCGGCCTGACGATGGCGCTCGGGATCGGCGCATCGACGTTCCTGTTCGGCGTGACATACGGCGTGCTGATGAAGCCGCTGCCATGGCCGCAGTCCGAACGGCTCGTACTCGTCAAGGAGACGCGGGGCGGCAACCCTCCGCGCTTCAATTCGTTCAGCAACGTGTCGTATCACGCGTGGCGCGAGAACCCGGCAACGATTGAAGGCATCGCCGGGTGGTCGCAACGCACGGCCACGCTCGCAGGTGCGGGGGATCCCGAGCGCCTTCGCGTTGCTACGGCATCGGCCAGCCTGTTCACGGTACTGGGGGCACGCCCTCTCATCGGCGCTCTGTTCGACGAGAACGACGAGATTGCAGACGACGTCGTCGTGCTGTCGGAGAACCTGTGGCGGCAGCGCTTTGGCGCCGATCCTCACGTGCTGGGACGGACCGTGCGACTCGACGGGCAGCCACACCACATCATCGGCGTTCTGCCTGACGATCTGGCGTATCCGGATCGAGCGACGCGCGCATGGGTGCCCTTCCGGATCATGCCGACCTCGGGAAACAGCTTGTCGATGTTCGACGCCATCGCCAGGCTCAAGCCCGGCGCAACAGCGGCGCAGGCCGCGTCTGAAGGAACCGCCCGCGGCCACAATGCGCCCGACACGGGCATGACAACGATGGCGATCTTCGGCGTCCGCGGTCCGATCGAGATCTCGGCCGCGCCGCTTCGGGACGCGCTCACCAAAGATGTTCGCAGGCCTCTCGTCGTCCTCCTCATCGCCGTAGGCCTGTTGCTCGTCACCGCGACCACCAACGTCGCCAGCCTCCAGCTCGCGCGCGCGACGACGCGCTACCGCGAGATGGCGATCCGCGCCGCGCTCGGCGCCGGGAGAGCGCGCATCGCGCGTCAGCTCCTCGTCGAGAGCCTGATGCTCGGACTGGCCGGCGGAGGCGCAGGCCTCTGTCTCGCCTGGCTGCTCCACCGGATGGCGCCGTCCGTCCTTCCGGCGGACTTCCCGCGCGTCAACGACCTCAGCATGGATACGACGGTGGTCATGTTCGCGCTGCTCGTCTCCATGTCGAGCAGCATCATCCTCGGGCTTCTGCCCGCGCTTCGTATAGGCCGCCTCGACCTCGTTGTATCGCTCGCCGAGGACGGGACGTCGCCGGTCGGGGCGGGCGTCCGATCGCGGACCGCGCAGGCGCGCCTGCTGATCATGGCGATGCAGGTCGCGATCGCGTGTGTACTGCTCGTCGGCGCATCGCTGCTCGGACGAAGCTTCGTCGCCCTCCTCAATGCCGATCGAGGTTACGACCCGGCTGGCATCCTGACGGCACGCCTCTCGCTGCCGGCATCGATGTATGCTCCCGAGCGCCGCTACGCGATCCTCGACCAGATTCTGAGCCGGCTTGCTGCCATGCCGGCGGTCAGCGCTGGCGCCTTCACGTCCGAGCTGCCGTTGACGCCGGGCGGCTCCACGAGCGCGTTTACGCTACGCACTCGTCAGGGTGTCATCACCGTGCAGGCTTCGCCGCGGATCGTGAGTCCGCGTGCTTTTGTCGCCATGGGAATGCACGTCATCGCCGGACGGGGTTTCGACGAAGGAGACACCGACACATCACCCCCCGTCGTCGTCGTCAACCGCGCGTTCGCGCGGCGGTATCTCGGCGATTCAGCCCTCGGCGCGAAACTGCCGATGGGACTCGGATATCAGACGAGCGATGTCGAAGCGACCGTGGTCGGCATCATCGATGATGTGCGATACCTGACATCAGCCGACTCTACGCAGCCGGAGATGTATTACTCGTACCGGCAGTTCACGCACAGAATCGCGATGCCGGTCGTAACGCTGCTTGTGCGCACGGCCGGCGATCCGCGCGGGCTCGGCCCGGCACTCCGAATGGCGATCCGAGATGCCGATGATGGACTGGTGCCCGATGCGGTCGCCACGATGGAAGATCGGATGTTGACGAGCATCGCACGGCCTCGCCTTTACGCCATCCTGCTCGGCGGGTTCGCCGCGTTCGCGCTCGTCGTCGCGGCCGTCGGCCTGTTTGGCGTGTTGTCCTACGGCGTGGCTCAGCGATCACGGGAGCTCGCAGTGCGGACCGCGCTCGGCGCTCGGCCGGTCGATATCGTCCGTCTCGTGCTCGGCCACACGCTGACGGTTACCGGCATCGGCCTGGCCGCGGGACTTCTCGGATCTCTTGTATTCACCCGCACACTCGGCTCGCTGCTGTACGGCATCACGCCGCACGACGGGATCACGTATGCCGCCGTCTCGATGATCCTGATAGTCGTGGCCGCGGCGGCATCGTTCGGTCCCGCCCGCCGCGCCGCACGGGCCGATCCGCTGCGCGCGCTTCGTACGTAGCGCGGCTCCGCCTGGCTCAGGCAGCCCTTCAGGGCTGCCTTGGACGACCTCATCGCAGCGCGCGGGCGATGGCCGCCTCGGCCAGCGGCGCCATGATGGCGTACCCCTTCGCGTTGGGATGCAGATCATCCTCGGTCAGCTCCGTGCGCATCAACCCCTTGTCGTCGATCATGGCGCTGAAGTAATCGAGGTACACGTCACCGTGCTCGGCCGCGTACGACTTCATCCATTCGTTCAGCGCCTTGATGCGCTCCATCGGCCTCGCGGTTGTCTGCGGCGCGACACGAGGGTTGGCCACGTGATACTCACTGACCGGTGTTACGCTCGACATCACGACCTTGATCTTGTGCGCATGCGCGAGCTCACTCATGCTCGCGAGGTTGCCCTGGATTTCTTCGTTTGTCATCACTCCCGTGTTCCCCGCGATGTCGTTGGTCCCCGCGAGAATGACGACGGCCTTCGGCTGCAGATCGACGACGTCGCGCCGGAACCGCAGAAGCATCTGCGGCGTCGTCTGGCCGCTGATCCCGCGATCGACGTAAGGCTTGCCCGGAAAGAAGCCGCCGTAGCGCGGCTGCTGCCAGCCATCGGTGATCGAATCCCCCATGAACACGACGCGCGCTTCGCCCGCCGCGGGCGCGGTCAGCGTCCGGTTGGCCTCCCGGTAGCGCGTGAGGTCGGCCCAATCCCTCAGCCGGGCGTCGGCGCGCATCAGCGCCATCAAAACGGTCGCCACCTCCGGGCACGAGCCATTTGGCGCGGCAGCCGGTGGACTGCCTGCGGCCGGCGGCGGCGCCTGTGCCGCCGGCGGCTGCGCTGGTGTCTGGGCGCTTACGACGGTGCCAAGAAACAGCAACGTCACGATGAACGGGCGCGCGGTCATAACTCACCTCCGAGTTGTGGCGGATAGTATGTCGTTTCGTTGACGCCATCCAAGCGGATATGATTTCACGCATGAATCTACCGACCCGACGCTTGGGCACCAGCGGTCTCGAGATTACAACAGTCGGGTTTGGCGCATGGGCCGCCGGTGGCGGCGGCTGGTCTTTCAGCTGGGGACCTCAGGACGACGATGCGTCGATTGCGGCGATGCGTCATGCTATCGAGCGCGGCGTCAACTGGATCGACACGGCCGCGGTCTACGGGCTGGGCCACTCAGAGGAAGTGGTCGGACGGTTCCTCCAAACGCTCGCGCCCCGCGAACGTCCGTTCGTGTTCACGAAGTGCGGCCTGGAGTGGGACGAGAGCGACCCGATGAAACCGTCGCGCCGAACCCTGCAGACGGATTCAATCCGGCGCGAGTGCGACGCGTCGCTGCGGCGACTGAAAGTCGAGCGGATCGACCTGTATCAGTTTCACTGGCCGGACGAAGGGGGTGTGCCCGTCGAGGATTCGTGGGACGCGATGATCCGGCTAGCCGAGCAGGGCAAAGTGCGGGCAATCGGCGTCTCGAACTTCGACGTGACGCTGCTCGAGCGTTGCGAGGCGCGGCGGCATGTCGATTCGCTGCAGCCGCCGTTCTCGATGATCAAGCGTGAGGCCGCAGGATCGCAGCTTCCCTGGTGTGCGGCACACGGCACCGGCGTGATCTGCTACAGCCCGATGCAGTCGGGCATCCTGACCGACGCGTTCAGCACAGCGCGGGTTGCAGCGTTCGCCCCGGACGACTGGCGGCGGCGCGGCCCGGAATTCAAATCGCCGCAACTCGAACGGAACATCCAGTTGCGCGACGCCCTCAAGCCGATCGCCGCGCGTTATCACACGACCGTGAGTGCAATCGCGATCGCCTGGGTGCTCGCCTGGCCAGGGATCACTGGCGCCATCGTCGGGGCCCGCTCCCCGGAACAAGTGGATGGATGGCTCCCCGCGGCAGGCCTCACGCCCGAGGCGGCAGATCTCGAGGCCATCGGCGCCGCGATCGAGCGCTCCGGTGCCGGAACGGGCCCTGTCAATCCCTAAAATCCCTAATCGCGAAATCCCTGTTCGCACACGTGGCGCACACGAAGCTCGACCGTGTAAATACCACTGGCTCCGAATGGACTGTAGTCACTCATTCTCTTCTCCTCTTCTTCGCCCTGAACCACAAGAGCCATCCATCCATGAGGTTGGGAGCCCCCATACGGGGTGCTTCCTTGGCGTGGTTTTTGTTGCCCTCCCGGCGGCGAATGACGCCGACTGGAGGAGGCACCGATGCCGAGCGACGTGCGACTTACACCAGCTCAGAAATGGGATCTGCTGCGGATGTCGGGAGCGGCGATCGTTTCAACGGTCTTCTTTGGAATCCCTATGTTCATCGCGCGACCCGAGATCGCTCCGCCTGCCGCACGATCAGACGCGCAGGCAACCGATGCGCGGCCGGCACCTGATGTTTCTGTTCTGGTAGCGGAAACTGTCGCGCCGGTCGAAACACCTGCGTTGGAAGCGCTGCCTCAAAGAGTCGGAGTGCACAGACGGTCTCATCGCAGCGTGGCGAGCGCCCCTCTTGGGTCTCGGCGGCAGCAGCAACTCGCCCCGGCCTCAGACAGGCCACTGGCACGCAGGCTCGGACGTCTGCTCGCCGGAAGCGGCCGCTACCAGATCAGGCCATTTCCCTCGCTCGAGTAACCCTCATGTCGCGGCACAACTGACATTCAGATCAATTGGGTGGCCGAAGTCTCAAGACCCCCACTCCCACCGGTCCTGTTTCCCGCCCGGTTCAAGAAACCGATACCGCGACAATCCAACCCGCCCGCTCTTGCGCCGTCGCACGTCCGAACGGTACACTCGCGCGACTCTCGGTTAGGAGGCCCGTTTCTGTGCCTGTCCTTGATTTGTGGTCCATGGCGTTCGTCTTCCTGCTGGCCACGTTTGTCGGCTTCCAGGTGATTCAGAACGTCTCGCGGCTGCTGCACACGCCGTTGATGTCGCTCACGAACGCGATTTCCGCCATCGCGGTGGTCGGCTCGATCATCATCGCCGGCGAGGAGAAGACGACGTTCAGCACGATCCTCGGCACGGTGGCGGTTGCCGCCTCGATGACCAACATCGTCAGCGGCTTCCTCATCACCGACCGCATGCTGAAGATGTTCCGCCAGCGGCGGCCCCCGTCATGAGCCCGGCCGAACATCTCACACAAGCAAGCTATCTTGCCGCGGCCGCGCTGTTCATTCTCTCGCTGCGGTGGCTGAGCGATCCGAAAACTGCACGCCGCGGTGTGTCGGCCGGCGTGGCAGGCATGGCCGCCGCGATCGTCGGCACGCTGCTCCACCCGGACATCGTCAATTACACCTGGATCATCGTGGCGTTCGTCGTCGGGACCGCGATCGGCGTCCCGTTGTCGAGGGTACCGCTGACCGCCGTGCCTCAGCGGACGGCGCTGTCGCACGCGTTCGGCGGGCTGGCGGCGGGACTGGTCGGCACCGCGAAGTACTCGCTGTGGCTCCAGAGCGGCGAGCTCACGACATTCCGGATGGCGGCGATCGGGATCGAGGTCATCCTCGGATACGTGACGTTCACCGGCAGCCTGATGGCGGCCGGCAAGCTGATGGAGATCGTTCCGACGCGCCCGATGACCTATCGCGGGCAGAACGTCGTGAACCTCGGGTTACTCGCAATTGCGGCGGGGGCCGCGGTGCTGCTGCTCTTCAGGCCCGGGAGCTGGCAATTGTTTCCCGCGATCATCGTGCTGTCGCTGCTCTTCGGCGTGCTGCTGATCATGCCGATCGGCGGCGCCGACATGCCCACCGTCATTTCGCTTCTGAATGCATACGCGGGACTTTCGGCGGTCGCGATGGGGTTCGTGCTCGAAAACAAGGTGCTCATCACCGCGGGCGCCCTCGATGGATCGTCGGGCCTGATTCTCTCGATCATCATGTGCCGCGCGATGAATCGATCGTTCACCAACGTCCTCTTCGGCGCGTTCGGGCAGGTGCAGGCGTCGGCGGCCGGGGGCGAGGCGCGCACGGTGAAGAGCGGGACGGCGCGCGATGCAGCCGACCTGCTCGAGAATGCCAGCAAGGTCGTTATCGTGCCCGGCTACGGCATGGCGGTCGCGCAGGCGCAACACCGGGTGAAGGAGATTTACGATCAGCTCACGAAGCGGGGGATCGACGTGAAGTTCGCGATCCACCCTGTCGCCGGCCGCATGCCGGGGCACATGAACGTGCTGCTCGCGGAAGCGGACCTGCCTTACGACGCGCTCATCGAGATGGACGAGATCAACCGCGATCTGCCCCAGACCGACGTCGTGCTCGTCGTCGGCGCCAACGACGTCGTCAATCCCGCGGCGCGTCACGACGCGAAGAGTCCGATTTACGGCATGCCGATCATCGACGCCGATCGCGCCAAGTTCGTCATCGCCAACAAGCGATCGATGAATCCGGGATTCGCCGGCATCGACAACGAACTGTATTACGCCGATAACACGCTGATGATCTTCGGCGACGCCAAGGCCGTACTCGGCGATGTCGTGAAGGTGCTCGCCGGCGACGCGACGCCCTAGAGCCCAACCACTAGTCACTAATCGTGAATTCGCGAATCGCGAGTCCCTTCCGCCTGAAGGCGGAAGCCACAAGAGAAAAGGTACCGCGAATCGCGAACCGCGAGTCCCTTGCGCCCAAAGGCGGAAACCACAAAAGGAAAGGTACCTCGGACCGCGAGCCGCTAGCCGCTAGCCGCTAGCCGCGAACTCGACACCGATCCATAAGCAGACTCCATGCAACAACTCATCGACATCTTTCTTCATCTCGACGTTCACCTGGCGGAATTCGTCGGCCGTTACGGCGTCTGGGTCTACGGGCTGCTCTTTGCGATCATCTTTGCGGAGACCGGTCTCGTCGTCACGCCGTTCCTCCCGGGCGATTCGCTCCTGTTTGCCGCAGGCGCGCTGGCGGCCACGGGCGCACTCGACGTGCGCCTGCTGTTCCTCCTGCTTGCCGGCGCCGCGATCCTCGGCAACACGGTGAATTACAGCATCGGGCGCTTCGTCGGGCCGCGCGTGTTTCGCGGCGAGACCTCGCACCGGCTGCTGAACAGGCAGCATCTCGACCGGGCGCACGCATTTTTCGAAAAGTATGGCGGGATGGCGGTCGTGCTGACGCGATTCGTCCCCATCATCCGGACGTTCGTACCGTTTGTCGCGGGCGCCGGCGCGATGCGCTACCCGACTTTCGCGCTCTACAACGTCGCGGGCGGCGTACTGTGGGTGGGAATCTGTCTTGGGGCGGGCTACTTGTTCGGAAACGTTCCGGTCGTCAAGAACAACTTCTCACTCGTCGCGCTGGGGATCGTCGCTGTGTCGATGATCCCCATGCTCGTCGAGTGGATGACGCACAAAAGAAAAGGGCAGCGGAGTTAACCGCTGCCCTTCAGGATGCTTCCGCCTCAAGCCGGAAGGTACTACGCGAGGCGAACGTTCTCAGCGCGCGGACCCTTCGGCCCCTGACCCTTTTCGAAGGTCACGGCCTGTCCCTCGCGGAGGCTGTCGAACTGGCAGCCGTTGCATGCGGACTGGTGGAAGAAGTACTCACTGCCGTCGCTTGCGGCCACAAAGCCGAAGCCCTTTTCGCTCACCAACCGCTTGATTGTGCCGTTAGAAGGTGCTGCCATCTCTAAATCTCCTCGTGCGAGTGACGGTTCGCGGCCGCGCGCGGACTTTCCGCGCATTCATACATATGGCTGGCCGCCGCAGATACGGCAAGTGCGCAACCGTTTTCCCGAACAACGCAGCTTTGGTGAGGTCTGGATCAGATACCCGGATGCGATCGGGTCGACGACAGGCTCAGAAAGCAGGGCCTTTAATATACCACATTTGTCAGACTTTTAAACGGGCAAAATGGCAGATTCTCAGGCATTCTTCCGAATCAACCCGCAGACTCTGCCGGAAAGGCCGATCAGGTAGCCGGAGCTGAGCCTTCGTCCTGAGTCCGGAGTCCTGAGCCCCTGTGCCCTGGGCCCTTCGATAATAATGTGCAATGCCTTCGGCAGCCTTCCAGATGCTTCGGGTCGTCACCGGAAGCGCGCTCAACTTCCTTTTTCTTGCCGCCCCGGTCAGTCTCTGGCTCCGGTGGCACTCGGGTGTGTCGATCTGGGTATTTATCACCGCGGCCATATCGCTCGTCCCTGCCGCGGGGTTGATCGGGGTCGCCACCGAACATCTCGCACGGCGCGCCGGGCCCACGCTGGGCGGTTTCCTGAATGCGACTTTTGGGAACGCCGCCGAGCTCATCATCGCCATCGCCGCGCTTCGCGCGCACCATGCCGAAGTGGTGAAGGCGTCGATCACCGGGAGCATCATCGGCAACCTGCTGCTCGTATTCGGCCTCTCGTGCTATGTCGGCGGCCTGAAACATGGCCGTCAGACGTTCAACCGCATCTCCGCCGGGTCCGCGACGGTCATGCTGTTCCTCGCTGTCGTCGCGCTGGCCATGCCGGCGGTCGTCGCGCTCGTCAGCTACGGATCGCTCGAGGCGCATCCGAAGGTCATCGATCATCTCAGCTTCTGGTCGTCCATCGTGTTGCTCGGTGTTTATGGGGCCGGACTGATCTTCGCGTTCCGATCGCAGCGCGATCCGCTGCGCGGCGATCGCGGCGAGGAGCACGGGACACCCCTGGGGATCGCTCCGGCGATCGCGTTGCTGGCGCTCGCTACGGTCATCACGGCCATCGAAGCAGAAGTACTGATCCAGGCGCTCGAACCGGCGCTGAGCGGGCTGGGCATGTCCGAGCTTTTCGCCGGCGTGATCGTGGTAGCCCTCGTCGGAAACGCGGCGGAACACTACAGCGCGGTGACCGCCGCGCGAGACAACGAAATGGCCCTGGCGCTCGAGATCAGCGTCGGCAGCAGCGCCCAGATCGCGCTCATGGTTGCGCCAGCGCTGGTGCTGCTCTCCTATGCGATCGGCTCGCCCATGTCGCTCGTGTTCAACGCCTTTGAAATCACCGCAATTGGTCTCTCGGTCTTCGCCGTTGCGCTGGTTGCGCAGGACGGTGAGACCAACTGGCTCGAAGGCCTGCAGCTGCTCGGTGTG
>JBBQEJ010000164.1:0-11613 GCA_038320555.1 Vicinamibacterales bacterium | reverse complement strand
CCGATTTCCGGAGAGACGACCGAAGGACCGCGTCCCCCGCGCCCGCCGGGTCCTGGTGGAGCTGCTGGCGGACCCGCCGGAGCTTGTGCCAACGCCGCCGAAGCGATCAGTGTCATAGCGAGTGCCAGACCGGCTGTACGTCGAACCATCCCTACCTCCAGAAATGCTTGTCAGACTTGAATCGCCGAGAACGCCAGTCGGCTGAATTTGGTGTTGGAGAGACGCAGTCTTCGCATCGACGAATACGACGGGCGAGCAGCCGGCGTGTCGGCTACGCGTTTGCTATCGCGCCCTGGATGACATGGCGTCTCGGCCGGAGTGCGCCGCGGCGGTGATCGCGGGCGCCTGTCGGAGGAGTGCCTTCTGCGCCTCACGCGCCAGCCGCAGGTACCAGTCGCTTGGCAATTGCTCACCGTCCACGTCCAAGGTGACGAGCGGCACGTCGGCCGGAGCGTCGCGCCGCGACCGAGCGACCTTGAACATTGCGGTGCCCTCGTCCACTTCGTCGAACATGGCGCCGTACAACATGGTGTTGCCGGCCTGCAGTGCGCGTCCGACCTGGCGCCAGTAGAATCGTCCGCCGTGACGTGGAATTCTGTTGAAGGGCGCGGCAGGGTTCATGTTGTGCCAGGAAAACCCCGGAAACACCACGGGCAGGTAGTCGATGCGCAGACGCCGCGCCTCGACCATGTCGAGCCGCACTTCCTCCGCGTAGAACCGATCGATTCCGCGGTCATCCCGGAAGCGGCCGACGCTCCACGGGCTCAGAATGTCGAATGAGCGGTATACGGCGGCCCAACGCGAATCGGTCTTCGAGTCCCGAGTCAGCGTGCGCCAGCGCGCGGGCACGCCTCCCAGCAGCGTCACGCGATACCGCGGATCGGGATGGTTCTTGAAGAAGTCGATGAGCTCGGCAGCCTGCTCGGGGGCCGGCGATCGATCCACGAACCCCAGCCCCCAGATGGCAAGCAGCGGCCGGCCGCGATGATGAAGGTACTGCGGGCTGCTCGTGATGTGAAGCGTGTCCACCAGGTGCACCCAGTCGCGCTTGACGTCGTCCACGACAGTCTCACGCGGGTGGCCCGATATGTCATACATGATCGCGAACACTCGACCGTTCGCCTCGGCGGCAGAGCGAACGTTGCGCGCGACGCCGTCCCGGAACCCCAGCAAGGCGGCGCTCCCGAGCCGGACGGTGAATCGCTGCAGGAACACGCCCGCGAGATCGTACTCCCGCATCCATCGGAAGTGGCGGTCGACGGTCTTTGGGTTGTAGGCCGAGTAGAGCTGCGCGGTCGCGCCCGAGGGAAGGGTGAGCGGTGTGTCGCAGCGCTCCTCCGCCGACAGCTCGGACACGTCGGGCCACATGTCGACGCGCAGAGTCGCTGCGCGCGCTGGCTGGCCCCGGACAAACCAGTGTTCCCATGCTCCGAGCGGTGAGCCGTCGCCAGGGCATGCAAACCAGCCCTGATAGCCAAACATCAGCTTCCGATCAAGCGTGGTCGGATCGACGACCGCGGCTGTCGTCGATCCGCTGCCGGCTGGGCCGCTCAGCTTCGCGGCGCTCGGGAGCCGCACCACGGAGTGGCAACCTATGAGGACCGAGCACGCGCACGCAGCGATGGTGATCGTGTTAGCACGCCGACGGACACCCGCGCTCACGGCCGCAGACTATGTGACCTGACGATCACCCGTCAACGTGTCCGCTCTTTGTTCGAGACCGCCTCACCGATCCGGTGACCTCGGCGGCTCGGTCTCCTTCACGAGGCTCTTGGCTCCCTACTCGTGTCGTAGCGCATGCTGCGGATCGATCCGCGTCACCCGGTGAACGGGAATCCACGCGGCCGTGAGGGCAACCACGACCATCAGCGCCGAAATGGCTCCCAGAACCAGGGGGTCTGCAATGGTCATGCGCCAGAACATGCTGTTGAGGGCGCGGCTGAGACCGAAGCCACCGATCACCCCGAGGATGACGCCAATCAGGATCGGCTTGAGCGATTGACCGAGGAGCATCGTCACGACATCGCGGGCTCGAGCCCCAAGGGCCATGCGAATCCCGAATTCGGTCGTCCGCTGGCCGACGACCCAGGACATCACGCCGTATACCCCGACCATTGCGAGCAGGATCGCCAGCGTACCGAACACGCTGAAGAGCGAGGCAAAGAAGCGGCTGCTGGTAACCGAGGGAGAAGCGGCAACGCGCTGCTCCATGGTCATGAACTCGTGCGCCGCCTGGTCCCGGTCCACGTGAGCGATGGAATCCTGGACGCTTCGAATGAGGGTGAGAGGATCCACCGAGGTCCGGATCGCAAGAACCTTGCGTGTATGAAGCCACTCGTCTTCCCGTCCGTACTGCGACAAGTGTTGCCGGAACGGTACGTAGACAGCGGCGGGTGTCTCGGTGAAGAAGCTCGGGTACGTCACATCCGCGACGACGCCGACGATCTCTCTCGGCTGCGGCTCCTGCAGGGCGCCATCACCGGCGGGGCCGATCGAGATACGGATCGCCTGGCCCACTGGATCTTGTCCGTGGAAGTGGCGGTCGGCGAAGGTCTTGCTGATGACGGCAACCCAAGGCGTCGAGGCGAGGTCCCGGTCCGCGATCATTCGGCCGCGCAAGAGACGGATCCCCAGCGTGTCCAGAAGCTGGGCATCGACCTCGTTCACGTCGGCAAGCGGCTCTTTGCCACGGTCGGGTGCCGGTCGGCCCACGATGACGAACGGCTGTGTCCACACGTCCATGGGCAAACGGCTGATGATGCCGGCTCGGGTCACACCCGGGACTGCCCGTACGCGCTCCAGGAGCTGATCGAAGAACATCTCGGACTGAGGGGTCACGAGGTTCGTGTCGTGCGGCGTCTTGTCGAAGTACTTCGTGCCACCGAGCAGGATATCGGCGGTCAGCAGCCGCTCGGTATTGAAGCCGGGCAGATCGCTTTGCTCCCGCAGGAAGCCCCGCATCATGAGCCCCGCGCCGACGAGGAGTACCATGGACAGCGCCACCTCCGCGATGAGGAGCGCGCTCCGTCCTCGGCGTCGGCTGTCGCTCGATCCACGGGCGCCCTTCTTGAGCACTTCGTTCAGATCGACCCGTGATGCCCGCAGCGCCGGCATCAGGCCGAACACGAAGCTCGAGCCCACCGAGACGGCGAGCGCGAAGCCCAGCACACGCGCGTCGACCTGAATGTGACGCAGGAGCTCCGGAAACCCGGTCGGCACGATCAGCGCGAACAGCCGTGTGCCCCAGAACGCCAGCGCCAGCCCGAACCCGCACCCGACGAGTGAGAGCAACAGGTTCTCAGTCAGGAGCTGCTGCATCAGGCGTCCACGGCCTGCACCCGTGGCGGCACGCAGCGCCAGCTCCTTCTGCCGGGCCGCGCCCGCGGCCAGCAGCAGGTTCGCGACGTTTGCACACGCGATCAGCAGGACGAAGCTGACGGCCCCGAGCAGGAATGTCAGCCCCTTGCGCGCGTCCCCGAAGAACGCTTCGTGGATCGCGACCACCTGCGCCGCAGCACCTCCGGGTTTCTCGCCGTGCGACTCGATGATCTGGCGAGTGATCACCGTGGCCTCTGCCTGCGCCGCGCCCATCGAGACGCCCGGCTTCAAACGGCCAACCGCGATCATCCACCGCGCCTCGGGAATCCGCCGCAAATCGTTGGCGGCCCAGAACGCGACATTGTCCTCCCACGGAACCAGCGCGAAGTTTCTGGGCATGACACCGATGATCGTCCGCGGCTCGCCGTCCACGCGCACCGTCGTCCCCACGACGTCTGGGGACCCCCCGAGACGATGCTGCCACGTGTCGTAGCTGACGACGATCGAACGCGCTTCCTTCTGCTTGACGACGTCGTCGAAATCTTCCATTCGGTACGTTCGGCCCAGGAGTGGCGGGACACCCACGATCGACAAGGCGTTCGCGTCCACGGGCATCTGAGAGACGCGGCTGGTTTCGCTCGTTCCAGACAGCGTCACGGGCGCGCCGCCACCCTGGAAGAAGCCGAATGCCTCGAAGGATTGACCGTGCTGGAACAGGGCGTGAATGACTTCCCAACTGGGCGGCTGCTCGCGGATGCCCTTCTCGGCATTCGCGTTCGAGACCACCACGAGCCTGTCGACGTCCGCGAAGCCAAGTTCGTAATGGGCCACCCTGTTCACGACGCTATACATCGTCGTAGTCGCCCCAACGCCGAGCCCAAGCGACAGTCCGGCGACGACAACGAGAGTGGGATGGCGGCGCCAGAGCCGCAGCGCATACCGCACGTCCGAGAGTCGGATCACAATGCCTCCAGTGTCGTCTTCTGTTTTGAGCCCGATCCCGCGGGCCGAGCCGCTAGAGGTCTTGACCCGAAAAACTTGCCACCTTTGGGTCAAGTTTTTCGGTCAAGACCGTCCCCGCGTCAGCGGGGCGTTATCAAGAATGTGCCTAGCGAGGCGAAGCCTCGATGGTCTGAGGCGTAGCCTCGCTGGATACTCGTCGACGTATACGGCAGTCAGCGCGATCAGTTCCAGCCTGGAGGCCGTCCCTACTCTTGTCCCGGTTGCATTCGCGCTCTTCACTCATTTTTTATGGTTTTGTCGCGAGTGACGTCTGTTGTTCTGCGTTATTCTCTTCCGCGCGTGTCAGTCGAGGTGATCAGGATGACCGTTCATGCTCCGCGGAGGAAGCTCACTGCACTCACCATCTCCGCCGCGATGGTGCTGCTGCCCGGAAAGGGCCTGAGCGCCCTCATCATCCAAAGCCTGAGCGTTCCGGAACTTGCCGCGAGGATGACTGGCAGCTGGAGAGTCAACAAAGAACTGAGTCCAGGTTTGTCCAATTCCGGACGCGGTCGCGAGGGCCGCCGCGGGCCCGGCCCGTCGTTTGGCGTGATGCCCGTCGCCGCGCAGCGCGGTGGTCGTGGCGGGGGAGGCGGGGGAGGCGGCGCCGAGTCCGGCGCAGACATGTCCAACCTTGTACCGGCCGAAGCTGCGGCACAGGCCGCGCTTTCGATTATTCAGCAGGTACCGCTGGAGCTGACGATCGAAGCGACGCCGGCTGAGATCAAAGTCATCGAACCGCGGGGCCAGTCGCTCTTCCGGATTGACGGGAAGAGTACCGCGATCGAGGTTCCAGGGGGCACCATCAAAGTCAAGTCCAAGTGGGACAAGGCAAGCCTGCGCCAGGAGTTCTCGAGCACCCAACGGATGCTTTTGAGGTCCTGGGCTGTCGACTCGAATGGTCGGCTCATTTTAGCTGAGCACATCGAGAGCGTGGTGTTCAAGTCGAAGGAGACCCAGGCGGTGTTCGATAAGCAGTAACAGCCCTGCCAAATCAGTCTCTCTCACGACATCAACCAGGAAGCCCACCATTGTCCGACCGACTCGAGTTCACCTACAGGCCGGTGCCGGATATCGACTCCCATGGTCCCACGTATACACTACGCACGCTCGCCTGGAGGAGGTTCGTATGCGACGCCAAAGTGCCTGTTCGGGAGTGGCCGCGGCCGTCTTGTTCATCGCGGCGCTGGGGTGCTTTCTGTGTTCATCCGTGTTTTTCTGTGGCTCTGTTGGCGCAACGGCCACGCGGGCCGTGCCCGTTGCGCAAGAGGACAGGACGCGCGAGATATCGACCGAGGAGCTGCAGACGACCCTGTCGAACCGGAGCGCAACCGTGCTGGACGCGCGGCCCTCTGCCGAGTACGCCATCAGCCACATCCCCGGCGCCGTGAATGTCGCCCCGAAGCCCGGCGTGCCGATGTCGATGTACGTCTCGGACGTTGCCGAGATCGGCCGGCTGCTGCACGGCGATAGGTCCGCCCCTCTCGTTCTCTATTGCAACGGGCCGCATTGCGGGAAAAGCAAACGGCTGGCTGCCGAACTGCTGGACGCGGGGTTCTCAAACGTTCGGCGCTACCAGCTGGGGATTCCATGTGGCGGGCCGTCGGAGGCGTCTGCGAAGTCGAGCTGCCGGGCATTCGTCACATCATCACTCGCGACGGCACCGCCGTGGTCATCGATGCCCGCGAGGCAGCCGATTTCAAACGAGGATCGCTGCGAGGCGCGCGCAATATTCCGCGGAGTCTGGTGCTCGAAGGGAAGGATGTCGGCGAGGTGAAACGCGCCAAAGATGATGGCCGGCTTCCGATGGAGGATCACAACACACGCATTCTGGTCGTCGGCACGGACGGCGCGGCCGCACGCTACGTCGCCGAAGCACTCACGCGCGAAGCGTTCCACAATGTCAGCTACTTTGCGGGCTCCTTCGCGACCGTCCATCAGGCGCTGACGTGGTGACGAACTCGTAGAGACGCCCGGCGGGATTCTCGTGTATAAACGCTGCGCGAGGTACCTCCCGGACAGGGCAGACAGAAGGCGCCAAACCTTATGAAGAAACCCGACTCACTTCCGAGCCCGCTTCAAATCGTCAAATTACCACTTGTGGTACTCATCTTCACGGCGCTGGTCGCAGCGCAGGCGGACACCCCGGCGCCTGACGCCTCCCCGGTCAGTGTGCAAACCAACGTGCGCGTGAAGATGCGCGATGGTGCCTCACTCGTTGCAGATATCTACCGTCCGAAAGCCGAAGGCAAGCTTCCGGTGCTGTTGACACGCACTCCGTACAACCGGAAAGACCCGGCGACAGGGATGTATCTGGCCTCTCATGGTTACGTCGTCATCTTGCAGGACACCCGGGGACGCTTTGATTCCGAGGGCGAGTTCTATCCATTCAGGGACGAAGCGAACGACGGTTACGACACGATTGAATGGGCGGCGAGCTTGCCCGACACGGATGGGCGGGTCGGCATGTTCGGCGGCTCATACGTCGGTGCGACGCAGATGCTGGCCGCCTCGTCGAAGCCGCCGCATCTGGTCGGCATCTTTCCCTACGTCACCGCGATGGAATACTACGAGGGTTGGACATACGAAGGTGGCGCGCTGATGCAATGGTTCGCCAGTTCCTGGACTTCGGGGCTGACGGAAGACACCGTGCGCCGGCAGACGGCAGGACTCAACCGCTCGAAGCAATGGGTCGAACAATTGCCCCTCGAAGATTACCGCCTGTTCAATGCGCCTGCGGCAACCGGGGTCGCGCCCTATTTCCGCGATTGGGTCGAGCACGAGACCAACGACGAATACTGGCGCAGGATCAAAGTCTCGGACTTCTACAGCCAGATGAATATCGAGGCGTTACACGCCGGCGGCTGGCACGACATCTTCAGCGGCGGCTCGATTCGAAACTTCACACGGCTCCAAAAAGAGGCTCCGACCAAAGAGGCGCGCGACGGGCAACGCCTGATGATGGGTCCATGGGCGCACGCGGCGACTTCGGCGGAAGGCAAGATTGGCGACGTGACGTTTGGGAAGGAAGCCGTGCTCGACATGAACGACACGATCGTCAAGTGGTACGATTTCGTGATGAAGGGCGCGCAGAATGAATTCGCCACGAACGCACCCGTCAAAATCTTTGTGATGGGTGACAACGTTTGGCGCGCCGAAAAGGAATTCCCGCTGGCTCGCACGAGCTACACGAAATACTACCTGCACGCCAACGGAGGCGCGAAGTCGGTCAGTGGCGATGGCGTGATTTCAACGGCGCCGCCGAAAACCGAAAGGCCCGATACCTACGAATACGATCCCGCAAGCCCCGTGCGCACCATTGGCGGCCGGCTCTGTTGCGGCGGCCTGCCGCCGGGGCCGTTTGATCAACGCCCCAACGAATCACGGACGGATGTGCTGGTCTATTCGACGCCCCCGCTGGAACGTGATCTCGAAGTCACGGGGTTCATCACCGCCGAGCTCTATGGCGCCACCTCGGCGGCCGATACCGATTTCACGGCCATGATCGTCGACGTCGATCCGACGGGCTATGCGCGCTACCTGGGGGACGGCATCATTCGCGCCCGCTATCGCAACTCTACCGAGAAAGCCGAGCCGATTGAGCCGGGGAAGATCTACAAGTACACGGTTGATCTCTGGGCGACGAGCAATGTCTTCAAAGCCGGGCACCGCATCCGGATATACATCTCCAGCAGCAATTTCCCGCGCTTCAATCGGAATCTGAATACAGGCGACAAGACGTTTGGCGGAACGCGAATGACAAAAGCCCAGCAGACTATTTATCACGACGCTGAACATCCGTCGGCCGTCGTCCTGCCGGTCATTCCCCGCTGACGGCAGCAGCCAGGGAGCCAACAGCCATCCGACCAACCGCCGTTCGTGTATCAACGCTGCGCGAGGTGAGCCTCCGCTCGACGAGATTGCCGCCAGTCGCTACAGCCGCCGCAGGCGAAAGTCGCGCAGGGCGGATTTCGTCCGCCAGGACGCGACGCCGAGCGGCCGCGAGGGATCTACCTCGATACGTGTGCTGACCTTGTTACCCTTGAGGTCCTGATTGATGATCTGGCGCTCGTCGAGCCAGACCTCGATTTTCGGGGGCGTCACGCGGATGCGGATGCCGTACCAGCGGCCCGGCTCGAAATCGACCGATTGCGAGGTTTCGTTTTCCGACGCGTCGACGTCGTTGATACTGGACAGCCCGACCACGGTGCCGCCCCATCCGCCGAGAATCAGCGAACAAAATGAGTCCGCGACAGGAAACGTCACGCCGGCGAAGAAATCATGTCCTTCGACGCGCATGGCCTGCAGGGTGATCTCATAATCGGTGGTCGGCAGTTCCGGACCCGTCCACGTGATGCCGGTCAGATTGCGGCCTGCCTCCAGGATGATCTGGCCGTTCTCGACTCTCACGGCGCCTTCGCCGATGAACTTCGTCGATTGCCAGTTGGTCAGCGTCTTCCCGTCAAAGAGCGGCTGCCATGCTGGTGCGCTTCCCTTGCCGGTCTGCGACTGATCCGCTCCGGCGAGCGTTCCCAGCAGGACAATCCATGCACTGAGGGCGAAGAGCCGCGCGGCTTTCGAGTCGACCATACGGAGTGATTCTACCGGTATTGGCGCGAAACAGAGGAGCGGATGTTTTGGCGGCCGGTGCGCTATGATCCGGATTCCCGGACCCTGATAATCAGGACTCCATTCGCAAGACAGTGGACAAGACATTATGGCGACCATACCCAAGAAGGAACCGAACAAGATGGAACGTCGCGACTTCCTCAAGAAGACGGGCACTGCGGCCGGTGTGCTTGCGGCGGGCTTTCCCGCCATCATCTCTGGCCAGACGGTGACCAATGCGCTCAAGGTCGGCCTTGTGGGCTGCGGCGGCCGGGGCAGCGGTGCGGCAGCCCAGGCGCTGAGCGCGGACGCCAACACGGCACTGACGGCCATCGCCGATGTCGACGAGGCCATCGTCGAGGGGACGGCTAACCGGCTGAAGGCCAGCACGCAGTTCGGGGCGCGCGTCAAGATTGATCGCGCCTTCGTCGGGCTCGATGCCTACGACAAGGTGATCAACAGCGGCGTCGACGTCGTGTTGCTGGCGACCCCCCCAGGCTTCAGGCCGCAACATCTGACGGCGGCGGTGAACGCCAACAAGCACGTGTTCTGCGAAAAGCCGTGCGCGACCGACTCGCCCGGCGTGCGTGACGTCATGGCGGCGCAAAAGCTCGCCCAGACGAAGAACCTCGCGCTGGTCGCGGGGTTCTGCTGGCGTTACAACAACATGATCCAGGACGCTGTTCAGCAGGTCCACGATGGTGCCATCGGCCGTCTGGTCGCGCACTATTCGACGTACTACACCAATCCGGTGAAGCCGATGCCGCCCGAGAGCGAGCGCCCCGCGGGCATGAGCGACACGGAGTGGCAGATCCGCAACTGGTACAACTTCACGTGGCTCTCCGGCGACAGTCTCGTGGAGCAGGCCGTGCACAATGCGGACAAGATCATGTGGATCATGAAGGATCAGCCGCCGGCCAGCGCCGTCGCCGTCGGTGGCCGCGCCGTTCCCGCCAACGGTGGCACCATCTACGATCACTTCGAGGCCAACTACCTCTATCCGAATGGCTATCGGGTATTCCTGGCCAACCGCCAGGCCACAGGCTGCTACAACGGCACGTTCGACTACGTTATGGGGACCGATGGGACGCTGCTGCTTGGAGGCGGCCAGCCTCGGATTGAAACGCCTGACGGAAAGGTCAAATGGCAGTTCCAGGGCCAGGAATACGACATGTACCAGCGCGAACATGACGTGCTGTTCGCATCGATCCGATCCGGCAAGCCGAAGAACGACGATCTGAATCTCGCGACCAGCACGCTGCTGGCAATCATGGGCCGCCACGCGGCCTATTCAGGCCAGCAGGTCACCTGGGACCAGGCGCTGAACTCGGAGGTGAGTCTCGTGCCGAAGCCGGTCGATTGGAACGCAAAGCACGAAGTGCCCGGCCTGGCGCAGCCGGGCCGATCAAAGGTGTTCTAGACTGTACGCATGAAACTGCGTCTCCCGGCGGTCATTGCCGTGGCCTTTCTGGCCGTTGCCATGACCGCATCTCTCTTCAGCCAGGCCGACAAGCCCATCGATCCGAAAGAACTGGCCGCGGTCCAGAAGATTCGTGCC
Organism: Vicinamibacterales bacterium; assembly: GCA_038320555.1. Lineage (GTDB taxonomy): Bacteria > Acidobacteriota > Vicinamibacteria > Vicinamibacterales > 2-12-FULL-66-21 > JALZOC01. The sequence goes on along the minus strand of JBBQEJ010000164.1, from coordinate 1,127 downwards.
CGTCTCGAAGAACGTGCCAAAACAACAGGCAGCGCGCGACCGGTTGCCTACGACGTCACCATCCCCAACACGACCGTCCACTACAGCATGGCTCCCGTACCCGCGGGCGAGTTCCTGATGGGAGCCGCCGACGGCAACTCTCAGCCGCCGCACAAGGTGCGCCTGGATGCGTTCTGGATGCAGGCACACGAAGTGACCTGGGATGCGTATCTGCTGTTCATGTTTGCCGACCAGGCGAAGGAGCTCGAACACGCTGACGCGTTGGTGGACGCGCTGAGCCGCCCGACAGCCCCGTTCCTCGAAATGAGTTTCGGCCGTGGCAATAGCGGTTATCCCGCCATCAGCATGACCCAGCACGCCGCCAACAAGTTCGCGCAGTGGCTGAGCGCGAAGACGGGCGAGTACTACCGCCTGCCGACTGAGGCTGAATGGGAGTACGCCTGCCGTGCGGGCAGCACGACGCCAATCCCTTCAGGGCAACTCGACCAGTACGCGTGGTACGCGAAGAATTCGGCGATGGCCCCTTTCACTGGCGGCACTTATCACAAGGTCGGAACGAAGCAGCCGAACGCGTGGGGTCTCTACGACATGCTCGGCAACGTGATGGAGTGGACGCTCGATCAATACGCGCCATACACCGGCGCGCCGGCTGAAAACCCGCGTGTCAGTTCCACCGCCCCGTACCCGCATGCCGTCCGAGGCGGCTCGTGGAACGACGATGAAGCGCGTGTGACGTGCACGGCGCGTGTGCCGTCGGATGCCTCGTGGAAGAAACTGGATCCTCAGCTGCCGAAAAGCATCTGGTATATGACCAATGCCCAGTGGCTTGGCTTCCGGCTCGTGCGTCCCGCAACGCTGCCGACCGCCGACGAGATGTATCGCGCCTGGAACAACGGCGTCGCATTGGATCCGTACTGACTCGCGGGTCGCGGGTCGCGATCGTGGAGCCATTCAGGGATTCGTGGATTAGTGATGCTCTCCCGTCTATTCGGACTGAGTCTCTCAGTCGTCGCGCTGGCCAATGCTCCGCGAACTGACCTGCAGCGGTATGAGGCCGTTGAGCCTCACATGGGGACGCTGGTCCGGATCACGCTTTATGCATCAGGAGAACACGCCGCCAGCGACGC
>JBBQEJ010000163.1:0-11627 GCA_038320555.1 Vicinamibacterales bacterium | reverse complement strand
GCGTGGCTGGTGCGCGTTGACGATCTGCGCGCGTCGATGACGATGGGCCAGCCGTTCCCGGGCGTGTGGCTGCCGCGAAGCATGAACATCCACGCGGGTCTCACGCTCGCGATGGGATCGTTCGAGGCCGGCTACGACCGGCGCTTTACAAACTACCGCGAGGGAGAGGTCAAAACGATTATCAAAGTGCCGGGGGTCAGACCGGGGTCAGACGGGGGTCAGACCGGGGTCAGACCGGGGTCAGACCCCGCGGTGCAGCGCGGGGATCACGGACCCTTCGTTGAGGAAGACCAGCAGCCGGTGGAGACGATTCGGGAAATCCGCGTGCACGGGAATGCGTCGCTTGCCGATGCGGATGTGTTGAAGCTGGCAGGCGTTGCCGTGGGCGACTCGCTTGCGGCTGATTCATTGAAGGCGATCGAGAAGCGGCTCAAGGACAGCAATCGCTTCGAAACGGTCGAGGTCCGCAAGCGCTATCGCTCGCTCGACGACCCTACCGACGTCGCCGTCGTCCTCGTCGTGCACGAGCGTCCGGGCGTAACGTCCTCGGCTACCGGCACCGGTCCTGTTTCACGGCCGTGGCATCGCGTCACGAGCCGGCTGATGTTCTTTCCGATTCTCAACTACGCGGACGGCTACGGCTTCACGTATGGCGGTCGCGTCAGCACGGTCGATCTGCTCGGAGCCGGGGAGCGGCTGTCGGTGCCGCTCACATGGGGCGGGACGAAGCGTGCGGCGCTCGAATTCGAGCGCACGTTCAAACAGGGGCCGCTCAGCCGTGTCTTTTCGACCTTCGGGATCTGGAATCGTGAAAACCCGCACTTCAACATCGATGATCAGCGCGTCGAGCTCACAGGACGCGTCGAACGCCAATTCGCGCACGTGGTCCGCATCGGCGTCGATGCAACCCGCAGTTCCGTCGATTTCGGGCAGCTCAATGATCGGATCTGGACGCTCGGGACGAATGCGGTCCTCGACACGCGGGGCGATCCAGCCTTTCCGGGTAACGCGATCCTCCTCGGTGGCGGATGGTCGGGATTGAATGTGCGGGGACGGGATCGGATCAATCGCTACGAGGCGGATGCACGCGGCTACGTTCGAGTCGCCGGGCAGTCGGTGGTCGCAGGACGAGCGCAGTATTTCAACTCCGACGCGACACTCCCGCCGTACGAGCGCCTGCTCCTTGGCGGATCGTCGAACCTTCGTGGCTTCCGCACGGGGACGTTCGACGCGGACCGGCTCCTGGTGACCTCGGCAGAGCTCCGCGTGCCGATCACCTCGGTGCTGAACGGCGCGAAGCTCGGTCTCACGGTCTTCATGGATGCAGCCAAAGCGACCGACGTCGGCGCGAGCCTGAAGGATGCCCAATGGCACCGTGGCGCGGGCGTCGGCCTGTTCATCATCGCGCCGCTCGTGAAGGTCAACATCGACATCGCCCATGGCCTGAGCGGTGGTGGCACACGGTTGAACCTGGGAACGGGGTTCAGCTTTTAGTTTCCAGTTTCCAGTTTCCAGTCTCGAGTTCCCAGCTTCCAGCTTCCAGATTCCAGTTCGGATCCCGAATCCCGATCCCGGATCGCGAACCGCGAACCGCGAGCCCAGTCGCCAGCCGCTAGCTGCCAGCTCGTAGTCTCTAGCCGCCGGCGGCCGGCTTCACCCCGTACGTCGCGCCATTTTTCGAGACGTCAACCTCCTTTGATTTGCCCCGTGGGATGCTGAGCGTTTGCCACCTCGGGCCCGCATAGTGCTTCGCCAGCATCACAATCTGACCGACGTGCGCCGCATAATGCGACGTCTGACGATTGATCGCTTCGACGACGGAGTGTGCTTCCCCGCGGATGCGGACGGTCTTGCCAAGATCCACGGGCGTCAGCGACGACACCGCCTCGAAGAGAGTGGACCAGCCCCGTTCCCACTGCGCGATGATCTGCTCGCGCGTATTGGCGGGAGTCAACTCGAACTCCCCGTCCCGGTCGCGATCCGGCTTCTCGCCATCGGACGTCAGGAAATTCGACCATCGGGACTGCATGTTGCCCGCCATGTGCTTCACGATGATCGCGATGCTGTTCGACTCCGGATCCAGCGTCGCAAAGCCATGCTCGTCGGTCGTCTGCGCCAGAGCCTTGTCGGCCTGAATCTTCAGCTTGCGCAACTGCCGTAGCGCATCGTCCAGGTAGTGTTGCTCGATCATGACGTTTTACTCCGGGCTTCCAGCTCCCAGCTAGTTGGCTTCCAGTTACCAGTCTCCAGTTGCCAGTTTCCAGTCTCTCTAGAGTTTCCGAACCGCGAACCGCGAACTGCGAACCGCGAACCGCCAACCGCCGGCCGCTCCCTACGGGACCATCCAGGTAAAGACATACGCCTGCAGCATCACAATAATGCCCATGATCACGACAAGGGCCACGCTGTGCCAGAACACGAAACGAAGAATCCGCCCTTCCTGGCCCGCTTGTCCAGTCGATGCCGTGGCCACCACAATGCTCTGGGCATCGATCATCTTGCCCATCACGCCGCCCGTGCTGTTCGCCGTCACGATGAGCACCGGGTTGAATCCGAGCTGCTGCGCGGTGATCTTCTGCAGGCTGCCGAAGAGCACGTTCGAACTCGTATCGGATCCCGTCAATGCCACCCCAAGCCATCCAAGCAGGGCCGCGAAGAACGGATAGAGCATGCCGGTTTTCGTGAAGGCCAGTCCAAGGGTCGCGTCCGTACCGCCGTAGCGCGTGACGAAGCCCAGCGCGAGCATCAGCATGATGGTGGCGAGCGAGGCGCTCATTCGTCGCGCCGTCAGGACCGCGACGGAGACAAATTCGGTCAGGGAGACTCGCAGGAACAGCGCCGTCGCGAGCGCAGCAAGCAGGATGGCGGTGCCGGTTGCCGACATCCAGTTGAGCGTGAAGAGCGCCGCTTCCGCACGGTCGTTGCGGTACGCCGGATCCTGGATGCGCGTGCGATCGACGGGCGCCGGGACGACAGGATAATCCCGGAACACGGCGCGATGGAGCAGCGGCACATTCCACGACGGCGACAGCACGCGGCTGACGTATGGACGCCCTCCTGCCTGGTACGTCGCAAGCCCGCGCGGCCCGCCATTGAGGAACGCCTTCCCCGGTGCGAGTCCCCAGAGAATGACCGCGAGGCTCAAAAACAGCCACGGCATCCACGCGCGCACGAGCGCGCCGCGCGCCGGCACCGAGTCGGGCACTCGCGAATCGCGATTCGCGACTCGCGAGCCTTCGACAGGCTCAGGGTCGCCCTGAGCGACGTCGAAGGGCGACTCGCGAGTTTCCGGGAACTCCCACACCTCGCGTGGTTGCCACACGCGCGCGAAGATTGCGAGCGCCGCGATTGATGCCAGGCCCCCCGCGATGTCCACGAGCTCGACCCCGACAAAGTTGCTCCAGGCATATTGCACGGCGGCGAACGTGCCCCCGCAGACGAGCACGGCCGGCCACACGCCGCGCAGTCCGCGCCAGCCGCTCATCGTCACAACGAGCCATGCGGGCACGATGAGCGACACGAATGGAAGCTGGCGCCCGGCCATGACCCCGAGGGTCTGTGAGGGGATCCCCGTCACGGCCGCAAGCGTCAGGATTGGCGTGCCGATCGCACCAAACGCGACCGGCGCAGTGTTCGCAATGAGCGACAGACCCGCGGCGTAGAGCGGCGTGAAGCCCAGACCGATCAGCAGGGCGGAACAAATGGCGACCGGCGTGCCGAAGCCCGAGGCCCCCTCGATGAAGGCGCCGAACGAAAACGCCACGAGCAACGCCTGCACGCGCCGGTCCTTCGACAGGCGTCCGACCGACGACTTGACGATTTCGAACTGCCCGGTATGGACTGTCAGGTTATAAAGGAAGACCGCGTTCAGAATGATCCAACCGATGGGGAGGAAGCCGTAGGCGGCGCCATAAAGAGCGGTGGCTGTCGCGGTCGGCAGTGGCATGCCGAATACGAGCACCGACACCGCAAGCGCCGCGACGAGGCCGGCCAGCGCCGCGAGGTGTGCGCGCCACTCGAAGAGCGCGAGCGCCGCGAGCAGCAGCACGATCGGAAACGCCGCGGCCGCCGTGCTGAGCCACGGGCTGCCGAGAGGATCGTAAACCTGAATCCAGGGCGTCCACATCATTTCGAGGCGCCGCCATCATAATATGGCCCGGACATGAACACATCACGAGCCGTCAACATCGAGGATCTCCGGCGCGGCGCGCGGCGCCGGCTGCCGAGAGCCGTATTCGATTACATCGACGGCGGAGCGGACCGCGAACACACCCTGGCGCACAACTGCCGCGCCTACGACGACATCGTGTTCCGCCCGCGCTGCGCCGTCGCAGTGCCGGACTACGACATGCGGACGACCGTCCTCGGGACCGAGCTCGCAATGCCAATCATCCTCGCGCCGGTCGGCAGCTCGCGGATGTTTTATCCGCGTGGCGAAGAAGTTGCGGCGCGGGTGGCGGGATCGTTCGGTACGATCTATACCCTCTCCACCTTGTCGGGATGTCTCCTGGAAGATGTGCAGAAAGCCACGAGCGGGCCGACATGGTACCAGCTCTATCTCGTCGGCGGCCATGACGTCGCACGAGCCACGATCGAACGCGCCCGAAAGGCCGGGTACTCCGCGCTTGTCGTGACGATCGACACGCCGGTCGCCGGCATGCGCGAGCGCGACCTGCGCAACGGCATGAAGGAGCTCGTCACGCGCAATCCGTGGAAGATGCTGCCCTTCGTGATGCAGTTCGCGGTAAAGCCGCAATGGCTCGCCGGATTCTTCAGCGACGGCGGGATGATGAAGTTTCCCAACGTCGTTCTGCCCGGAGAAGGTCCGATGCTGTACGCCGACGTCGGGACCGCGCTCGAGGCATCCGTCGTGACATGGGCGGATCTGAAATGGATTCGCGAGGCCTGGCAGGGTCCGATCGTCGTCAAGGGCGTTCACATCGGCGACGATGCGCGGCGCGCGATCGATGCCGGGGCGAACGCGGTCGTCGTCTCGAACCATGGGGGGCGGCAATTGGACGACGTGCACGCGACGATTCGGGCACTCCCGGAAGTCGTGGCCGCGGTCCGTGGACAGGTGGAGGTATTGCTCGACGGCGGGATTCGCCGCGGCAGCGACGTCGCGAAGGCGCTCTGTCTCGGTGCCCGAGCGGTGCTCGTCGGCCGCGCGTACGCCTATGGATTGGGAGCGGCCGGAGAAGCTGGTGTCAGGCGCGCCGTCGAGATCCTGAGAGCGGATCTCCTGCGCACGATCAAGCTGCTGGGATGCCCGTCGACCTCGGCGCTGGATCGATCGTATGTCGAGGTGCCGGTGGAGTGGGAACCACGGTGAATAATCTCACCGGTTCACCAATTCGGCCGTCGCGCTCACGAGAAGCGGCGCGCAGTAAAAACTGCCTCCACCCCCGCGCGGCTGCTCTCCTTTGCACGGTCCGCTGTCGGGGGTCGTCGAATCCGCCGCGCCAGGCACGCGCATGATCGTCCGCACCTGGCCGTCGTACACACCTGAGAACTCGTAGGTCTGCGGCGTCGCGGCAGCCGGAACCGGCAGCTTGGCACCGCTGAGCGCGACGACCAGCGTCGTCCGCGCGCGCTCGGCGGCGACGAATTCGTCCCACGTCTTGACGAGCGTGGGCGGCGCGCTCTCTCGAACCGCGCCGACCGTGATCACGAGCGACGTCCGGGTCGTGCCGTCGGCGATGCGTTCCGTGATGGTGCCGTGGAAATTCACGCCGTGGCCCCGCACCTGCTGATTTCGATATTGATCGGCTGCTCCGGCGCGGAACGCCAACGCGAACGGAACGCCGTCCACTTCAGGACGCGATCCACCGGCAACGACTGCAACGAGCGCAACGACGCCGGCGAGGACGCATGCAACGCGAGTCATAACAACGCTCCAATCTGTGCGGTTTCCATTCACAGAGCGTGCCGGTCAAGCTCAACGGTTCAGCCGCAATACTTGGCCGCCAGCCGTCGGACCGTATTGACGTTGCGCATCGTAATGGGTGAGCCGACCAGCTTTTCAATCGGCGGCCCCGACGCGAGGGCCTGCATCAGCTGGCTGCGCCTCAACCAGTAGAGTTCGCGGTCCCTGACCGCGAAATCGTTCACATCGTTGCGAAGCGCGGCGACGGCACGGGAGACGGAGGGACCGGGCGCAGTCTTCATGAACCCCACGAACAGCGTCCCACCAGCGTCGAGTTCATCCTGAGCAAACGGCGTGTGGGCGGCAACCGCGGCCAGCTCGGGGACCGTGCGCAGGAACGTGATCACCGGATAGCCGAGTGCTTTGCGGACGTGATCCTCGATCGAGCGCTCTGTCGATTCCGCACTCCTTCGCGCCGTATCGAAGACCACGTTGCCGCTGGCAATGAACGTCTCCACGTTCGAGCCGCCCCAGGTTTCGAACAGCCGCCGCAGCGCGTCCATCTTGATTGTGCGTCCGCCGACATTGATGGCACGGAGGAACGCCACGTAGCGAGTCATTTCATCCTTTCCTCAGTCTTCCTTCACGACTCGAAACCGGCCCGGGACCGATAGTGAGGGAATCAGGGCCTGACGTTGTAGAATTTTCTAGTTCACTATGCCGATGTCCCCTCGCACAATGCCTCTCCTCGCGCGTTTGACCATTCTGGCCGCGATCCTGGCCGTGTCGACAGGTTGTGCGCTCGTGAAGCGCCGGGCTGTCGGCATGGTAGCCAGCACGCTCGCATCGAGCGGCGACGTGTTTACCAGAGACGACGACCTCGAGCTGGTCGGGGACGCCATTCCTTTCGGCCTCAAACTGTACGAATCGCTGCTCGACTCGGCCCCAAAAAACAAGGAGCTTCTGATCGCGACGTGCAGCAATTTTACGCAGTACGGGGTGGCGTATCTAGAAACGGAAGCCGCGGTGCTGGGAGAGGCACAGCACCACGACGAGGTCGCACATCTGAACCAGCGCGCGCTCAAGTTGTACTTGCGCGCGAAAGGCTACTGCCTCCGGGCCATGGAGGTGCGCTTCCCCGGAATCGGGCCGAAGCTGCTGACCGATCCGGTTCCAGCCCTTGCCAAGGCCGAGAAGAAGGACGTGCCGCTCTTGTACTGGATGGCCGCATCCTGGGGATCGGCAATCGGGCTTGGCATCGACAGGCCCGACATCGTGATCGACATGCCCGCCGTACGGGCATTGGCCGAACGGGCGCTGGCGCTCGACGACAGCTGGGCCAAGGGCGCGCTGCACGAGATGTTCGTATCCCTCGACAGCCTTCCCGAGGCCCTCGGCGGCTCGCCGGTGCGCGCGCGCGAGCACTTCACGCGGGCGATCGAGCTGCAGAAGGGCCAATCGCCCGGCCCGTATGTGGGGCTCGCCACTGGCGTGGCGGTGCCCGCGCAGGATCGAGCGGAATTCGAAAAGCTGCTCCAGGCCGCGCTGGCGATCGATCCGGAGAAGGATCCCTCCGTGCGGCTCGTCACGCTCGTTCAGCAGCGCCGGGCCAAGGCGCTGCTCGATCACATCGATACGCTGTTCACCAAATGAACTCGGACCTCGCACGGTCCGCTTTTGAAGGAGATTCAACACGATGTCTGCCCTGAAACGGTTTCTCGTCGCCCTGCCGCTGGTCGTGGCGCCCGCGCTGATCCTGGCGGCCCCCGGCGAGATCAAGCTGGCCACGCTCGTGCCCGCCAACACGTCCTGGCACAAGGCGCTGCTTGATATGGGCAACACCTGGAACAAAGACACGCAGGGCCGCGTGACGCTGACGATTTACCCAGGCGGCACGCAAGGAGATGAAGCCACGACCATCAAGAAGATGCGCGCCGGCATCGACACGCTGCAGGCCTCGTTCCTGACGGCCGCTGGTCTCGCCGAGCTGGACGAGGCCTTCAACGTGTTCGCCATGCCGTTCTTCTTCGAGTCCGACCAGGAGGAAATTGCGGTCGAGAACAAGCTGACGCCTCTGCTCGAACAGAAGCTGCAGGCCAAGGGCTTCCACCTTCTGAGCTGGGGCACGGGCGGGTGGGTGCAGGTGTTCTCGAAAAGACCGTTGCGCTCGCTTGCCGACGTGAAGGATGCGAAGCTCTTCACCACGAAGGGCGCGGACCAATGGTTGCAGTGGTACGTGAAGAATGGGTTTCATCCCGTTGCGCTGCTTCCGTCCGACATCCCGGCCCAGCTGAAACTCTCGACCGGCCTGATTGATACGGCCCCCAATCCACCCTACCTCGCGCTGTCGCTCCAGATCTTCCGCGACGCGAAGTATATGCTCGATCTCCACATCGCGCCGCTCACGGGCGCGATGATCATCTCGAGCACCGCCTGGAACCGCATCAGCGCCGACGATCGGCCGAAGGTCACCGCCGCGGCGCAGGCGCTCGAGAAGCGCGTGCGCGCCGAGGCGCCGGTGCAGGACGCGGAGTCCGTCAAGCAGATGACCGCCCGTGGACTGCAGGTCATCACGCTCGATCCGAAGGCGGCGGCGGAATTCCGGGCCGCGGCCAATCAGCTCGTTTCGACCATGCGGGGATCGATGGTCCCGGCCGACGTGTACGACATGGCGGTGCAGGAGCGCGACTCGCTCAGGAAGTCCAAAGGCAAGTAGTTGCTGAAGGGGTTCGCGACCGAGGTCGAGAACGGCATCGCCAGCGCGGCGCTCGCCGGCATCATGGTGCTGCCGCTCGCCGAGATTGCCTCGCGGCGGTTTCTCGGCACGGCGATCCCGGGATCTGGGGCGGTCGCGGCGGCGTTGACGGTCTGGCTCGGCATGCTGGGCGCCGCGATCGCGGCGCGCGACGGGAAGCTTCTCACGCTCGCGACGGGGGAATTCATCCCGAAGGGCACCCTGAGCGCCGTGGCACACGTCGTCTCCGGCACGATCGGCGCGATGATCTCCACGATCTTCGCGCTCGGCGGCAGCGCGCTCGTCCGAACCGACCGCCTTGCCGGCGATCAGGTCACCGCCGGGCTGTCGACATGGGTCGCCGATCTCGCCCTGCCGATCGGCTTCGGACTGATCGCCCTGCGGCTGGTGTGGCGCGCGTCGCCGTTGTGGTACGGCCGCGCGATCGCGACGCTCGGCATCGTCGCGGGCGTGCTGCTCAACGAGCATCGCGCGGTGCTCGAGAACCAGTCCATCCTCCCCTGGTTCGCGATGGTGATCGTTGCCGGCATCCTGGGCGCGCCGATCTTCGCGCTGCTTGGCGGCTTCGCGCTCTTCGCGTCTCTCTCGCGCGGCAACCCGCCGGTCGTGCTCCCGATGATGGCGTACCAGGAGCTGACGACCTCCACGGGAATCGCTGCGATTCCGCTCTTCACGCTGGCGGGATTTCTGCTCGCGGAGGGGCGCTCGTCCGAGCGGCTGCTGGGCGTCTTCCGCGCGTGGGTCGGTTGGGCCCCCGGCGGCACGGCGGTGGCCGCGGCGACGCTGTGCGCATTCTTCACGCTCTTCACCGGCGGCTCGGGCGTCACGATCCTCGTGCTCGGCGGACTGCTGCTGCCGGCTCTGATGGGCGACGGGTATCGCGAGCGTTTTTCGATTGGCCTTCTGACCGCGTCCGGTTCCCTCGGCCTGCTCTTTCCCTTGTCGCTGCCGTTGATGCTCTACGGGATCGTCTCGCAGAAAGCCTCGATTGAAGACCTCTTCATTGGTGGATTGATTCCGGGCCTCCTGATGTTGGGGCTTCTGGCGATGCTCGGCGTCCGGGAAGGGCTGCTGACACACGCGGAGCGCCGGCGCTTCAGCGTGAGGGAAGCGCTCGCGGCGTCGTGGGAAGCCAAGTGGGAGCTCTTCCTGCCGGTCTTCGTTGTGGGATCCTTTCTCGGCGGGATCGCGACGCTCGTCGAGTCGGCGCCGATGGCCGCGCTCTACACGCTGATCGTGCAGCGCTACATTCATCGCGATCTGCCCAGGTGGAAGGACGTGCTGCGTGTGGCGGCCGATTGCGTGGCGCTGGTCGGTGGCGTGCTGCTGATCCTGGCCGTCGCCGCAGGGCTCACCGACTACCTGGTGTACGCGGAGATCCCGACCCGGCTCGTCGAGTGGACGCAGGCCCACATCCACTCGCGCCTCGTGTTCCTGCTCGGCCTCAACGTCTTCCTGCTCCTCGTCGGCACCCTCATGGATATCTTTTCGGCAATCGTCGTGGTCGTCCCGCTGATCCTGCCGCTCGCGGAGGTCTACGGCATCAACTACGTGCACCTGGGGATCATCTTCGTTGCGAACCTGGAACTCGGCTTCCTGCACCCGCCGCTCGGACTGAACCTGTTGCTCGCGTCTGTGCGTTTCAAGAAGCCGGTGCTCGAGGTCACGTGGGCGACGCTGCCGATGCTCGGCATTCTCGCCATCGGCGTGCTGCTCATCACGTATGTCCCCTGGTTGACACTGGGTTTGTTGCACTGGCTGGGACGGGGATAGTTCACTCCCTCAGCCCGCGTCTTTCTGAGCACGCCGCTACCAGGCTTGACTCCCCGCACCGTACGCAGGTAAATCGTGCCTGCATGCACAGCATCATCCACGTCACGGTCACGGTCACGCTCACGCTCTCCGCCCTGTCTGCCGCTCTGGTCGCATACCCTGTCGCTCAGCCCGCAGCCAAACAGATCCTCTTGATCGCCGACAAGCCCAGTCACGGTCCGGGTCAGCACGAACACAACGCGGCGGTCTGGCAGTTTCAGAAATGGTTGAAGGGCGTGCCGGGGGTCGCGGTCACGACGAGCTACGACGGCTGGCCCGCCGACGCTTCCGCCCTCGACAGAGCGGACGCGATCTTCCTGTTCTGCACGGGCGGCAAGGGGCACGAGGCGTTCAGAGAGCCCGATCGCATCACGGCGTTGAAGAAAGCGGCCGCGCGCGGGGCCGGCTTGATGTTCTATCACTACTGCGTCGAGCCGCCCGCAGACTCGGGCCATGCGGAAATGCTCGACTGGATTGGCGGCTACTTCGAGATCAACTATTCGGTGAACCCCGTCTGGGACGCGGATTATAAAGTTCTGCCGAATCACCCGATCACCAGGGGCGTGAGCCGGTTTCATGTGCGCGACGAGTGGTACTACAACATGCGCTTCGTGAATCAGATGCGGGGCGTCACGCCGATACTGACCGCGATCCCCACGCCCGATACGCTGTCACGGCCCGACGGTCCGCATGAGGGCAACGCCGATGTCCGGGCAAACGCCGGCCAGCCGCAGGTGATGATGTGGGCGTACGAGCGTCCGGGCGGCGGACGCGGCGTGGGCTTCACCGGCGGCCACTACCACGCCAATCTCGGCGATCCGAACATTCGGAAACTGGTGCTGAACTCGCTGCTGTGGATCGCCCGCGTGGATGTGCCGCCCAACGGCGTCGACGTCTCCGTGACGCCTGAGGAGTTGAACGAACACCTCGACCCGAAAGTCGCGCGAGGCAGGCAGTAACGCAGTTGCCAGTTGCCAGTTACCAGCTTACCGGTGACCTGGAAACGGAAACGGGCGACCGGACACTACAGCCCCTGATACGCCCTGAACATCCCTCTGAAATACTTCAGGACGCGGATCGGATCGGCTGACTCCGGGATCTCGGCGAAGCAGTAACCCTGGAAGTTCATCTGCGCGAGGCTGCTGATCAACTTGCGCCACGGATACTCCTCGAGCATCAGATCGCGCATGTGCA
>JBBQEJ010000162.1:0-11654 GCA_038320555.1 Vicinamibacterales bacterium | reverse complement strand
GGGGACTCCCAGATTCGCAGCCGCGATGGGAAACTGAGAATCTCAAGGGACAGTGCACGAGGGACAGGTGCACGAGCACCTGTCCATTTTTTCACTTCTTTCGGTCCTCCCGCCGCAAATCCCATACTCTTACCCAATGCGTCTCGTGCCGCCGCGGGTTGCGGCGTTCTCCATCGCGCTTGCGATCCTCCTCTCCGCAACCCCCGCCTCCGCGCAACTGAGCGTCGTCGGCGTCGCGGGCATGCGGCTCGTGTATCTCAACCCCTCCGAGACGTTCCTCGTTCCGCATGCCGCGCGCACGTTTCTCAACTCGCTCGCGTTCCAGAGCCGCCTCTTTGATTTCCATCCGAAAGATCCGGTGATGCTCCTCCTGACCGACATTTCCGATACCGGGAATGCGGGTGCCTCGGTTGTGCCGCGCGACGTCGTCACAGTCGAGATCGCGCCGCTGAATTTTGCGTTCGAGACGATCGCCGGCAACGAGCGGATGAACATCCTGATGAACCACGAACTGGTTCACATCGCGACGATGGATCAGGCCGCCGGCTCCGATCGATTCTTCAGGTCGCTGTTTGGAGGGAAGGTCGCGCCGGTTCCCGATCATCCGGAGTCAATCCTGTACTTTCTGTTGACGACGCCGCGGGTGGCGTCGCCGCGGTGGTATCACGAGGGAATTGCGGTGTTCGTGGATACGTGGATGTCTGCCGGCCTCGGTCGGGCGCAGAGTGGCTACGACGAGATGGTCTTTCGATCCATGGTCCGCGACAAGACGCCGTTTTACGATCCGCTGGGACTGGTCTCGGAGGGCACGCAGATTGACTTCCAGGTGCAGGTGAACTCGTACCTCTACGGCACGCGATTCATGACCTGGCTCGGGCGGCACTATTCACCCGAGAAGGTGATCGAATGGGTCTCGCGCCACGAGGGCAGCCGGGCGTACTATGCCACGCAGTTCAAGCGTGTCTTCGGCACGTCCATTGAACTGGCATGGGCCGCGTGGGAGAAGGACGAGCGCGATTTCCAGGAGCGCAATCTCGCGGCTATCCGCACATATCCTGTCACGCCGTATGTCGATATCACGACGCGGGCGCTTGGGTCGGTGTCGCGCGCCTTCTACGATCCGGAAGCGAGAAAGATTTACGCCGCTCTCAATTATCCAGGCGTCGTCTCGCACGTCGCGGCCATCGCCGCCGAGGCCGGCCGGATCGACAAGCTGGCGGACATCAAGGGCCCAACGATTTTTACCGTGGCGTCGCTCGCGTGGGATCCGTACGACCGCAGGTTGTTCTATACGAGGGACAACGGGTCGTACCGAGATCTGATGCGGCTCGATCCCGCGACCGGGCGGCAGCAGATGCTGATGAAGGACGCGCGGATCGGCGATCTCGCCTTCAATCGCGCGGACCGCTCGCTCTGGGGCATACGGCATCTGAACGGCATCTGCACACTGGTGCGGATCGCGCCGCCCTACCGCGAATGGAAGCAGGTCGTGACGTGGCCGTATGGGACCGTGATGTACGACCTCGACCTCTCGCCTGACGGCTCACGCGTCGTCGCGTCGTTCGGCGAGATCAGCGGGAAGCAGCAGGTGCGGGTGTTCGAGACCACCACGCTGACAGGACCCGATGCGGCTTCGCTGGCGACGTTTGATTTCGGCACAGCGGTGCCCAATGGCTTTACCTTCACGCCGGACGGCCGCGCGCTCTACGGCAGCTCGTACTTTACCGGCGTCTCGAACATCTTTCGCTACGATCTCGAGACGAAGAAGCTCGACGCCGTCACCAACGCGGAGACCGGCTTCTTCCGGCCGATTCCGCTGGCCGACGGCGGATTGATTGTGTTCCGGTATTCGGGTGCGGGGTTCGTTCCAACGCGCATCCAGCCGCGTCCGCTCGAGGATGTCAGCGCGATCACTTTCCTCGGCGAGCGTCTTGCGGCGGAACACCCGATCGTCAAGAGCTGGTCGGTCGGGTCACCGGCGGATGTGCCGTTCGACTCGATGCAGCAGACCGGCAAGTATCGACTTGCCGGGGGCCTCAAGCGCGAATCGTTTTATCCGGTGGTTCAGGGATACAAGGACACCGCCGCCGCCGGCATGCGTTTAAATTTTTCCGATCCGCTGCAGTTCAACCGCGCAAGCCTCGTTGCGTCGTATTCTCCCGCAGGCGAGTTGCCGCAGTCGGAGCGCCTGCATCTCAAGGCCGACTACGAGCGCTTCGATTGGCGCGGCCGCTTCGAGCTCAACGCGGGGGATTTCTACGATCTCTTCGGCCCCACCAAAACCGGCCGCAAAGGCTATGTGCTTCAGGTTGGCAAGAAACAGACGCTGATCTTCGATCTGCCCCACCGCCTGGACCTTGACGTGAGCGCCCGCTTCGCGGGGAACCTCGATCGTCTTCCTGAATTCCAGAACGTTGCTGTGGATGTGAAGCGGCTCTTCACGCTCGACGCGCGGCTCGTCGACCAGGATCTTCGCAGTTCCCTCGGCCATGTCGACGACGAGACGGGACGACGGTGGTCTCTGGAGGCGCAGAGCAATCGGGTGAATGGGAGCGTCGTGCCGCTCTTTGAGGGCACGTTCGATCGAAGCCTGGCGGTGCCGGCCGGGCATTCGTCGATCTGGCTGCGCACCGCCGCCGGGTTCTCTCCGCGAAGCCGCGACGACCCGTTCGCAAACTTTTATTTCGGCGCCTTCGGCAACAACTGGGTCGATCATCGCGACGAAAAGCGCTATCGCGACGTCTACAGCTTCCCTGGGGCGTCGCTCGACGAGATTGCCGGCCGTGCGTTTGTCAAATCAATGTTGGAGTGGAACCTTCCGCCGGTGCGGTTCCGTCGTGTGGGAAGGCCTGGTTTCTATGCGTCGTGGGCCCGGCCCGCGATCTTTGTGGGGGGGCTTGCCACCAACGTGGATGCGCGCGAGGTGCGACGCGTGCTCACCGACACCGGCGCGCAGCTCGATTTCCGTTTCGGGCTCCTCTCAACGCTCGAGCTCACCGTGTCAGCCGGCGCCGCCGTCGCCTTCGAGGACGGCTACGCGCCGCGCCGGGAGGCGATGCTGTCGGTCAAGATTCTGAAGTGATGCTGAGCATCTCGCTCGCGCTGCTGCCCGTTATCGGCTTTCTGGCTGTCCTGTTCATGATGGACAGTTTCAAGCTCGTTCCCATCCGATGGATCCTGGCCGCACTGGCCGGGGGGGCCGCCGCGGCCTTGATTTCCCTCTGGCTATGGTCCGCGCTTGGGCTCGATCTCAGGACTGGCGAGGCGGCCTCGTACTACATCGCGCCGGTCATCGAAGAAACACTCAAGGCCAGCATCATCGTTGTGCTCATCCTGCGCGGGCGCGCGGGGTTTCTGGTGGACGCGGCCGTGCAGGGCTTTGCCGTCGGCGCGGGCTTCGCGCTCGTCGAGAACGTCACGTATCTCCACGCGTTCGGTGTGGCGCCGCTGGCGCTCTGGCTCGTGCGCGGTCTCGGTACTGCAATGCTGCACGGTGGCGCGACAGCCATCTTCGCGATTCTGGCGCGCGCGCTGGCCGACCGGTACCCGCGACGGCCCCACGTCGCCTTCCTTCCGGGGCTCGCCGCCGCGATCGCGATCCACTCCGGATTCAACCACTTGCCGCTGCCTCCGATGGTGCAGGCCGCGGTCGTGATGCTCGTGCTGCCGCTGTTGCTCCTGTTCGTGTTCGATCGCAGCGAGCGCGCAACGCGCGAGTGGATGGGAGCGGGCATGGACCTCGACATCGAGGTGCTGCAGCTCGTGGCGTCGGAGCACTTCACGCTGACCCGATTCGGTCAGTACTTGCAGGAGTTGCGCTCGCGGTTTCCAGGCGTCGTCGTCGCCGACATGTACTGCCTGCTGCGCCTCGAGCTCGAGCTCTCCGTGCACGCGCGCGCCCTGATCATGGCGCGTGAGGCGGGCCTGGAGCTGGCGGGCGACGAGGATCTCGATGCCAGCTTCGACGAACGCGAGTACCTTCAGCGCTCCATCGGCAAGGTCGGACTCATCGCGCTGCGGCCATTACAGGTGACAAGCGATCGCGATCGCTGGCACCGGCAGCTGCTCGCACAGTCGCGCAAACGGACGTAATACACCGGGGTTCTTACAGGAGGTCAGGCGGCCGGAAGGCGCTCTTTCAGGGTATCAATCTCCTGGTTTTGTTTAGAAAAGGCTCTACGGAAGCGCCGGGTAAGAACTGTTGCTATCGAGACCCCGCGCAGTTTACAGTGACGCACGGAGGCAGGAATTCCATGAAGCGATTGATTGCGATGCTCGGATGTGCGGTGCTCCTGGCGGCGGCGCCGCCAGCGGCGATGGCCCAGGCGACCAAGACCGTGAAAGGCTCGGTCACGACGGTCGGCGCCAGTTCCATCACCGTGAAGGTCGGAGACCAGGATATGACCTTTGCGGTCGACGGCAAGACGGAAGTCGTGGCGCCGGGCGGATCGACGAAGACGCGAGAGGCGAAGGCGGAAGGGAAGCCCGGCCCGGTGCTGACCGACGTGGTCAAGACCGGTCAGGCTGTCGAGGTCACTTACCATGTCCAGGGGATGCACGCCGATATGGTTCGGCGGATCGCATCGGTGCCGCCTGCTCCGGCCGCCACCGCAGGCCCCGCGGCGCCCGCAGCCAAGGCCCAGACGGCAACTGGTGTCGTGTCGGCGGTGAGCGGGTCCTCGTTGACCATCAAAGGCAAGGCCGGCGACGAAACCTTCACGGTCGACAACAAGACGACCGTGTCGGGTACCGGCATCGGCACGGCCGCCAGGAAGATGACCGAAGCAGGCAGCAAGCCCACGATCACCGATCTCGTGCACGACGGCGACAGCGTCAGCGTCACGTATCACGACATCGACGGCGCGAAGCACGCGTCGGTTGTCCGGATCGTGCGCAAGAAGATGTAGGCGGAAAACGAAGCCACAAATACACAGCCGGAAGCCACAGGATGCCCAAATTCATGTGGCTTCCGCCTCGCTTCGTGAGGTTCGGCGGACAAGGCCGGCGTCACGTGCGGCTGCTCGTCGAATTGTCGAACATCACTTGATGAAGGTGCCCTCGCGAATCTCGCGAAATGCCTGGCGCAATTCTTCCTCGGTGTTCATCACCACCGGGCCGTGCCACGCAATGGGTTCCTCGAGGGGCTTCCCCGAGACCAGCAGAAAACGAATCCCCATCTCGCCCGCCTGCACGGTGACGTTGTCGCCGCGATCGAACACGACCAGCGATCGATCCCCCGCTTCCCGGTAAACCGCGGCGTCGAGATCGCCCGTGTTGTCGGTCTTCACCGGCAGCGGATGCGACGCGTTGTGGAACACTCCGGATCCCGCGAAGACATACGCGAACGCATGCCGCGTGACTTCGACAGGCAGCGTCTTTCGTTTCCCCGGCGGCACCGAGACGTCGAGGTAGGAGGGCTCGGCTGCGATGCCCTCCACCGGTCCGCGCTTCCCCCAGAATTCCCCGCACACGACACGCACGCTGGTCCCGTCGTCATCGATGATCGTCGGAATGTCGCCTGCCGTGACGTCCTGGTAGCGTGGGGCCGTCATTTTCAATGAGGCCGGCAGGTTCGCCCAGAGCTGGAAGCCGTGCATCCTGCCCTGCGCGTCGCCGCGCGGCATTTCCTGGTGGATGATGCCGCTGCCGGCCGTCATCCACTGCACGTCGCCCGCGCCGAGCGCGCCACGGTTGCCGAGGCTGTCGCCGTGTTCGACCGTTCCCGCGAGCACGTAGGTGATTGTCTCAATGCCGCGGTGCGGGTGCCACGGGAACCCCGCCAGGAAGTCGCGCGGCACGTCGTTGCGGAAATCGTCGAACAACAGGAAGGGATCGAAGTCCGTCGTGTCGCCGAAGCCGAATCCGCGCCGGAGCTTGACGCCCGCGCCTTCAATGGTGGGTTTGGCCTGAATGATTCGTTTGACTGGACGTATTGACATAGGGCTGCCTTAACTGGAGCGTCCGGCTCCACGACGGACTTGATTATGACGCCCGGAAGGCGGTGAAGGTCCCCGAACGGCATTCAGGCATACAATGCGCACCCAAGCCATGCAGGATCTGACGACCGGATCGGTCACGCGCCATCTCCTCAAGACGACGGGCTTCATGCTCGTGACGATGATGTTTCAGACGCTGTATTTTCTCGTCGACTTGTACTGGGTCGGACGGCTGGGGAAGGAAGCGGTCGCCGGCGTCGGCATTGCCGGGAATCTCACGTTCATCGTTCTGGCGATTACACAGATGCTCGGCGTCGGCATCACGACGCTCGTGTCGCACGCCGCTGGACAGAAGGATCACGGCCGCGCGCTGCTCATCTTCAATCAATCGCAGGTGCTGTCGGTGGTCGTGGGCCTGATATTTCTGATCGGCGGCATGGCCATCCGCGTCCCCTACGTGAACGCGCTCGGCGCGGATGCGCGCACGGCGTCGCTCGCCTCGGAGTATCTCCTGTGGTTCATCCCGGCGATGTCGCTCCAGTTCGGGATGGTTGCGATGGGCGCCGCGCTGCGCGGTACCGGCAACTTCAAGCCAGGGATGATCGTCTCGACCTCGTCGGTGATCCTGAACATGGTCCTGGCGCCGTTCCTCATCTTCGGCTGGGTCACCCACCGGCCGTTCGGCGTGGCCGGCGCGGCGATTTCGTCGCTCATCGCGATTGCGGTCGCATCGGTCTGGCTGACGTTCTACTTTTTTCAGAAGAGCTCGTACTTGAAGTTCATGGTGGCGGACTGGAAGCCCGACTTCGGACTCTGGAGGAAGATGCTCGGGATCGGACTCCCGGCCGGGGCGGAATTCGCGCTGCTCGCCGTTTATATGTTCGTCGTGTACGCCGTGAGCCGGCCGTTCGGGTCCGCGGCGCAGGCCGGATTCGGCATCGGCATGCGCATCGTGCAGGCCGGCTTCATGCCCGTCGTCGCGCTCGGGTTCGCGGTCGCCCCCGTCGCCGGACAGAACGTCGGCGCCCGGCGCGCCGACCGCGTGCGCGCGACGTTTCGATCAGCGGTCTTCATGGCCGCCGGCGCGATGGTGCTACTCTCGGCCGCCTGCCATATCGCGGGCGCCGGGATGGTCCGCGTCTTTTCGAGCGATCCCCAGGTCGTCGCCGTCGGCACTGAATACCTGCGTATCGTGTCGTGGACGTTCGTTGCGTCCGGCGTGATCTACGTCGGCTCGAGCATGTTCCAGGCGCTCGGCCACACGCTGCCCGCCCTCGTTGCCTCGTTCAGCCGCATCGTGATCGTCGCGGTCCCGGCATTTCTCCTGTCGCGGCTGCCAGGTTTTCAATTGCACTGGATCTGGTACTTGTCGGTCGTCGCCATCACCGTGCAGCTCGTGCTCAACCTGCTGCTCCTGCGCCGCGAGTTCCGTCGTCGTCTCTCGTTCGCCCCCGCGCCGGCGGCATGAAGTTCGGATTCTACGAGGTTCTGCAAGGTTCTCCTGTAGAACCCCGCAGAACCCCCCAGAACCCAGTGGAACCCGGTAGAACCCGGGCTATCTCCCAATCACTTCCAGGACATCGGGCGACGCGTCCACGACTGCCTTGAGCGGGATCGTACGATCGAATGTCGCGAGCGTGCCGGCATTCACATGCGCGAGACCCAGCAGATAGACGTCAGTGAGTAGACGATGGGTTGCGAAGGATGGATCGAAGATCGCGCGGTCACCGAGCGACAGCGAAGCAGCCCAGAACTGGTGTCCTTCTCCCGCCGAGAACGCTCGCAGGCGCAAAGCCAGCGCCCCGGCGCGTTGGGCGTTCGATCCGTAGCGCGGGTTCGACAACACACGGATCAGCGCGTTTTCGGTCAGTGGACATGTCGCCCAACCACGATTGCGGTTGTCCGCAAACCAGTCGTGTGCAAGCTCGTGATGCACGTGATCCGCCTCGAACAGGGCGATCAGCACATTCGCATCGAGAAGGACCGGTCGGCTCACGGTTCTTCGTCTCGAAGATCGTTCACGAACTTCATGGTGAGCTTTGGCTCGCCGGGAGCACGCGGCGGCAGTAGCGGAACCCCGTTCCGCACCCTGACCTTCTGCCGCACGGGCGTCAGGCCCTTTCGAGCCAGCTCCGAAAGCACCTTGCCAGCCGTCCGGCCTTCAGTTGCAGCGATTTCCTTAGCCGCCTGAAGGATGTCGTCGTCTATATCCAGCGTCGTGCGCATGCCCAATAATCATCAAACATCACGCATCAGATGTCAATGCGGGCAAGATTGGCCGCGACATGACCTCCTCGCCCTCGGCGAATCTGGTATCCTGTGAAATAGGACATAAAGTATTACTCTTACCAGTAAGAGTAATACTAAATGAGAATCACAACTAAAGGACAAGTGACGATCCCCCAGGAAATCCGCGACCGGCTCGGACTGCTGCCGCATTCAGAGGTGGTGTTCGAGGTGGACGGCGACAGCGTGCGGATCCGAAAGGCAGGGGGCGCGACGCGCGGGTCGGCAATCGTGGCACGGCTTCGCGGCACCGCGACGCGCAAGATGACGACCGACGAAATCATGGCCCTGACGCGGGATTATTAGCGGTCGGATACAGGCCCCCCGATGCCACCAACCCTCGTGGACAGCATCGTCCTGATTGACGTCGCGACGGGCGGTTCCGATTGGGCGGACTGGTCAGCCGCGATGATCGCGCGTGTCGCTGAACAGGGCCGGGTCGTGATCGATCCGATCATCTACGCCGAGGCCTCGCTCGCATTCGACCGGATCGAGGACCTGGACGAGGCGATTCCCCTCGAGTACTTCGCACGCGAGGATTTGCCGTGGGAGGCGGCCTTTCTGGCGGCGCAGACATTCCTCGAGTACCGGCGTGCAGGAGGCGCCTGTCGTGCTCCGCTCCCGGACTTCTACATCGGCGCCCATGCCGCCGTTGCCGGCTACACACTCCTCACTCGCGATGCCCGACGCTACCGCACCTACTTCCCGAAGTTGCAGATCATCTCCCCGACCGGATTCTGACGAACGCGAACGCCGCAGAACCCGGTAGAACCCCTACCTCCGTTTCCCCAGAAAAATCCCCAGGCCGATCGCGTTCGCGATCACGATCACGGACGAGATCTTCAGCGCGAAGACAACCCGGCTCTCTACCTTCACGATGGGGAGAATGGAGAGGACGACGAACAGCAGCGTCATGGCAAAGCCTGACAGCGCCGCGATCTTCAACCACAGCGGCGACCGCACGCCGGCGATCGGGATCGCGAACATGACGAGGTAGGTCAGGGCGTAGAAGATCCCCGATGCGTTCCACAGCAGTTGAAAGGCCTCCTGTTTTCCCACACCGATCAGCCCGACTATGCTGAACGCGAGCGTCACCGCGCCGACAAACACGATCGAGTTGACCGGTGTCTGGTAGCGGTCGTGCAGACGCGTGAACCACTGCGGCAGCAGCCCGTCCCATCCGGCGACCATCGGCAACCGCGTGTTGCCGGCAAAGAGCACGCTGGCTTGCGCGACGCGAATGCACAGAAGCACGAGGATCGTGATGGGCGCCACGGCCGCCGCCGATCCCAGCGTGCCGAAGCCTGCGCTCAACACTTGCGGAATCGGCGCGATGAGATCGATGCGATCGATGGGCACGAGCGCCAGCACGGAGCTCGTGCCGAAGATGAACATGACCGCGATGATTGGGGCCGCCAACGCGACCGATCGCGCGACGGTTCGCGCCGGGTTCCGGCATTCGCCCGCGTGAATCGCCACGTATTCAAATCCACCGAGCGCACCGAATCCCATCTTCGCCGCGAGGTTCAGGCTCATGATCGACATCACCGGAATGGCCGTCGCGAGCGGATGAAACTCGCGCAACGTCCCGTGATACACATTCAGCCAGGGCAGCGCCATCAGCATCGCGAACGTCGTCAGCATCAGGATGCCGCCAATCTTGTGCACCCATTTGCCGACGCTGAGGCCGCGCACCGTGAGGACCACGAGGGCGGCAAAGATCACTGTGCTGACAAAGACGACGAACCATGTGTTGCCGGTGAGCCACTCGCCATCAGGCCCGAGGATGTAGCGGAAGTACTGCGTGACCTGGAGGCCTGTCTCTGACGTGTTCAGGATCGCAAAGAGCCAGAGGTTCCACGCAACCATGAAGCCGACGAGCTCGCTGAACCCGAGCTTCGCCCACTGATACAGGCCGCCCTCGAGCGGCATCGCGCGGTTGAGATGAATGACGACCGCCGCCGACGGCAGGTAAAAGAGGACGATGGCGGCAAGCCAGAAAACGACGTGCGCCGGTCCCTGCTTGGCGGCCACGCCGACCCAGGGGAGGCCGACGATGAAGAGGACCTGCGTGAGCGTGAGATCGACGAGGCCGAGATCCTTGGGGAGGCTAGCGCTGTGAGCTTCGACCGACGCTTCGTCCGCGAGTCCCGTCATTCGGTCCAGTATCTACCAACTGACACCCGTCGCTGGAATGGGCTGAACTTCGGCCTGGACACATTGGCCGGAAGTTGAAATCAGCGGCGGATCAAATCAAGCGACTGTGCTGGCGGTGCCGCTGACGGGGACCTCGGGTTCCCCTTCGATCGGGTCGACGAGCGGTTCGGGCGTCGCTGTATCGGTCCGGCCGGCAAGACGATGGAGTCGCGGCATCCCGCCAATGACCCGTACCAGGACGTGGTACGCGACGGCGGTGACGGCGAGCGAACGCCAAAGGGATCCGCCGGTTGTGAGCACGACAGCGGCTGCCAGCGCTGCGATGGCCAACAGGTCCGCGACGGCGAAGGCGGCGGCTCGCGCAAAGCGGTGCATTCCTTCGGCGGGGTCCACTTCAATGGTGAGCCGCAAGGCAGGGCGCGCCGGAATTTCGTTTGAGCTCTTCGCGGGCGTTCGTGCAGGCGCTTCGGCTACCGGCGTCTCGTAACACTCGGCGAATTCGGCGGCCATCTCGTCGGGATCCAGTTGGACAGCCTTCGCGTAACCCCGAATGAATGCCCGGTTATACACACCACCGGGCCAGCGCGAGCAGTCCCCCCGCTCGAGGCTGGCAAAGAGCGATGCCGCGACTTTCGTCGTCTCCGCAATTTCGGTGAGTGATACGCCTTGACGCTCACGCTGGCGGCGCAGCCTGTCACCAAACGCTCGTCGCTGGTTTATCAATTGTGATCCTCGTGGATCTTCGCGGAGGCAAGCCATTCGTTGCTCACCTGATCGTGTGCGAATTGTCCGCGACGACGGCTTTGGCGGGTGTTGAAGGTATATATCGCGTGTGCAGCGACGACGGCAAGCGCGCTACACGCCAGAATCCAGTATTTCATCGTGGTCGCCCCGGGGATCGGAAGAAGCTGTGTGCACGGCTTCGTGCAAATCAAGTCGGCTACGTCTTACTTCGAAATACGCAATGCGCCGCTTCTCGGGCAGCGAGCGCAAAGTCATTGTGCCACGTCGCATTATGCTCCGCTAACAATTACAACGCTACGGATTCGATCGGCTACAGAATTCGATGTCCATCGTCGCGCCGGCGAGCGTAAGCCGGAGATGTCCTTGCTCTTCGCCGGTGAGCAGGACGCGGCGGTCCAATACTGATGAGGCGGCTTCCGGCCTGCGATGCGAAAACCGCGTGCTCGATGCCTACGCTGTCGAAGCCGGGCACTGGTGGCGCATGAACCCCCGAAAGTGGGTCCAGTGATCATGACGGCGACGGTAGGTCCC
>JBBQEJ010000161.1:0-11700 GCA_038320555.1 Vicinamibacterales bacterium | reverse complement strand
TCAGAGCAACTTCGAGCCCGGCGCCGAAGGCCGCAACCCCCAGCGCACCAGCGAACAGGGGGATGCCCCAGGATCCAAAGGGGACGGTGAAGGCCTTAGCCACGTCGTCATACGATTCGACCTTGATGCCTTGCGGCGCCAGCACAACGGCGCAGACAATCAGAAGACCGAGCGCGAGGGTGCTGCCAAACGACATGCCGACGGTGGCAACGACGCGGTTGGTCGCGATGTCCTTCGTCGACCATTTCTCTTCCACCGCCCCCGCCGCATAGAAATTCACGATGTAGGGGCTCATCAACGAGCCGATAATGCTGATGCCCGTGAACCAGTACTGCGGCTGCTTTGCGTCGGACGGCGCGGGTAAGAGACCCGTCGCGATGTGCTGAATCCCCGGCCACAACTTGACGGCGCCAATTGCAAACACCAACGTGATGGCTCCGAGAAACGCGATCCCGTTCTCGATCACGCCGAACGTGCCAAGCCACAGGACGAGCCACATGGAGAAGGCAACCGGGATCGCCCAGATCTGATACGAGATCCCGGTGACCAGCTGCAGCGCGCTCGCCGCGCCTCCGATTTCCGCCGCGAGCACGAGCCAGTCGACCACGAGTTCCGCGAAGAGCGGCATCGCGAAATACGGAAAGCCGAGTCGCTCACGGATCGCGTCGGCGAGCGTGTGGCGGCTGACCGCGGCCAGCCGACCGGTCATTTCAGTGAGAAGATGACGATGAGGGTGCCGAGAAGAACCGCCCAGATCAGGCTGTAGCGGTAGGAAGCGCCGGCTTCCGCCGACGTCGCGATGGATCCGGCGTCAAGAAATCCTGCGATGCTCGTGCCGATGCCAAGAGCGATCTTGAGAACGTCCATTGACGCGAAGGCAATGCATCATCCGTTCCGGTAGCGCACGAATGTTCGCACGGCCACGAACCAGTCGCGCATCCCGATTTTCTTGCCTTCCTCGCGGCTGCGCGGCGAGTACCGAATCGGAACTTCGACGAAACGGGCGCCCCGGTGCGCCATCCTCGCCGTGATTTCGTGATCGAGTTCGAAGCCGCTGCTTTCGAGCTCGAGTGCTGCAATCTGATTTCGATGGAAGAGCTTCAGCGCGGTGACAGTGTCGGTGAGATACCGACCGGTGAAGGCCAGTGCCGCGAGACTCAGGCTGCGACCGCCCAGGTACGCAGCCAGCGACTGGTTCGTGTGACGGCCTCTTCCCATGTAGCGGCTTCCATAGACAACGTCGGCCCGCCCCGACAGCAGCGCTTGCAGCATCGGCACGTAGTCCTTCGGATCGTACTCCAGATCGGCATCCTGGATAATCAGGTACTCCCCTGTCGCGAGTGCAATCCCAGCCCGCACGGCCCTGCCCTTCCCCCCGTTTGACGGGAGGCGCATGAGCGTCACGTCGGCCACCGAACCCGCGATCTCTGCCGTGCGGTCCTTCGAACAGTCATCGACGACGATGATCTCTTTCTCAATCCCGAGCGGTTCCAGATCGACCGAATTGATCTTCTCGAGCAGCGTGCCGATGAAACGCTCCTCGTTGTAGGCGGGGATGATAATTGACAGGGTTGGCATTCGGAGGGCTCAGGGCTCAGGGCTCAGGGCTCAGGGCTCAGGGCTCGAAGATACCGCTCGACGATCGCGAGCTCTTCGGGAGTGTTGATGCCCACCGCCTCAATCTGGTCCTCGCATGAAAATGTTGCAACAGTCTCCGTGCGGGCAAGCCACGGGATGAAAGGGAGAAAATTCCGCTCGCCCGTGCCGGCGCCGATCTTGACTTCCCGCGAGTACTGCGGCAGCTGTTCGCAAAAGGTACGCGGAGACATCGCAAACAACCCCATGTCGCTCTCGCCGGCCTCCGGCATGGCATCTCCCTCGCGCCGGTGGAGCACGCGGGTGATCCGGCCCGACGCGTCGCGCTCGAGAGCAATGTATGGATGCTGGCGCATGACCGTGGGCAGGACAAGCGGATCGCGCGCATCGGGGCCGGTGCGCATCGCGAGACGCTCGATGGTCTTCGGATGGACGGCAACCTGATCGCACCACGTCACCCACACGCTCGACGGCTGATGGCGCTCTGCAGCCGGCAGCCCCAGAAGAATTGCGTCCATCATGCCGGTCGGCGCCGGCTGCTCGACACACTCGATCCGCGCCGCATCGCGGTGGGCGGCCGCGTGGCGCCGCACATCTGCCGCAAACGCCGGATGGACCACGATCACCACGCGTTGCACGACCTCGTCATAGAGATCGAGCAGGCGGTCGAGCATGGTTGTGCCGGCAACGCGGACCAGTACTTTGGGTACGTGTCCGCCGAGGCGCGACCCGAGTCCGGCAGCTGGAATCACGAGCAGTCGGGACATGTCACGAATCAGCGCGGGGAATGCACAGACTTTGAGGGGGCCGGCTCCGGCACGGGGGCAATGGTCCCTGCTTCCGTCACCACCGGCCGGGAGGACGCGAGGCGCCGCCACGCGATCGTTGCCAGCGCCTGCAGGCCTTCGAGCGGGCTGGTGCGTCTCACGCGTCCTGGCGAAATCGAAAAAAACCGGACCGGGATTTCAAGGATCTCCGCCTTGCGGCGCAGCAGCCCGGTCAGCAACAGGTGATTGGCGCGTTTGTGCGTGAGATCAATTGTCTCGTCGAGCGCATCAGACGCGCGGACCGCACGGACAGCCGAGAGGGTGTCCGAGATGTACCGGCCGTACAGAAACAAGTACGCCAAACTGAGCGCGTGGCTTCCCATATAGCTCACCGCCCCCAGCAGCAGGTTCTTACGATAGCGCAGCCGATACGATTCCTGGATGTCGCGGACCGAAAGCCGCCGGCTTCCCCAGACCGCGTCCAGGCGTCCCACGGCCAGATGCGACGCGAGCGCGACGAGATCGTCGCCCCAGTACATTCCCGATGACTCGAAGAGGATGACGAAGTCGAAGCCGCCGCCGCGTGCCGCCTGCGCGAACGAGCCGTCGCCGCCGGGCAGCGGAACCACGCTGAAGGGCAGACGGCGCGTGAAACTCGCATCGAGGTCCCCCTCGCCACCCGAGTAGAACACCGTCATGTCCAGCGGAAGGCGACTGGCTCCCCCACGCACCATCTCGAGCATCGTCTGCACGGTCTTGTTGATCGAGCCGGCATCGTGCAGCAGCACGGCCACACGCTTGCGGCGGTCATCGCTCAGAATGGCTTCGATGAACGGCGCCAGCACCCGGGCGGCATCATGGCGACCCGTGACGCCTTCCTCGTAGTTGCCGATCCGTACGAGCCGCGGGTCCTCGATCGAATCGAGCGGCCCGAGCGGCACGTACGGCTTCGTGGTGTCGTCCTGCCCCGGATCATTGAGGAGGTAGTGTGTGATGAGGCACGGCGTGGGAAATGCCGCCTTTCCCTTCTCTTTCAGATAGAACACCGCCCGGTCGATGATGTCGACCGCATTACTGCCGCTGATCTCGGCATCCGACTGAATGTTAGTGATGAGCAGCTTGATCGCGTACAGATTCGCGGCGACGGCCGCGCTGAGACCTGGCGTCAGATATGACGGAAAGAGGCTGGAGTGTTGTGTCCCGGGGGCGTAAATGATCAGGTCCGCGCCCGTGATTTTGGCTGCAAGTCGCGGGTTGAGGCCGGCGGGCACCGTCCGCCGCAGCAGCAGGCTCGACGCGGCCCCGGGCGACGTCTCAATCGCCGTGCGCTCCTCGGCGGTCAGCGGCCGATCGATCAGGAAAATATTTTGCACCCGATGTGGCCGCGTCGCGTCAACAATCTCCTCTTCGGTCGCGCGCAGCCGCCCCTCACTGTCGATGCCCACGAGCCACGCGTTGGTGCCGTCCGTGACGTTCTCGATGAGCCCCTGCGGAAGCCCGACGAGGGCAGAGTATTCGTCGACGGCGCGATTGAAGTGGCGGTCGGACTCTAAGTAGAGGCCTGCAAAAACCAGGTTCCCGAGACTGCAATCTGAAAAGTCAAACGGATCCTCTGTTTCCGCCAGAAGACTCCCGAAGCGCATCAGGGCATCCGCTACGCGGGCCCGCGCGGAAGGATCGAGCCGGTCCGTCAGCAGACGAATTTCCGGCGCATCGACCGTACTATCACCACCAATTGCCGCAAAGGCGCGCCGCGCGTCACCTTCCGAAGCCCCTGCTGGAAAGCGCAGATCGAGGAGCTCGGTCAGCGCCGGGGAGCACGACTGGAGTACGCCAGCAAGCCGCGACGCGTTCTTTCGGAAATCGGACGGTCCCAGGCTATCCCGAAGCCAGCGCCGCACTTCGCCCGTCGACGCGCCGTCGTCGTATCCGTTGATCGCGACCGTCAGCGAGATCGCGGGATTGGCTATGAGCTGGCGGGTGAGAACGCCGGACCCGCGGCCGCCGGAAAACAGGACCACTCTGAGTTGCCGCGCGCCGCCGCCGGCGTGCACCTCAGGATTAGATGATCGCACGCGCAATTATCGCATGCCGCACGACACGAAACCGTCGACGAGCGTTGCCCTGCCCCGTGCCGCGCTGGTTCAGCGGCATGACCGACCACACGTGCTATGCTGGCCGCTTCGACACGATGGGGGACCGCACGACTCTTTGGACGCGGTGGAGGCGCGTTGCGCAGCGCGCGGCGGAAGCGCAGGCGCACGTGCTCTTCTTTCTCCTGTATTTCCTGGCCATCGTTCCGATGGGTCTGCTGCGTCTGGGCGGTCCCAGCGAGTCGACGCGACGCCCACGCGGACACACGCCACGCTGGTGTGATCACGAGTCGACTCCCGCAGATCTCAGGTCGTCGCGTCGGCAGTTCTGATGCGGATCCTCGGCATCTCCTGTTATTTTCACGATGCTGCGGCCGCTCTGCTCGACAACGGTGTGTTGATTGCGGCGGCCGAAGAAGAGCGGTTCAGCCGAATCAAGCACGATTTCGGATTCCCGGAGCGCGCCATCCGCTTCTGTCTGAACAAGGGGGGCCTCGCCGGCGGGGATCTCGATTACGTCGCGTTTTTCGAAAAACCTTTCGTCAAATTCGAACGGATCCTGCAGACTGCGCTCGGGACCGTGCCCCGCTCGCATGCCGTCTTCCGAAAAGCGATGACGGCCTGGATGCTCGACAAGCTGTGGGTGAAGAGCCGCATCCGCGACTTCGTCGGCGTGACGCCGGATCGCATCCTCTTTGTCGAGCATCACCAGTCACACGCTGCCAGCGCCTTTTTCTGCTCTCCCTTCGACGACGCGGCGATTCTCACCGTCGACGGCGTCGGTGAATGGGCGACCGCGACGATGGGCTCTGGACGCGGCAGTTCTCTCACACTCGACTCAGAGATCCGTTTCCCCCACTCCCTTGGGCTGCTCTACTCTGCCTTCACGGCCTTTCTCGGCTTCGAAGTCAACGAGGGCGAGTACAAGGTGATGGGGATGGCTCCGTACGGCGTGCCTCGATATCAGGACAAGGTGTGGAAGGTGATCGATGTCGCGGCCGACGGCGCGTTCGCGTTGAACCTCGATTACTTTTCGTTTCATTACTCGGCGACGCGCACTTACAGCCCCAGTTTCGAATCGTTATTCGGCGCGCCGCGCAAACCGGAAACGCCGTTCTTTACCGATACGTCGGGGTATGCGTCGTACTTCGGCGACAGGCCGTCGAACTATCGCGAGCTTGCGGCCGAAAACCAGCACTATGCGGATCTGGCGGCGAGCATCCAGGTGGTGACCGAGGAGATTCTGCTGCGCATGGCGCGCAGCGCCTGCGCCCGTTTTCATACCACGCGCTTGTGCATGGCGGGCGGCGTCGCGCTGAACAGCGTGGCGAATGGCCGTATTCTCAAGGAGACGCCGGTCACGGACCTTTACATTCAACCGGCTGCGGGGGACAGTGGCGCCGCGCTCGGCGCAGCGCTGTTCGTGCAACATCACGTGCTGGGCGCACCACGCTGCTTCGTCATGGAGCACGCGTCCTGGGGCGCGGCCATGGAACCCGACGACGTCCGGGCCACGGCCGACGCAAGCGGATTGCGTCATATCGAGTGCGGCGATGAAGCGCAGCTCATCGAGAGAACCGTCGATCTGCTCGGCGCGGGCAAGGTGATCGGCTGGGCGCAGGGGGGATTCGAGTGGGGTCCGCGCGCCCTTGGAAATCGCAGCATTCTGGCTGACCCGCGCCGCGCGGACATGAAGGATATCGTCAACACGAAGATCAAGTTCCGCGAGCCCTATCGTCCCTTCGCCCCGTCGGTGATCGAGGAGCGCGCAGCAGAGCTGTTCGATCTCACCGAACCGGCGCGGCATTACCCGGCGCGGTTCATGCTGTTGGTCGTGCCGGTACTGGATCAGAGCAAAGATCGCATCCCAGCTGTGACGCACGTGGATGGTTCTGCTCGACTGCAGACTGTTGTCGAGCGCGCAAACCCGAGGTACCATGCGCTGATTCGGACCTTCGGGGAAGCGACGGGCGTGCCCGTAGTATTGAATACCTCGTTCAATCTGCGCGGCGAACCGATCGTCAACACTCCGAAGGAGGCCTTCAGCACGTTCGCGCGCAGTGAGATGGACGCACTCGTCCTCGACCGGACGATTATCTACAAGGATTCCGAATGAAAACTGCCAGGAATGTCGCAGGAGGCATGAGCACGATTGCCGAGCTCTTTCATTTCCTGTGGGCCCGTCGCCTCTGGTGGCTCATTCCGTTTGTCGCCGTTCTCATCCTGACCGCGGTGCTTCTCATCGTCGGCCAGGTCACGGGGGTCGCCCCGTTTATCTACACGCTGTTCTGATGGCGCCTCGCGCGCGCCCTTCCGGCGCGGCTCCGCGCGCGTCGATCGCCACAGGGCTCCTGCTCGTCTTCGTCAGCGTCGTTCTTACCGCGCTGCTCGTGGAAGCGGCGCTGCGCGTGGCCGGCTTCGAATATCACCTCATGCCTGCCGTACAGTTCGGCTGGCCCGATCCGCAAACGATCCAGACGGCGTATGCCGACGATCCGGATCTATTCTGGGTCACGCGCGATTACCGCGAGAAGCTACGGACCGCGCGACGCACGCACCCGGCGATCGTCTTCATGGGGGATTCGTGCACCGAGTTCGGCACGTATCCAGCGCGGACGCTCACGCTGCTCTCCGCGAGCCATGCCTCCGCAACCACAGGGCTTCATTTGGCCGCAGGGGGCTGGTCCTCAGAACAGGGACTCGCGCAGCTCGAGCGCGACGTGATTCCCCTCCATCCGTCGGTCGTGGTGATTTATTACGGCTGGAACGATCACTGGATGGCGCTCGGGCCGACCGACCCGGATCTGCGCGCAGCACAGCGTGGGCTGTGGCTGAGCGGTCATCTCCGGATCGCGCAGCTTGCTTTGAAGGCGCGCGTCGGGCTATCGGTGCGGAACGCCGAACGCCCGAACAGAGTGCCCGCCGATCGATATCGCCACAACCTCGAGCAGATGGCCACCTCGTCGCGCAAGGCCGGCATCATTCCGGTGTTCGTGACAGCGCCGTCGAATCACGTCGCCGGGCACGAGCCGGAGTACCTGCTCCGGCGCCATGTTCGCACGCTTGCGGACGTGATAACGCTTCACCAGCAGTACATTCAGCTCACGCGCGATGCCGCCCGGGCAAGCGGCGGAGTGTTATGCGATGCTGCCGCCGAATTCGCGGCCCTCCCCGGCTCCCATGATGTGTACTTCAAGGCCGACGCGATCCACTTCACGCCTGCCGGCGATCAGCAACTCGCGCAGATCGTCAGCGCGTGCATCATGCGCGCAACGCGGTAACCGTCCCCCTCAGTGGGGACGAGTCGAATAGGCCGGGCTTGGAAAGCGCAAGTGTTTTGAAATGTAAGACTCGAGGGCCAGCCGCTGCCCCA
This sequence comes from Vicinamibacterales bacterium, assembly GCA_038320555.1. Lineage (GTDB taxonomy): Bacteria > Acidobacteriota > Vicinamibacteria > Vicinamibacterales > 2-12-FULL-66-21 > JALZOC01. The sequence goes on along the minus strand of JBBQEJ010000161.1, from coordinate 3,871 downwards.
TCACGCGCAGATCGCTAATCCGCGCGCTCGCGCTGAGATCTGGCGCGGCCGTGAAATCGATCGTCAGCCGGTTTGCGGCTGTTCCCGGCGGGGCCTCAACCCAAATCGACCGAGGACACTCCGGCTTGAGCTCGATCAAGTCGCGCGTGATCATTTGGCCGCTCCGCGTGAAGAGCGAAAGCTGCAGCGTGGTCGGCTGATTGACCCGCACTTCATCGACGGAGATCCCGTTGACCTGCTCATCGTGCGTCGAAAACGTCAGCGCGATTTGCAGGCGCCCGGTGAACGACAGCCTCTCCCCGTCGTCGCGAAGAAACGGCAGACGACGGACGAAATCCCGCGGGTCGAGTTGCTGCCCGTCCACCCTGGCGTCGCGCACGTACGACACGTGGGAGACGTTCTCGACAAACATACGGGGGCTCGTCGCAAATTGGGTGGCGGGTCGTTCCGTTCGCCGATAGATAGCGTTAGTGCCTTCCCCGTCAATCCCCACAAGCTCGTAGTACCCACCGAACAGCGCTTGTGGAATCGTGTCGTGGTTCGCGCGCCAGAGGATGTCGGTCCGTGCCATAACGAATCGCGCATTTTGGTACAGCAGGTACGCTTCGCCCGGCCGCAGTGTCCATTTGTTCGTCAGCGGCGCATACCGGCCAACCTCGGTGAAGTACAGGTCGGTTGTCGGAACGTCCGCATGAAAGCGGGAACAGATGCCAAGATCGTCGATGTTGTTCAGATCGAGCATGAACGGCACGAAGCCGGCCTGGTTGTACGCCACGACTTCCCCGGCCGGCATCATCCCGCGCGCCATCTCGTAGAGGCCGTAGTACGGTGAGAAGAAACGATGCAGGTCGCGCGACGGGTGCCGCAGGAAGCTGGGAGCTCCTTCGATCTCAACATATGTATCGAAAAACCGCGCGGCGGCGAATCCGCCGTAGACGAGCGTTATCAGACAGATCGCCCCCGCAACGCGGGGCCGCAATCGGGCAATCGATCCGACCGAGGAGGCAACGATGAGGGCAAAGATCGGCAACAGCGGCACGAAGAAACGGAATCCAAACATCCAATCGCCGACCAGGGCCACGTATGCAACGAGCGGCAGGGCGGCAAGCGTCAAGCGTCTGCCCACGCCCCCGATCTGCAGCGTGTGAGCAGCAGCAGCAGTCAGGGCGATCGCCGCCGGCCAACCGTACACTCTAGTGAACCGGATCAGGTACAGGCTATCTGGTGCCTTTACGACCAGGTTCGAATGGCGAGTGAGCTTGTAGAGGATCTTGGCCTCGAGCGGCGCGGGAATAAAGTCCCTGAAATACACCCAGCGCCAGCCGTGATAGAGGCCGAACACGACTGACACCGGAAGGATCACGCGGCGAAGCATTTCGCGCCGCCGCGCAACAGTGGCGGTGAACACGAAGGCCCCAATCAGCACGCTCGCGTACACGAAGCCATCGATGCGCTCAAGGATCAGGAACGTCGCCGCCAGGGCCGTCCAGCCATCCCATTCGAGCCCGAGCGCCGCGACCAGCGCCATCGTCCCCAGGGCGAACGGCACCACCTCGATCGACGAGCAGCTCCACAACGCGAGCGGACCGGCCAGCGCCAGCAACCCCAGTGCGGTGATTGCGGTTGTCCGTTGCGCCCGCGACCGGCGCAGGAGTGCCCACACCACCACCAGGATTGCGATGCCGCACAGGAGCGATAGTGCCTTGCCGACGAAGAACACGCTGAATCTTGGAAAGTGCACGGCCTGGGATCCCGCGAGAATCACCGCCGCCATCCCGACGTGCAGAAAGTCCGAGTAACCCTCGAGCTTCCCTTCGAGAACGTTATAGGAGAGACCTTTCCCGTGGAGAACGTTTTGCGCGTAGACGTACGGAATCGCTTCGTCGTCAACGAAGAAATACAAATAGTTCGCGGCGTGTGCCACAAACAGCAGCACGGCAACCGCCACGATCCAGAGCGGAAGCTCATCGGCGCGCCGTCGCATGAATCGACCAGCCCAACGCCCGTTAACGGAGCGTCGTGTCCTCAGCGGCTACCGAAGAAGCCGCGCATGGAGAGAGGTAGCACACCTTTGCTGGCGAATCTGCTGTCGCACAACCACCAGCGCTTCTGTTCGTAGACGCCCGTCAGATTGCAATCGCCTCTAACCGATTCGGTCGACCCGACCATACTGCAGGCCGGAGCAGCGGGTCCAGCAGGCGAACAACTCACAACACGCGAGGTGAAGGAGCACGCAACGGTCATGCGCGCCGTCAAAGCGTTTGAAACGACCGAAACACTCCGGAGCTCCAGGGACGACGAAAGAATCCGGTAGTACGCGCGATTGTTATCGATGTCGGTCTTCTCCTCAGCTTTGCCCCTGCAGCTCTCGCTGAAGTCGCGGAGGCACGTCGATGTGGACACCGAGGAGTCGGCGAAGTTCGACAGGAACTGCAACGACATGTCGCCGAGCTCTTTCGGCGAGTTGTGCACGCGAATGACCGGAGCCTTGGCCGTTGTGACATTCTGAGGGCGTATCCCCGAGCTGTCCGGCGTCCCATAGGCCTCGGTGACCGTCAGCGCGATTTCATAGTCGGCCGGCGTCCTGATGTCTTTCGGCGCGCGCCATTTCACCGACGCCCCCTCGCCGCTGAACGTGCCGGCACCGGCCTTCCACTCGAACGTGAGTTGATCGAGCGGCGTTTGGTCGTCCGTGACGGCCGCCGTCAGCGTAACGTCCGTGTCGACCTCAGCACGTTCGGCGCCCACCGTGATCCCGTCGATCACCGGCGCAAGATTCACCGAGGGCCCGGTCGAGGGGGGACCAGATGACGGGGGGTGTTGCTGGACGGGAGTAGGGCCGTTCGAGGAGCCACCGCAGGCGGCCATGAGAAGGGCCACGAGTGCGCCCGCTACGCCGGTCGTTCGGTTTCCCCGAGCCCCCACCCGTCAGGCTCTCAGGACGACATCCGCATGAGGCGTCTCGGCCTCGAGCACCTCGCGGATGACGTAAATCGGTTTGTTCTGCGATTCGTGATACGTGCGCGACAGCATTTCGCCGAGAAGTCCTGTCATGACGAGATTGATGCCGCCAAGGATCAGCAGGACGCCAAGGAGCAGCAATGGACGATTCGCGATGCCAGGGTTGTACACGATCTTCAGGTACGCCATGTACGCACAGATGACCGCGCCGAAGAGTCCCATCCCGAATCCGACACCACCGAACATCTGCAGCGGACGCGTCGAGTAACTGCTCAGGAATTTCACGGTCATGAGATCAAGGACGACGCGGATCGTGCGCGAGATCCCGTACTTCGACTTGCCATGGATGCGCTTGCGGTGCTTGACGACGTGCTCCACGATATCGACCCCTTGCTCGGCCGCGATGGCCGGCAGGAAACGATGCATCTCGCCGTACAGCTTCATCGACTTGACGACCTCGGCGCGGAACACTTTCAACGAGCAGCCGTAGTCGTGCAGCTTGACCCCCGTCGCGAACGAAATGACTGTGTTGGCGATCATCGACGGAAGCCGCCGATTGAGGAACGCATCCTTCCGTTCCTTCCGCCAGCCCGCGACGATGTCGGGTCCCTCCGCGATCTTCTCGATCATCGCGGGAATGTCGGTGGGATCGTTCTGCAAGTCCCCGTCGAAGGTAACGATGTAGTGGCCGCGCGCGCGCGCGAATCCGGCGGCAAACGCGGCTGTCTGGCCGAAGTTGCGCCGGAAACGGATGACCCGCAGCCTCGGATTCCTCCGCTGCAGCGCCGCGAGCTTCGCAAACGTGTCGTCGGTGCTCCCGTCGTCTATGGCGAGAATTTCGTAGGGCCGGCCGAACGCATCGAGCACCGCCGTCAGCTCGGCATGGAGCTCCGCCACATTGGGCGATTCG
>JBBQEJ010000160.1:0-11761 GCA_038320555.1 Vicinamibacterales bacterium | reverse complement strand
GGATCCGTCCGCGATGCTCGGCTCGTGGCCATTGGCGCGCTGGAGATGGTCCCGAGCGCGTCAATGACCCATTGCCCAGGCTGCGACATCTCGTGACGAGGAAGTCGCCCACAGGGCTTTCTGTGCTGGTCTCCCGGTCCCTCGGTGGTGCGCTTCGGTGCGGCTGGCGATGTGCCGAACCGCAGTCGAGTGCGAGTCGCGTTGTGTGCCGTTGCGTCGAGTGGCCTCAGGCCATCTCGGGCTGTCTCGTATCGGCTGCGACCCTATCCAACCGTTCCGGTGGTTGAGGGTGCTTCTCGCTGTGCCCTGAAGGCGACGAGCTTGAAGCATGCTCCACGTGACCGTGTGAACCGACGTGGAGGAGTGGCGACTGATCGCCACGGGACAATGAAAGCAAGTTGCGCCCGTGTGCATAACTGTCAAGTCGTGTGTTCGAGTCGTGTCGAGACGATCGTTCTGGGGACTGTCACACGGTCGATGCCGGCGGTAGAAGAAGCACGATCCTTCGAACCACTGGTGGTTCATTCTGATCGCAGCGCTTCTATGGGATTGAGCTGAGACGCCCGCCTGGCGGCTGGCACTGCGGCAAGAAAGGCCGTCAGCAGCAAGCATCCGATCGGGATCCCGATGCTGAAGGCGTCTGTCGGACGCACCTCGTGGAGCCACCCTTTCACGAACCCGGAGAGGTAGAGCCCGCCTGCCAGACCGGCGACAATCCCGATGCCCGTCATCAGAGCCGCGTCTTTGACGATCGCGACTACCAGCGCGCCCGCCCTCGCCCCGAGAGCGATCCTGATGCCGATTTCCCGAGTGCGTCGAACGACTGAATAACTCAGAACGCCATACAGCCCAATAGCCGCCAACAGAAGCCCGACAGAGGCAAAGAACCCCGAGAGCAGCGCGAGTAGACGCTCGCGCAGAAGCGTATTGGCGACGAGTGTCGACTGAAGGGAAAACTCTGTCGCGCGAAGCGACGGATGCGTCGCGCGGACTTCACGATCGATGGCGGCCCTCGAGCCGAGCGCGTCTCCGCCGACTCGGACCTGCATGGTTCCGAGTCCGCGCAGCGGGACGTAGACAGTCGGACGCGGGAGGCTTCGCGGATCGCTGATCCGCGCGTCAGCGACGACACCCACAATTTCCTGACGGACCGGTGGAGGTTGACCAGTGCGATCGTAGACGCGACCAACGGGCGAGGTGCCGCCGAAATAGTGCCGCGCGAATGCTTCGTTGACGATAACGGCCGTGGGCTCGACTGGTTCTGAATCGCTGGGAATGAAATCACGCCCGTCCATGAGGCGTATGCGCATGGAGTCGAAGAAACCTGGGGATACCGGTAGATGAGCCGGAGAGAGTGTGTCGGACTCGTGTCCGGCAACCCGGACGAGCGAAATCCAGCCCCCGCCGCTGAAGAGCGGCCACGCCGACAGGCTTGCGTGTGTGACGCCCGGTACGCCACGCACGCGTTCGAGGAGCTGCAGGCCGGTGGTTCTGACCATCTCGGGGTCCTGGAGGTCGCCTGAATCGACCTTGACCAGCAGGACCCCCTCTTTGGCAAAACCGAGGTCCACGCTCGTCAGCCGTGCGAACGACATCAACAAGAGACCAGCAACAAACAGGATTGCCAGACTGAAGCTCACCTGAACGGCCACCAGCGGCCCTGGCAGCCCGGTCCGAGACGTTGTCCGCGGCTCTCCGCCTCGTAGAACACCTACGGGTGCCACCCGGGACGCCCGCAGCGCCGGTGCGAGTCCGAAGAGCATGGTGGTAAACGCCCCGGCGATGCAGACGACGCCCAGTAGGCGCAAGTCCATACGCAACTCGAGGTATGCCGGATTCGCGGACGGCGCGAGCATCTGGACGATAGTCGGGCCAGCCACGCGCGCGAACACGAGACCGAGCACGCACGCGACAACAGCGAGCAGCCCGCTTTCTATCAACATCTGCTGGACCAGCCGCGACCGACTGGCGCCGATCGAAAGCCGTAGTGACATCTCCCTTTCTCGCACGGCGGCACGCGCCAGATACAGATTCGCCACGTTGGACACTGAAATGAGCAGCACGAAACCGACCAGGGCCGAGAGGATCAGGAGCGGCCGATCGAACTGCCGACGTAGTCCCGACGGACCATTGGCCGCCGACGCCAACGTAAGCGGCGCGTTGACGTAGCGTTCGATGCGATCGGGCGGATTCTGTGGCCCTCGACGCCCCGACGTCAGTTCGCGGCGAAACTGTCTGAAGGGTGCCTGAAGGACGTCACGCGCCTGCGCAGAATGGGTGCCTTGCTCCAGGCGACCGAGAATCGAAAACCAGTTCCACTCAGGGTTCGTGAACGTGAAGCCGCTCGCGTCGTACATCGTGAGCGGCAACCAGACATCGACCAGCCGTCCTGGCTCAATGCCGCTAAAAGACTCGTGTGCAATGCCAACGATCTCAAACTGCTTCTCACCCAAGGTGAACGCAGTACCAACGACCGCCGGGTCGGAGCCGAATCGCCGCCTCCAGAATGAGTGGCTGAGCACGGCTACCGCGTGGCCGCCTGGTGCGGAGTCGTCTGACGGCGTTAGCAGCCGACCAGCCGCCGGCCGCACGCCGAGAACAGGGAACGCATTGCCCGACACGAATCGGACTCGCAGTTCCTCCTGCTGCCCAGCATTAGAGAAGGTCGCGCGACGTCTGTTTTCGGCGCTGGTTGCGAAGAGCTCGATCTTGTCACCCTCGGCCTCCCGCAATTTCGTGAACAGCGGGTAACTGAAGCTCGAACCCAACGGTGAATCAGATGAGTATGTTGGAAACGTCAGGTAAACCAACTGATCGGGATCCTGCACGGGCAACGGGCGGAGGATGAGGGCGTCGACAAGCGAGAAGGCGGCCAGGCAGGCGCCGATCGCGAGCGTGAGCGACGCAATCGCTGCGCCGGAGACGACGATGTGCTTGCGCAACATGCGAAGAGCGAACCGAATGTCCTTGAAGACTGACTCGAGCCATGGCAGCAGCTTGATATCCCTGCTCGATTCGCGTAGGCGCAGTCGGTTTCCGAATTGCCTGGACGCGGCTAACTCCGCTGCGTCGCGGGTCATGCCGGCAGCCACAAGGTCGTCCGCTCGGGCCTCGATGTGGAACTGCATTTCCTCATCGAGCGCGCGATCAATGCCGGAAGACCGAAATACGTTCATCAGGCGAGACAACCAGGACATCAGTCCCCCTACGCGTGCTTCAGAACGTGGTTTACCGCACCTGTCGTCGATCGCCACCGATCTTCTTCGATGCCGAGCTGCCGGCGCCCTGCAGCCGTGATTTCATATGCACGTGCCCGGCGGTTGTGTTCGGTCGTAATCTGGCGCGCTCTTATCCAGCCGGCCTCCTCCATCCGGTGGAGCGAGGGATACATCGAGCCCTCCTCGACGCGCAAGGCATCGGAGAGGCGTTGAATGTGGGCCGTGATGCCATAGCCATGCAGTGGCCCCCGACGCGCAAGGATGGTGAGTACCAGGAGCGGCAGCGAACCCTGCAGAGTGTCCGGTCGTGTTGGCATACCTAGCGGCCTCAGTAAGCGCGCTCAGTATCTATCCCGTGCCACGGTTGTGTCAAGGTCACCTTGACCTGGCGGCCCGGTTTTTACGAACACAACACGGTCGCACACCAGTCCCCGTCGCTCCGGTAATTGCTGTCCCGCGGGGAGCGCGCCGGACGGGTCAAGGCCGCGCAGCGGTGAGCCCCAGCGAACGGAGCCTTGACGCGGAGGGCGCCGTCTTGTGCGTTGGTGATGAGGTCGAGAGCGATGCTCTGACGCCGTGGGTCAGCCTGATCGCAGGCGTAGATCAGGACGTTTGTGTCAACGGCGATCATGCAGTTCCTCTCGGCTGGGTAGCGGCCCCTCCGAGAAAAAACGCATGCTCGCGATGCCGGCCTTCAGCCGCGCAATGGCGGCCTCGCGATCCCCTTCGGGCTCGTCGATCGTCTCCACGGTCAGGCGCACGCGCTGCTTGTCCCGAAAGGGCAACTCGCGTGTGGGCTTGAGGACGCCGCCGGTGTAAATGGCATCGACCTTCTGGGTCATTCCATGCTCCTCAGCCAGAGTACGGCGAGTCGGACGCTGATGCAACTACCGCCGCCTCCGGCGGCGGTTCCCGAACTGGGTGCGACCAGTGTAGCGCCAGGATCGTAGCTCAGGAGACGGCAACCAGAGGGGAGAGATGCCCATACCGGTGACCGAGCTCAAGGGCCTCGACACGGCCGGCGCCGGCCGTCACGGCGTCGTCGAGCGCGTGGGATCCGCAGCTCGCAAAGGCGGCTTCGGCATCCTGCTTCCACACACGGTACAGAGCCTTGAACCGAGGTGTTGAGAAGGAGTCCCGAGCCCTATAGAACCGTTCGTCCAGGTCGGGACAGCGAGATTGCGCGGGATGCGCTCGCGCCTGCTCGAAATACCATCGCAGCTCGTCGAGCGTCTCGGTCTTGACGGGCGCCATCAGTTGGTTCCAGACGGCCTGTTTGGCGCGCTGACCGATATTGGGGAACTGTGGCGGCACCACAATCCGGACCGTCCACGCCGGAAACGCCAGCAGCAGCCGGGCGTGACGCACGAGGAACACGCGGAACTCGTCCAGCCAGGGGTCGGTGACGATGTAGACGACCACGCCGCGGCCGGCCGGATGGATGCCGATGGACAGGCGATCTGGGAAGTACCGCACGGTGCGAGCGTCACCATCGCCGACGGCGACGTGAGGCAGGTCCGCGGGCTCGATCCGAATCAGCGTCGTCAGATGCGTAGCCTTCTCCTCGGTGGTGCCGAGCCAGACGAGGTCGGGGTCTTCCACGATGGCGTCGAGCACCATCAGCCGTTGAATGGCGTGGTTCAGGGTCACGGGTTTCCGCAGTCGATTGTCCGGCTCGCCTCGAGGACGACGCGATGGATGTTCGCGCCCTCCTCGCGCAGCCGCTCGGCTTCTTCTAGGTAGGCGAGGTAGACCTCGGCGTCGTGCTTGAGTTCACGTGGCTTCTGGGCGCCGTGATTGAACGTCTGTCGCTCTGGCCAGTCCTCGTCGCGACGCCGCGATTCGAGCAGATCGCGCTCTTCCTTGGTCAGCGTGACCACGCTGGTGTCGCGATCGAGTAAGACGGTCTGGACGAGTCCTGAATCACGTAAATGCCACAAGCTCGCCGTGGCGAGGGTCCAGGGGCTTGTCGAAGTTGTCGCGGAGGTCGTGGGCAGGGATGACGCGGAAGGCGCCTACCGAGGCCAGCGTGCGGCTCTCAGAACCGCGGAGGGTCACCCGGACGTGGAATGTTCGTTCGCACGGTGCTGCGCCTCGACGCGCGCAAGCGCTCGCCTTCTCCACCGATGCCAGTGGCACCAGGACGGCTTCGGCAGATCTCGTCGGTCTGGTCTTCAACAGCGACGGCGCGCAGGTCGACACGATCAGCACGGGATTCGACATCACGCTCGAGAAGGCGGCGGCCGAGCAGGCGATGAAGAACGGCCTCGTGTACATCGCGCGCGTGCCGATCAAAAGACCCGGGGGCTATCAACTGCGTTTCGCCGTTCGCGACCGCCGCTCGCGATCAGCTCGGTCGGCGGGTTCGTGAACGTGCCGGATGTGAAGGGCGGCACGCTCGCGCTTTCCGGGCTCGTTCTCCGCGCTGGTGAACGCACCGCCGCGAGCGAGTCGCTCGACAGCGATCGGTTCTCTGTTCGACCGGCCGACGCGCTCCGCGTCTATCCGCCCGGCACGCAGCTGTCGTACTCGTACGAGATCTCCAACGCGGGGAAAGCGGTTCAGGCCGTGACGAGCCTGTGGCGAGGCACCGACAAGCTCACCTCGCTGCCGCCTGAGACACTGGTGCCGCCAGCAGATGGCCGCCCCTTTGCCACAGCCGGTGGGCCTCAAGCCCGACGATCTGCCTTCGGGCACATACGTGCTGCAGATCGCCGCGACATCCGACGATCCGAAGCACGCGAAGAGAGCCAGCGGAGCCGTCCAACGGCTCTCGTTCGAAGTCAAGTAGGGAACATCGAAGTGTCACGCCACAGTTCGGGATCCGCGACTATGCCCGCAACGACTGGCGTGGATTCCAACGCGCGACAGAGGACGATTGATCGGCCGTCGAGCGCAGCCAGACTCTCACCGCGTGCCTGCTAACTCCCGCGGAGGAACAGTCCGACCGTCAGCGTGACCCCGAGCGCGACGATGCCAATCCTCAGCCACTGCTCGTTCACGCGCGTCAGTAGTCCGGCGCCCACGAGCCCCCCGACGATGGCGCCACCTCCAGCACCGCGGCGTGCAGCCAGTGCACATCGCGCGAGAACACGAGGATGGCGGCCGCCGAGGCGTTCATCGTGGCGGCGAGGACGTTCTTCGTCGCCCCGGCGCTCCTCACCGGCAGACCCGCGATCGTCAGGACCGCCAGCATCAGGAAGCCGATGCCTCCGCCGAAATAGCCGCCGTAGATGGCGATCGCCAGCTGTGCGGCCGCCGCGGCTCGAGCGCCGAGCAGTGGCGCGCCTTCAGACGTCTGCCGAATGAACGAGCCCCAGAAGAACACCCCCGTCGCGAACAGCACGAGCCATGGGACGAGGCCGGCGAAGAAAGTCGGCGGGGTCGCCAGCAGGAGCAGCGCGCCCGCCACGCCACCGGCGAGGCTGATAAGGAAGAGCGCCTTGAATGAGAGCGCCTGGGCCCCTGATGTCATTCGGCGCCCGGCATATCCCGTCGCCAGCTGACCGGGAAAGAGCGCGACCGTCGACGTGATGTTCGCCGCGCGAGGGTCGAGGCCCGCAAGGACCAGCATCCCGAGCGTGACGAACGACCCCCCGCCGGCCAGAGCGTTCTGCGCACCCGCACAAATGCCCGCGAGGAAAAGGAGGACCCACGGCATCACAATGTGTGCGGCGCTGACGCGACCTTGAGATTCATGAGTGCTGGATACAGTGGTCGAGTCTTCACATTTGGCTGCGGTCGATCGGTCGACCGTCTTAACTCGTCGCTGGAGGCAACTCGTGATTGCCGCGATCTGCGTGGTGCATTTTCTGGAGAAGGATACGAACTCATAATGGTGAGACTTTAGCTCGTTCGGCATGGCAAGGCGTCGGGAAGTGGGGACACCGGTCTTGACCCTGGGCTTGACGATCTGTGGCATCCTTCTGCGCATGAGACTTATCCCCTTCTTCGCGTTGCTGACGAGCGCCACACTTGCCGCGAGCGATGCGTATCCGCCGCCGCGGTTTACCGATCCCGATCGTGTCAAGAAGCTCGAATCGGCCATGCCCGAGATTGACCGAATCTTCCGCGCCTACGCCACCGACAAGGGGATTCCCGGCATGATCTGGGGCGTCGTGATCGATGGCCGCCTGGCGCACGTGCAGTCCTACGGCGTCCGCGACCGCGCGTCGCGGGAGACGGTCACGCCGGCCACCGCGTTCCGCATTGCCTCCATGACGAAAAGCTTCACCGGCCTCGCGATTCTGAAGCTGCGCGATGAAGGCAGACTCTCGCTCGAGGACCCGGTGTCGAAATGGATCCCGGAATTCGCGCGGATGGAGCTGCCCACGCGCGACACGCCGCCCTTACGCATCCGCCAGTTGATGAGCCACAGCGCGGGCTTTCCCGAAGACAATCCGTGGGGCGATCAGCAACTGAGCGCCACCGACCGAACGCTCGACGAATGGCTCCGCGCGGGCATTCCGTTCTCCACGCCGCCCGGAACGCGCTACGAGTACTCCAACTACGCGTTCGGCCTGCTGGGCCGCGTGGTGGCGAAGGCGTCCGGCGTATCCTATGAAAAGTACATGCGGCAGGAGATTCTGACGAAGCTGCACATGGACGAATCGACGTTCGAATTCAAGGACGTCCCGGTGGCGAGCCGGGCCGTCGGCTACCGCTTGAAGCCAGACGGAACCTACGCAGAAGAGCCGCCCCTGCCGCACGGCGTTTTCGGCTCCATGGGAGGGTTGCTGACCACGGCCACCGATCTGGGCAAATACGTCGCCTTTCATCTCTCCGCCTGGCCGCCGCGCGACGACGCGGAAATCGATCCGGTGCGCCGCGCCTCGGTGCGCGAGATGGCCCACCCGTGGACACCGTCGAACCTGACGGGGCGACGAGTGAACGGCGCGCTGCAGGCGTCCCAGACCGGCTACGGCTTCGGGCTGCGCATGACCTCCGATTGCCGCTTCGAACACATCGTGGCGCACGGCGGCGGGCTGCCGGGATTCGGCTCGTACATGGCGTGGCTGCCGGAATACGGCGTGGGCATGTTCGCCATGGCGACGCTCACGTATTCGGGCCCCGCTGAACCGATCTCCAGCGGTTGGGACGCGATGCTGAAGAGCGGCGGGCTGCGCAAACGCGAACTGCCGCCGACGCCCCTGCAATCGCAGATGCGCGACCGCATTCTGAACCTCTGGAAGCGCTGGGATGACGCCGAGGCGAAACAGATCGCGTCGATGAACCTCTTCCTCGACGTGCCGTCCGACCAGAGGCAGGCCGAGATCCGCAAATTGCAGGACGAGGTCGGCGAGTGCACGGCCGCCGGCCCTGTGATGCCCGAAAACTGGCTGCGAGGCCAGTTCAATCTTCAGTGCTCGAAGGGAACGGTGGGCGTCTTCTTTACGATGTCACCGACGCAGCCGCCCGCTGTGCAGCACCTGGCCTTCCAGAAACTGGCGTCGGACACCGTGCGCATGGGCGCTCCCACCGGAGCGCCGGCCGGCGTGGCGTGTTCGCAGTAGATGGACGAACACTCGCAGCACGAACCACAGGCGTTTTGGTTCCATCCTGCCGCATACCGATTGAACTGCCAACTCTACTGGGGCGCCGGAGACGTGTGGCGCGGTTCCCGTCCGTACCTCGTTTCCAGCGCGAGCACGGCCAGCGTACGATCGTGGAGTTCCTGTGCTTCTGCGGGACTGTTGGCTATCGCGGTTACGCCGAGTTTGCCGAACTCCGAAACCGCACCGATGAGGTGGAACAGCACTCCTGACTCGGTGCGCTGATCGTAGTGGAGCTGGTTGACGGTGACGATGTCGATCAGATCCTCGGGCAGCAGCCCCCGGTAGGCCTCGGATTGCAAATTGTCCGTGGCTTTGTAGTACTTCGCACGGCGACTCAGGGAATAGAACAACCCCGAAACCGGATTCAGTTCTCCGCCTGTCAGGAACTTGAGCGCCAGAAACGGGTGCGTCGTGCCGACCACTCGCAGATTGATCTCCAGCGCCGCAAGCCGCCAGGGCTCACGCCTCGACCGGCGCGTGGCCAGGAAGTCCACACCAAAGCGGCTGACCGCCCCGTGATCAGCCAGGACGCGGCCGATCCGCACCGCAAGCTCCTGGATGCGCTGCCGGTAGCCCTCGTTGGCCGGGAAGCTGCAGCCGACGTACACCTGACCGGACGGTCCGCCCAGGATCTGATCGTGGGTCGAGATCAGCAGAGTCTTCCCGTCGGGACCAGTGCGCAGCTGTGCGCTCGGTGAGGCTTTGTGGCGCCCCTCCAGGAGCTCCTCCACCACCCCGCCCATGGACGCGAGCCTCGCGAAGTAGCTCTCCGGCGTCTCCTCTGCGACCGAGAAGTCGAGCGACTTCAAGGCCTGCTGCACGGCCTTCTTCCCCGACGCTGGAGGAAGGGCGCACAGCGCATTACCCTCACCCGAGAAACTCTCGTTCAGCTTGATGACCACTCGACGCAGGCCGGGTTTGCGTCGTCGAAGCTCCAGAACGGCGTCAACCACGTCGGCTTCCGTCTTTACGTCCTCGACGCCCAACGCCATCTCGACACCGGCCTCGCGGAAGACCCTGCGACTGCCGGACTTCGTCCCCAAGTACTGGAGACGCGGATCCAGGCCATTCAGTGGAATGCCGAGGAGCACCGCAAGCTTGCGCTCGAGTGGCGTCGAGTTGAACACCGTGAGATATGCCTGAGAAGGATCAAGAATCGCGTGTCGGATCCGTTCCACCAGGCGGGGACGCTCGATGATCTTCTGCGTGAGCGGACGCGCCGACGAGTCATGTGCGCAGAGCATCGTCAAACGCTGTCGCGCATGGCTCCCCGGTATACCCATCAGCAGCGTGACGTAGTAGTCGAGGATCACAGGATGTACCGGCTGCGATGTGATGTAGACCACCCGCGCTCTCGGGTTCCGCAGCCGAATCAGCAGAAGCAGCAACCGCTCCTCGTAGTAGGAGGCGCCGACGAGTTTTCGAAGCTCACGCTCGTCGAGCGTCATGGACGGCACGACCACGGACGTGTAGCTCCCGTCGTCGCTGGCCGTCAGCGTGCTCCAGATTTCTGCAAGGCGCGGCTTGAGCCGCTCGAACGCAGCAAGCTCCTCGTCGAGCGACAGGTCGCAGGCGAACGGCGGCTTGGGGATCATGGGAGCAGGGTCGTTGTCGCTGTCTCGACTATTGGCCCATTATGGACCTGGGCGTGGTTCCGGCAACAGGCCCCCGGTTCGGTAACGTGCGGAGAAGCCACCCGGACTCCGCCGTTATTCGAGCGGTCCGTCCGACGCGTCCAACGCATCGCCTTGTGACATAGTTAACACCATGTTCATTCGCGAACTGACCACGCCGGAGTGTCACGACGTTCTGAAAAAGGCGCCGATCGCCAGGCTCGCGTGTGCCCGCGACAACCTGCCGTACGTCGTTCCCGTCCATGTCTACTTCGATGGGGACTACCTGTACAGCTTCGCAATGCTCGGACAGAAGATCGCGTGGATGCGGGAGAACCCCCTGGTTTGTGTTCAGGTCGACGACATCCTCGATCGATTCCACTGGGTGACTGTCGTCGTCTACGGAAGATACGAGGAACTGCTTCACATGCCCAGCCACGAAGACGCGCGGCGACGCGCCAGCGAGCTGTTTCAGGACGTGCCTGAATGGTGGCAACCCGCGTACCCGAATCCGGGCCATGAGGTCCGGATGGCGATGGTCTATCGGATCAGGATCGACAGAGTGACCGGGCGTCTCGCCAGACGTGTGGACGACCGCCCAAGGCAACGGCCATGGTGGCTCGACGTGCTGTTCAAGCCGGCCGACCCCGGCTCCCCGCACACTTGACGCCGCCACGCGCCACAGCTGCAAGTACCGCTGGTTGCGAGCCCCGCAACCATTTGAACTTGCAGCGAGAGGTCGCCGGTTTTGGGCGACCTCTTCGTTTGTACGGTGGCTCCGAGCATGGCCGCCAGATTCCCCTTCAATTCGATTCGCAACTCGCCCTGGTCCGGTGTCAGGACGATGGCGGCCGGTAAGCAAACAGGCGATACTCCGCTCTCTGACTGGCTGGAACCACGCTGATCGCGTGTGACACGCAGTTGAACCAGCCGAGCTCGTTGCGGAGCCAGTGTTCGATCCAGCCCTCAATTAGAGAGGAAATGCGGACGAGCCCCGCGTCACCGTCCTGCTTCCACTCGGGATCGGGTCCAGAAGCTCCAAGACCCCCTCCTGTTTAAGTAGCGTCATACCCAGGCGTTGGGCAGAGAGTCCCCTGCGAAGCTGGTAGTCAAAAAGGGGACGTTCCGTGGTGACATCCGCCGAGAAGTGAAGCAGACAAACTCGAGGATCGTCGATAATAGAGGGCACAATTTCGGCGAGGTGAGAGGCGATAAAGACCAGGGCCGCGGGATGTGGAGCCTGTCAGGAATTCTGTGTGTGGGGCATACCATGAGGAGTGTCCATGCCCCGCAAGCACAAAGGAGCGACGCCTGACGCGTCGCTCGAGCCGATTCCCACAGAGATTCTGGATCAATTCGTCCGCCAGGGACCACT
>JBBQEJ010000159.1:0-11788 GCA_038320555.1 Vicinamibacterales bacterium | reverse complement strand
CGGTCAGGTAGTATGAATAGCCACTCGAATCTCCGCCGAGCACGTCACTGCCCGAAAGGATTGCGGACCCTGTCGAAAAGCTCACGTGGGTTCGTCTCGAAACCGACAACGCCCGTCCATAGTCAATGCCGGCGTCGATGTGGTGAATGTGCTGCGGGCGAACATCGACACGTTGCTTGTACTCGGCGGTGGTGTATCCGTACCCAAGATGCGCGTTCATGTTATGCGACAGGCGCTGCGAATAACGCAGTCCGCCGAACTGACTTCGATAGTTGAACGCGTTGTCGATATAGTCGACGTTATTGAGGGAGTACGAGGCCTCCAGGGATCCTCGGCGCCCGACCGATTGCATCAACGTACCGGCGGCCAGCGTGCGTAACGCCGCGAGATTGTAGAGGTCGTAATCCGCCAGCACCGTGCTGAATGGATCCTGCGCACCTGTGATGCTGAGCGGACTGGTGAACCCTCCGAGCCGAAACTCGGGGGAGTAGACCGCCGCACCCGACACTGACATTCTCGTGCGGCGCGCCACTTGGGCACCCACATTTGCCCCCACCCGGTACGTGGGCAGGAGATCACGGTTTTTGTATTTGTTCACACCCACATCGGCCGTGAGCCCTGCGGACGCCCGATTCGAGTTCCGGGAGTAGGCAAGTCCTGCGGTCATGCCGCTGTAGATCCCATCCTGTCGAATCCCAGGATGCAAGGTCTCGGCCGAAACCAGCCGACCCGCAAACACGTCGTCGTCGTATGCCACAAACACACTGCCTGAGGCCATAAGCGACTGCTTGCTCGAGGGATCCGGCGGACCCCCGAAGATCCCGCGAAACGGCCGGCGGACCTGCTCCGGCGCCGGTTGGTCCGCCTGGGGAGCCTGCCCGGCGCGCACCGCGGCCGGCGCCATCACGACGGCGAGCAGGCAGACAACGGGCGGCATATATCGAAAGTTCATGATGTGGTCCAGTAAGTGGTAAAGGACGGAATTACGGCACCACCACTGTGTCGCCTGGTTTCAGTTCGATGTTCTGCTTGAGGTTCTTCCGCTTCAGCACTTCCTTGTAGTTGAACCGGTAGGCGACAGGTCGCCCGTTTTCGTTGCGCATGATCAGAATGTTCTTGCTGTCGGCGAACTCCTGAATCCCGCCGGCCATCGACAGCACCTGCATCACGGTTGTGGGCCCCATCAGCGGGTAGGGACCCGCTTTCGCGACCATCCCTGTCACGAAAACCTTGCGACTATTGATGGTCCTGACGACGACTGTGACATTGGGGTCTTCCACGAACTTCGTGGCGGCAGCCATCACCGCCGTCCGGAGCTGATCTGGCGTCAGGCCTGCCGCCTGGATGTCGTTCAGCAGCGGAAGCGTGACGCGCCCATCAGGCCTCACCGACACGAGGGCGGACATGTCCTTGTCGCGCCAGAAAATGATCTCGAGGTTGTCGTCAGGCCCGATCACGTAATCGGCCGGCAGGTCCACGCCCTTCGGGATCACGGGTGCTCCCGAGACAGCCGCTGCCGCGGGGGGCGGAGCCGGGACGGTTCCCGGCACCACCGGCTGAGAAGTCTGCGGCGTTTGGGCCGGACTCTGCGGTCCTGGAGCCGGATTCTGCGGCACTGGAGCCGGACTCTGCGGCGGCGTCTGCGCCCAGGCCGCGTTCGAACCGCAGAAGATCGCCAGCGCCGTCGCGCCAATCAGTCGCTTCACGATGCTCATTACCGGTATTCCTTGAAAGGAAGCTGACAATCGTGCTTCCGGAGAAAATTCAGAAAACGCTTGTAGTCGCGCTGTTCCATGTTGAACAAGCGCGCAACGATTTTGTAGTTGCCGCGCGCCTCTTCGAGCCCCTTGCGCACCACGTCGCGCACGTTGCCTTTGGTAATCTCGCGCTGCATGTAGAGCGGATACACGACGCTCCAGAAGGATTCCCGTTCTTCCAGCAACCGCTTGAACAGATCGTCGGCCACCGTGCGCCGGCGTTCGCGCTTCGGCCGCAAGCCAACGTTGGCGTGCATCCGGACCTCCATGGGGAGATCGTCGATCGCGATCATCTCGTTGCGGCCGGTGACGACGCAGCGCTCGATCACATTTTCCAGCTCGCGCACGTTGCCCGGCCACGAGTACTCGGTGAGCATCTTGACGGCTTCAGGCGCCACCGCCTTCACGATGTAGCCGTTCGTCCTGGTGAACCGCTCAACGAAGTAGCTGATCAACTCCGGGATGTCTTCCCGCCGGTCGCGCAACGGAGGCACGGTCAGATGAATGACGTTGAGCCGATAGAAGAGATCCTCGCGAAATGTTCCCTGAACCACCATGTCGCGGAGATTGCGGTTGGTCGCCGCGATGACCCGGACGTCGACGCGTCCGTCGGTGCGGTCCCCGCCAACCTTCTGCAGCTCCCCCGTCTCCATGAAGCGCAGCAGCAGCCCCTGCATGCGCATCGTCATTTCCCCAATCTCGTCCATGAAGATCGTGCCCTGCTCGGCCATCTCCAGTTTGCCGGGCTTGTCTCGATACGCGCCGGTGAAGCTTCCTTTCACGTGGCCGAACAGTTCCGATTCGAGCAGAGTTTCGGGCAGGCCCGCGCAGTTGACGGCCACGAAGGGGCGGGCCTTGCGCGGGCTCTCGCTGTGCACCGCCTGGGCGACAAGCTCCTTCCCGACGCCGCTCTCCCCTGTGATGAGCACCTTCGCGTCGGAACGGGCAATGCGCTGGATCTCTTCTTTCAACTCGACGATGATCCGGCTCGTGCCGCTCAGTTGAACGCGTCCGTTACCGTTGTTCCTCATTCGCTATTCCTCTGACTCACGCTGGTAGTCTGGCTATTGAGACCGTCGCAGAAACTGATCGAGTGCATCCTGACTTCCACGACCCACGCTGATAATCGCCGCCCCCAAGAGCACCGGCGGTTCGGCACGCGGTTCTTCCCGCATGATTTCGACGGAAGCCTCGAACGGCTCGGTGCCAAGCGCCACGCGCAACCGGCCGACCGTTCCGGGCGGCACCCGCTCGTCGCAGGCAAGCAAGGCACCCCCGGCGCTGATGTCCAACAGGCGGACACGGACCCGTTTGTCCAGTCGAAGCTCCGGGCCTGCCGACGTCTCGACCCGAGGCCCGCGACGGCGTTCTTCGAATGCCATGCGTCAGGCCCCTTCCGGCCGCGCGTCTTGCGGCTGGCCGAGCTGTTGACGGATGAACGCCTGTGTCGCGGGCGTGACACTTACAAACTCCACACCCGTCAAATACCCCGGCCTGCCGGCGCCTTCGTTCGGCACGCTGTACCGCACGAGGACGCGCATCGGCTCGGCCTGGCCGTCGATCATCGCGCTGACCCAGTGCATCGAATCCGGCGGCAGAGCAACAGGTGACTCGAGCAGCGCGCCGCTGGGGCCCAGATTCCGCACTGTGAATGTCGCCTTCGCGTCCAAACTGCCCCAAAGGTCCCCCACGATTTCAAACCGCGCCTTCGTCCGGCGGTCCCCGATCCGTCGCTTCATCGCGCGTCGCACTTTCTGCCGCGTCGAGGCGGCTCTCCCGACCTGTGCCCCCGCGATTGCGTGATGGGGATCCACCACCTCGCCCGCGAGGGGAGCACGAGACCGGCACCGGCGTGCGAAGGGCGAACAAGCCTCCATCATCGACATGGGCGATGAATGGGAGGATTCAGGAAGCCCCGAGCGATAACGTGGGAAAAGTTTTCGTCAGCATTGCCTTCCTCATGCCGACTCACTGCCATCCGACGCCGCCGTTGCTGGGTTGCACAACCCCATGTGCAAAGAAGTCGCCATAATCAGGGAGAGTTTTGTCACCGATACCAAGACCTAATATCGCCACACTTCGCGCAAATAAGCGAGATGGCAGACTTCGACTGTGCAGGGGGTGTGCCAGCGTAAAGGAAACGGCTCATAATAACCAGACAAAAGTCTGCTGTTAGAGAGACAAATGTTGGCTGAGATGGAGTGTCGAGTCTTAGGGTGAACAACCTAGCGGGGAAGCGTTTTGGGAGATGGCACGAAAACCTTGGAAATACGAAATCTGAACCTAACCCCCGGCTTTGAATTCCTCGATACGCTGGAGCGCCTGCCGAATCAGCGCGTCCCCAGACTGACAGTCGGACGAAAAGACCGCCTGGCCGAGTCGGGCGGCGGCCGGATGGGTTTGATCAACCAGGCCCGAGAGCCGCCGGCCGAGCCGCGACGCCACTGAGCGGGCCCCTTCGGGGCCGGCGTGAACGAGAAGCACAGCAATGGCGCCTCCCCGAACGCGGCCGAGAAGATCGGACGCTCGCAACTCAGGCCGCACCGCGTTGACCACGATCTCAACCGGCGATTCACCCTCCTCGGCTACGTCGTTCGGATCAATGACGACAAGCGACAGGCCGAGATTGAAACGTTTGGCCCGCTCCACTTCGTCCTGCACCCGGCGCTCGAACGCGAGTTCATCGATCCGGTCGTCGATCGCGTTTGTGCGCCCGGAGCCGAGGGTTGTACCGCTCAGCCACGGCTGTACGGCCGCAATCCACGCATCGACAAGCGCGAGCGGTTGAAATCCGAAGGGCTCCTCGCGTCCCCACAATTCGAGCCGCATCTGCGCCTGAGGGCCAATCCGAAACAGCCTCACCTGGCTCACCGCCTCGTCTCCGCCGAGGAGACGGGAGGCGGCGTCACCGCTGGCGTTGAGCGCGGCAAGCGTTCTCTGGGCGTCGGCGTTCTCGACCGATACGCGCGCGCCAGCCACACGGACCGCGCTGGCCAACTCCTCCAGCATCCGCACCAGAGCGCGCTCGGGCGCCAGGTTGGCGTCGATGGCATGCGCCGTCAGCCGTTCCTGCCAATGTTGGACTCGATACTGGGCCACCTGCTGCAGGTTCCCGTCCACCACATGAGCGAGGGCCGCAAACGTCAGCTCGACGTCTGGTTCGAACACGCCGGTTAGAAGAAAGATCCAGTCAGGCTCCCGTCCTACCCCGAAAACCAGCACCTCTCCACGCCGCCCTGTCCACCCGACCGCCTCCAGATCCGCGGCCGAGGACAATCGGCGAACCGTGGCCAGGTTGCGCAAGGCCGCGCCGTCCAGGCGGGCCTTGATTTCGCTTCGCTCAATCCCAGGCAAGGCCGCAAACAGCACGTAGGAGCCGTCGGGCTCGCGGTTGTAGATGCGGCAGTCGAGATCGAACCAGACTGAGGCGGCCTGCACAATCGCCTGCATCAAGGCCCGCTCGCCGTCTGAAGCCGCCAGTTGCCCGATGAACCGGAGAATGCCCTGGAGGCGTCGCGTGCGATCCCAGGCCTGACCAAGTTGGGCCCCTGTGACCAGATCGATTTCGGCAGCGGTCGCGGCAATCTGACCCGCCGCCTCCAATTGCCGGTACACATCGTCGTTGCCCAGGGCGCCCGATGGCGTCTTGGATCGTCTGGTGATGATCAGGCCGACGATTTCGCGATCGCGCCGCAATGGATTGAGGGCGAGCGGGATGGAAAGATCCCGCTCGACACGGCTTTCCCCCGATCTGAGTGCCGCGATACATCGCTCGCGTACCCCCGGCTCGGCGATCGTTTCGGGAAACTCGGATGTCAACGGGGGATGCACCGCAGACAGCGTCGCGTCGATCAGATCGAAGGCCACACCACACCGGAACTGGACGACATCCAGGAGCGCCCTCGCAGCGGGCGATAAGGTGATCATGGCATCACGGAGACAGGCCGTGTGCCTCTGGAGTTGAGCGGTTTCGGACGCATCCACGCCCCTCAGTGCAAAGCTGCCGCCAGCGGCAGAGCTTCAGCGGCCAGCCCTTGGGACGTTCGGGTCCCGACAAGATGCCGTTTTGGGAACTTAATTCTGCCTTGCGCAAGCCTTTCTTCGGCCGCCGTGCAGATCGCTCGTTGGACAGGACGGACTAACGGCGCTTGGGCAACATGGCAAGGGCCCGATGCTCGAGTCGCGCAAGCGCCGCTTCCAGGTCGGCCTGCCCCCGCGCGATGACGGCCGGCTCGGTTGAGAGGATGGGGAGAGGCTCACCAATCGCGAGCGCCACGGTACTGAACGGCTTGGGGATCTGGGTCCGATCCCAGCTCCGTGCCGTCCAGTACCGGCCGGCCTCGATGTGAAATGGCAGGATCGGATTCCCGGTTGCGGCCGCCAGCCAGACCGCTCCCGGCTGCGCCACCCGTGCAGGCCCGCGAGGACCATCGACCGTGAACGCCGCGGGACGCCCCGCCGCGAGCGCGCGCCGCATGTGCACGAGCGCCCGGGCGCCCCCGCGGGACGAGGAACCCCGCGCCGTTCTGAAGCCGAAGCGATGCAGGATCCGGGCGATCCATTCGCCATCGAAATTCTGGCTGGTGATGACGACAACGCCGCGGCCGCGAAAGTAGTGAAGACCGGCGAAAATGCGGCCGTGCCACAAGGCAAGTATCGGCCGGCGTCCGGACGAGACGACCGCGTCCCAATGCTCGGCCCCTTCGACCTTCCACCGCAGCGTTGCGCTCAATCCCGCGACGACGGGAAACGCGGCTGCTGCGATCAGTGAGGCCTTCGCGCGCTGAGCCGCGGTAAGCGCTGACATTCCTCGTTGCCTGTGCCTCGTCCCTGTCCTCTGTCCTTTGTGGCCTTTGCCTTGTCCTCTTTTCCCTCTTACATCCCCTCGTATTGCGGCCCTCCGCCACCCTCGGGCGGCACCCAGTCGATCACCTGGTAGGGGTCCATGATGTCGCAGGTCTTGCAGTGAACGCAGTTCGATGCGTTAATCTGCAAGGTCTTCGTGCCGTCTCCCGCTTCGACCATTTCGTACACGTTGGCCGGACAGAATCGCGTGCACGGATTCCCATACTCGGTGCGGCAGCGCGTGCGGCAGATATCGGCATCGTGGACGATGAGATGGGAGGGCTGATCTTCGGGATGACGCGTCCCCGAGTAGTGGACG
The DNA here is from genome assembly GCA_038320555.1 of Vicinamibacterales bacterium. GTDB lineage: Bacteria > Acidobacteriota > Vicinamibacteria > Vicinamibacterales > 2-12-FULL-66-21 > JALZOC01. The sequence goes on along the minus strand of JBBQEJ010000159.1, from coordinate 4,867 downwards.
TTCGTCAGCTTGTCGAACGTGAGCTGGCGATCAATCCGGGCCGGCCGCAGAGGTGAATCCGGATCGGGCCGTCCATCGGGATAGTACTCGTCGATCTTCGCGATCCGCTCATAGCCGGCATGCGCGGGCATCGGATCGCGATACCACCAGCCTCCGGTCACCAGCGAGAGCCCCGAGTACGCGACGCCCGCCATCAATCCATAGCTGAAGCTTTGATGGACATTTCGGACGGGATACAACTCACGGCGGACGTCGCTGCGATCGATCGCGTCGGCGTAACTCTTCAGGCGGGCCGATGACGCGTCCGCCGAGCGGACGGCGTCGAAGGCGCTCTCGGCGGCCAGCATGCCGGTCCACATCGCCAGGTGAATTCCCTTGAGCCGCATCGAGTTCAGAAACCCGCCGGCGTCTCCCGCGATGAGCACGCCGTCGGCATACACGCGCGGGATCGTGTGCCAACCCCCTTCGGGCAGCGCCTTGGCGCCGTATCGGACCATCTGCCCGCCGTCGAGCAGCGACGCGACAAGCGGATGACGTTTGAAGTGCTGAAAGATGACGTGGGGATCGAACATCGGGTCGCGGTAATCGAGCCCGCTGACGAAGCCAACCGACAGAACGCCGTCGGGCATCGCGTAGATGAACGCGCCGCCGAACTCCTCCATGCGCAGCGGATACCCCATCGTGTGGATCACCGTACCGGCCGGGATGTGGTGCGGAGGGACTTCCCACAACTCTTTGATGCCGAGCGCGTAAAGTTGCGGCGAACGTCCTGCATCGAGTCCGAGGCGGCGCACGACCGCCTTGGTCAGGTTGCCCCGCACGCCGTCAGTCAGAATGGTGACCTTCGCGCGGACGTCGACGCCCGCCTCGAACGTTGATTTTCGCTCGCCATGTTTGCCGATTCCCCGATCGCCGGTGCGTACGCCGACGACGCGATCGCGGTCGTACAGCACCTCGGACGCCGGAAACCCCGTGAAGACGTCGATCCCTTCGCTCTCGACGAGGCCCCCGAGCCACTTGACGAAGCGGTTGAGCGAGATGATGTAGTTGCCGTGATTCCTGAGCGGCGGCGGGGTGATGGGAAACCTCAGTTTGCCGGTGCGGGTGAGAAAGTACACGTGGTCGTGGTGCACTTCGGAGGCGAGAGGCGCCCCCTTTTCCACGAAGTCCGGCACCAGCACCCGCAGCGCCGAGGGGTCGAGGACCGCGCCGGACAGCATGTGCGCGCCGGTTTCGCGCGCCTTCTCCAGCACCGCAACCGCGAGGGGCTCGCCCCCGCGCTCCTTCTGCAACTGCGCCAGCCGCAGCGCGGCCGACATTCCGGCCGGCCCGCCGCCAACGATCAGGACATCGACCTCAAGGGTTTCGCGGGTCAAAAGAAGTTGCCAGTTACCAGTTCACAGTTGCCAGTTAGGAGTTCCCAGTCACCGTGCGCCGGTCGTTTCGAGTACTCGGCCTGGACACTGGGAACTGGAGACTGGTTACTCACTTTTTCAATTCCGCGATCATTGCCGGCACGATCTCAAAGAGATCCCCGACAATGCCGAAGTCGGCGAGCTCGAAGATCGGCGCCTCCGGATCCTTGTTGATCGCCACGATCGTCCGCGAGCCCTTCATGCCGACGAGGTGCTGGATCGCGCCGGAGATGCCCAGCGCGACGTACAACTTGGGAGCGACAGTCTGGCCCGAGCTGCCAATCTGGCGATCCATCGGCAACCAGCCGGCGTCGCAGATCGGTCGAGAGGCCGCGATCTCGGCGCCAAGCGCCCTCGCGAGCTCCTCGGCGATCTTCAGGTGCTCCTGCGCTTTGATGCCGCGGCCGACCGACACGATGCGTTCGGCCTGGGAGAGATCGACCGCTTGCCTGGCTTCCTGGAACGGCGCTTCGGCCTTCTGCCGGATCGCGCCGGCATCGACGGGCACGGCCACCGTGCGGGACGGCGCCGACGAGGATCCACGCGCCGCGGCATCGGCACGAAATGCGCCTATTTGAAAAGTCACGAGGTGCGGCGCCGGGCCTGTCGCCTCGACGTCAGCATTCAACTTGCCCTGAAACACCGGGCGGACGTAGACCAGCCGGTCGCCTGTTTTTTTGACGGCAGTCACGTCGGTCACGAGCGCGCGACCGAGCCGGGCCGCGAGCGCCGGCGCAAAATCGCGCGTCTGATATGTATGCGCCAGGAAGACGAGCGCGGGCTGCTCCTGGGCGGCGAGCGCCGCCAGCGCGAGCACGTATCCGTCTGCGGTGTATTCAGCCACCGCGGGGGCCTCGACGACAATCACTTCTGCCACGTCGGCGGCGGCCAGCTCCGCGGCGGCAGCATCGGCGCCAGCGCCGAGCACCGCGATCGCCACAGGGCCTCCAGCCTGCTGCGCCGCCGCAACGGTTTCCCAGGTGGCGCGGTTCAGTTTCCCGCCCCGCTGTTCGGCAATGACCAGGACCATGCTAGAGGACCCTCGCGTCTTCTCGAAGCCGCTTGATGAGATCTCTGGCGGCTTCGGCGGGAGAGCCGACAATCATCTGCGTCTTTTTCGCCTTTTCCGGAAAGTGTACGTTGAGGATGCGCTGAGTGGGCTCGGCTGACGGCGAGGGGGTGACCTTGCGTATCTCCTTCTTTTTCGCCGCCATGATCCCCTTCAGCGTCGCGTAGCGAAGCTGATTGATGCCGCTCTGAATCGTCAGGAGCGCCGGAAGCGGCAGCGAGATCCACTGGAACCAGCCGCCCTCGAGCTCGCGCTTCACGCGGAGGGCGGCCGGCCCTGAGCCGGACGAAGGAGATTCTGCGGCCTGCACCTCCATGATGATCGTGGCGTGCGGCATGCCAAGCTTCTCGGCGAGCACGACGCCCACTTGTCCGAAGCCCTGATCGTCGGATTGCAGGCCCGTCAGCACGAGATCGAACCTCTCGTCGCGGATCGCCGAGGCGATGGCGTCAGCGACGGTAACGGCGTCGGCCGCGGCGAGGGCGTCGGCCTCCACGTGGATCGCACGGTCCGCACCGCGCGCCAGCGCCTCCCGAATCACCTGCGCCGCGCGCGCCGGACCCGCCGAGACGACGACAACTTCCCCGGTGTGCTGCTCCTTCAGTCGAAGCGCTTCCTCGAGGGCGTAGGCATCGGGCTCGTTGAGCTCGAAGCTGGCGTCCTGATCCCGAATCCAGGTCTTGGCGTCGTTGACACGGAGCTGCCATTCGCGCGTCACGACCTGTTTGATACAGACGGCGATTTTCATAGGGACAATGTGAAGTTGCCAGTTGCCAGTTGCCAGTCGCCAGTTGCCAGTTACTGTGTGAACGAACCTGGAAACCGGAAACTGGAAACTATTCCTCAAACCTCTTGAACAACAACGCGCCGTTCGTCCCGCCGAAGCCAAACGAGTTCGACAGCGCGTAGTCGATCGTCGCCGCTCGTTTCACATTCGGCACGTAGTCGAGGTCGCAGTCGGGATCGGGCGTCTCATAGTTGATGGTGGGCGGAATCAGCTGATGCCGGATCGCCAGGACGGTAATGCCCGCTTCGAGGCCGCCGGCGGCGCCGAGGAGATGTCCGGTCATCGACTTGGTGGACGAGATCGCGACCGTGCGCGCGTGTTCGCCGAAGAGGCGCTTGATCGCCAGCGTTTCGAGTCTGTCGTTGTACGGCGTCGAGGTGCCGTGCGCGTTGATGTAGTCCACCTGATTGGGCTCGACGCCCGCGCGCTTCAGCGCCGCTTGCATCACGCGTACCCCGCCGTCGCCGTCCTCAGACGGAGCGGTGATGTGAAAGGCGTCGGCCGACATGCCGTAACCGACGAGCTCGGCATAGATGGACGCGCCCCGCCGCCTGGCGAATTCGAGCTCCTCGAGGATGACGACGCCGGAGCCCTCGCCCATCACGAACCCGTCCCGATCCTTCTCGAACGGACGGCTCGCACGGTGCGGCTCGTCGTTGCGGGTGGACAGGGCGCGCATGGCGGCAAAGCCGCCGACACCCATGGGCGTGATGGCCGCTTCCGATCCTCCAGCAATCATCACGTCGGCATCGTCGCGCTTGATGATCTCGAAGGCGTCGCCGATGGCATGTGCCGACGCCGAGCAGGCCGTGCACGTCGCGGAATTCGGTCCCTTGGCCCCGAATCGAATGGAGACCTGGCCCGCGGCCAGGTTGATGATGGCTGCCGGGATGAAGAACGGGGAAATCCGCCGCGGCCCCCCCTCGAGGAGCGCCTTGTGTTCCCGCTCGATCGTGCTGAATCCGCCGATCCCCGACGCGATGAAGACGCCCGTGCGGGTCGCATTTTCCGGGCTCACCTTCAGCGTCGCGTCCTTCATGGCGAACTCGGTCGCCGCGATCGCGAGCTGGATGAAGACGTCCATCTTCTTGACGTCTTTCTTGTCGACAAACTGCAGCGGATCGAAGTGTTTCACCTCGCCTGCGATGCGCGCCGAGAACTGGGAGGCGTCGAACCGCGTGATCGGTCCGATGCCGCTCTGCCCCGCGCAGAGCGCTTCCCAGTTCGCCCCGGTCCCGATGCCGAGTGGCGACACGAGGCCAACACCCGTCACGACCACTCGCCTGCTCAATCCGCCTCCATTGTTTGATCGGCGGGGTCCCCTACACCCCGCCTGGCTCGCTGCGCTGCGCTCGATCTTCGCTGCTCGCTCCGCTACGCTCGCGCTTCTGCTGACGGGCTGATTCCCCGCATCGCACGAGCTGACCGCCCGTACAGAGCGCGGTCATGCGCGTTATTTCTTCTTGCTGTGCGACTCGATGTACTCGACCGCTTCCTTCACGCGCGTGATTTTCTCGGCATCCTCGTCGGGGATCTCGATCCCGAACTCTTCTTCGAACGCCATGACCAGCTCCACCGTGTCGAGCGAGTCGGCGC
>JBBQEJ010000158.1:0-11841 GCA_038320555.1 Vicinamibacterales bacterium | reverse complement strand
GGCCGCGGCGCCGTCGGGTATCGCAGTCTGCTCGGACAGCCTGGCGAGGGCGTGCCGGTCGAAGGGCAATCCGGCGCCCCACGGGGGTCCACCGATTCTCCGCCCGCGCCGAATGCCCCGCCCAGTGCCCGCGACGCCGCGCAGGCGGCCGCTCCTGCGTCGCCGCAGGCGCCTGCGCCGCCGGCGCCGCGCGTACGAAGCGATGAAGACCCGGATCGGATACCAGGATCACCGCGCGGGACAGAAGCGAAGACGGAGGCTGAACGGAGGGCGGAAGCGTTCGGCTTCGGCTTCCTGTTTCGACCATCGGGTGTTGTGTATGTGATCTCGAGCGATAGCATGCTGCACGTGCTCGGTCTGCCGTCAGGAAAGGACATGCAGCGACCGGCGCCGTTCCTGCCGGCCAACGCGAAATGGTCGTCGCCGATCGCGGTCAACACGACGATGTACGCCGGCACAGCGGGCGGCTGCGGCGGAGCACCGCAAGGGATCTGGGCAATCGATCTCGATAGCGACACGAAACCCGACGTATCGTGGAAGACCGACGGTGGGCCCATGGTCGGCGCCGTGGCGTTCAGCTCGGACGGCACCCTGATCGCCGCGGTCGGCGCGGGCCAGACCACCGGCGACGGCAAGGCGAACGCGATCGTCGCGCTCGACCCCAAGACCCTGAGGGTGAAGGACTGGTTTTCAGCGCCGACCGCAGACTTCGTCACCGGACCGACGATCCTCCGGCACAACGACCGGGAGATCGTCGCGGCTGCCACCAGAGACGGCCGCGTGTGGCTGCTCGATGCGAAATCGCTCGGCGGCGCCGATCATGCCAGCCCGCTGCACGTCTCGAAAACCGTGCTGGGAACGGGCGCGGCGGTGAGCGCCGCGGCACTCGCGACGTGGCGCCGGCTACCCCCTGCTGCGGCGGCTTCCGCACCGGCCGCCCAACCTGCGCAAGCGAAGACCGCAGATGCGGCGACGTGGATTCTGCTACCGGTCGTCGGTCCAATCGCGAGCGGCGCGCCGTCGACGAACGGGGCGATTTCGACTGGCGCCGTCGTCGCATTGAAGCTGGCCGACAGTGGCGGCGCGCTCGCGCTTGAGCCAGGATGGGTTTCGCACAATCTGACTGCGCCGGCCACGCCGGTCATCGTCAACGGCGTCGTCTTTACGTTGGCGACCGGCGTGCCTGCAATCGCGAGCGGCCGGGGCACGCCGGCTGTGCTCCACGCGTATGACGGCGCGACCGGCGCCCGGCTGTGGACGAGCGGGAACGCCATGAGCACGTTCGCGTCGCCGGGCAGCTTGTGGGCCGGGTACGGTCAGGTCTACGTCGGCGCCCATGACGGGATGCTCCACGCGTTCGGCTTCAACGACGAGCGACGCTACCGAAACGAGCGGTGAACTACGGGCGCGCTGCGCGCCACGTCAGCACCGTCATGACGTCTGGCGGGTCCCCTTGAGTGACGGTGATGAAGCGATTGGCCGGAACGCTCCTAATCGACTGCACCCCACCATCGGGCCACCGGACTTCGATCCGGTCGACGCCCTGACGCGTACCGATCCCGAAATGCAACCGGGTGTCGTTCTGCGAGAGGTAGCTTCCTCCACTCCGCCGCTCGGCCACCTGCACGAGATCTCCTGCGACCACTTTCACCCTGGCGCCGAACGCGCTTCGATTGCCTTTGCGCCCCACCAGGTCGAGCACGAGAAAGTTGTTGCGGTTGCCTCCGTCGTTGCGAAGGACGGTCAATGGGCCGTCGAGATTGTTGATGACGACGTCGATGTCACCGTCATTGTCGAGGTCCCCGAACGCCGCCCCCCGGCTGACGGCCGGCGTGGACAGCGCCTCTCCGGATTCACGCGCGATCTCGGAAAAAGTGCCATCACGCTCATTCCGGTAAAGCAGTTTGCGCTGACGATACGCGTATTCTCCCCCGGCTCTATCCGCTTGCGGATAGACGTGGCCATTGACCACCATCAAATCCAGCCAGCCGTCGTTGTCGTAGTCGAACAAATCCGTTCCCCATCCGACAAACGGCAGGCTCGGCTTGGCCGTGCGGGTCGCGTACGATGCGTCGGTGAAAAGAAAGTCCCTCTCGTGCCGGTAGAAGGCGTTGTACTCATCGGAGAAGTTCGTCACGAAAATGCTCGAGCGCCCGCGATGATCGTAATCACCGATCGTGACACCCATCGACGCTTGCTCTTTCCCGTCTTCACTGAGCGCCGTGCCGGAAGCGAGTCCGACGTCCGTGAACGTCTTGCCGCCGTTGTTCCGGTAGAGATAATTGGGACCCGAGTCGTTCGCGACATACAGATCGATCAGGCCATCCTCGTTGAAGTCGCACCATGCGACGCCCATGCCGAACCGGCGCGCAGCGTCTGACACCCCCGCCGCGGCAGCGACCTCCGTGAAGGTGCCGTTCCCATTGTTGTGGTAGAGCGAGTCCCCCGCGCCGGTCAGCCCGCGGGGGCCGCACTGGACCGGCAGTCCGCGAAATACGCAATTCCTGCCCTCGCCGAACGCCGGCAGCGCGTCGAGGCGGAGGTCCACGTAGTTCGCGACGAACAGATCCAGCTTGCCGTCGTTGTCGTAATCGCCGAAGGCGGAACCCGTGGACCAACGGGAATCACCGACGCCGGCGTGCGCCGTCACATCGGTGAACGTGCCGTCGCCGTTGTTGTGGAACAGATGGTTGGGTCCGAAGCAGGTCACGTACAAATCGGTCCAGCCGTCGTTGTCGAAGTCGCCGGTCGACACGCCCATGGCCCAGCCCACGTCTCCCACGCCCGCCCGCGCGGTCACGTCCGCAAACGTCCCGTCATGGTTGTTCCGCCACAGCGCACTGCGCGCGTTGTCGTCCGCCGTGGCCACAGTCGGTGAGTTCGCCAGGTACACGTCCAGCCACCCGTCGCGATCGAAATCGAAGAGCGCAACGCCGCCACTCATGGACTCGACGATGTACTTTTTTTCGGGCGCCGAGGCATGGCTGAATGCGATGCCCGTCGCCTTGGTGATGTCTATGAACACGACGGGCGTATCACGCGCCGCGGGACGCGGGGCGGCCGCCGCGAGCAGGCCGGCCAGCAACGTCACCACTGCACGCAACGAAGGCTTCGATCTGGCAGGCATCCTGAAGTGTGCGCCGTCTACCTGGGGCTGCCAGCTCCGTCAATCCGCTGCTTCGTGACGGTGGAAGGGCCGGCGGGGACGACCGTCCCCTGACGCGCCTTCTCATCCCGCAGCCGTTCGAACTCTGCCAGCGCCTTCTGCTGCTCCGTCTCGTGGCCGAGCGCGCGATGCGCTTGCGCGATTTGATAGAACGCCACTTCGTCGAGCGGATTCAGGGCCACGGCTTTCTGCAGGTGCGGCAGCGCCTTTCCCGGCTCGCCGGCCGCGACGAGCGCACGCCCGAGTCCGACGAGCGCCTCCTCAAATGCCGGGTACGCGTCCACCGCCCGACTGAAGGACGCGATCGCCTTCTCGAGCTGGCCGGCCTTGCGCATCATCTCGCCGATTTCGTAGGCGGCATCCGCGTTGGTCGGATCGATCTGCAGCTCGAGCGCGAACTCCTTCAACGCGTCCGACTCCGCAGCCGCGTCACCATTTGCCTGGCTGGATCTCGCGAGCAGGGCTCGCCCCAGGCGGTAATGAAGGCCTGGCCGGTTGGGCGCGATCGCCAGCACCTGCCGGTACTGACTGATCGCCTCGTCGAGCTGCCCCTGGCTCTCATTGGCTTCGCCGGCCGCCTGGTGCAACCACACGGAATCGGGCGCGATGCGGGCGAGCTTGACCGTCTGCAGATACGCATAGTTTCCGAAGAGCCGCCCGGTGTGGTACAGCACCTCCGGGTCGTCCGGGTAGAGCCGGCTCAACTCGAGCGCCACGACCACCGCATCGCGATCCCGATCGAGATCGGTGTACGAGCGCTGCAGATGAAGACCCGCCATTCGCCGCAGCGCAGGATCGGTGGACTGGTGAAAGGCTTTCTCGAGACCCGGCAGCGCTTCTTCGTGACGTCCGATCTCGGACCACGACATCGCGAGCAGCGCACCCACGTTGGGCAGCGCGGGCTTCAGCTGCAGCGCGCGCTGCAGCGGCGCTACCGCGTCGGCAAACCGCCCCTGCTGAAAGTAGATGAGTCCCAGCCTGGCGTGGACCTCGCCAACCGCCGGCTGCAGCTGCCGCATCCGTAAGTACGCCTGTTCGGCATCGGCGTAGCGGTGCTCCGCGAGCGCCCGCTCGCCTTGTTGGTACAGCGCCTGGATCTCCCCCGCATCAGCCTGCGGGTTTCTTGCGTACGCGGCAGATGTCGTCAGCACCATGACCAGGACGGCGGACCCTGCCAGATTGGCGCCGTTCACAAGCATCGCTCCACAGGAATTGACCGAAGCGGCGGTGGACACGTCCTGCACCCACACCGCGACACGAGCACCGGACGGTATCTTACCGACCGGGAGTGCGAAGTCAAAGCCGCCCGGGCGATTGGCGCCCATGCCAGCGACCGCGCCTGTCCGATCGCGGCCTGCGCCCGTGATTAGAGCCGCGCGATCAGATTGTCGTTGGCGTAGACATGACTGACATTGTCGGGCGTAATCAGATGATGCCGCGTGAAGACGGCGGGCGGCACCGGCTTGTGCTGGAGGATGTCGAGCGCAAGCGAAATGATTTCCGGGCCGTAGTTCTCGGGAAAGTAGCCGACCGAGCCAATCAGCCGAGTATCGGGCCGCCGCATCTCATCGCGTGCCTCTTCGGACGCGTTCTGGCTGACGGCTGCACAATCATCGCCGCGCCCGGCCTCTTCGAACGCGCGAAGCGCGCCGATGGCGCTCGGATCGTTCACGGCGCCAATCAGCGTCCGGTGGGACGAGGAGCTCTTGATGTGCTTCCTGACCGCCGTCAGGCTCGCGTGAAACTGGCCGTGCCCTTCGACATGGACGACGCGCGAGTGCTCAACGCGCGGCAGCACTTCGATGATGCCGTCCAGAGTACCGGTCAGCCGCGACTGCGGAACCGCGCCCGCCGCCGATTGCTCGAGCACGAGCACCTCGTCGACTCGTCCGCCCCAGTGCTTCCTGGCCCACTTGCCCAGGTACCGTCCGCCAATCTGCCCCGCTCGATAGCTGTCTGCGCCGTAGTAGGTCGCTCCGGGGTGCGGGATCTCGACCGCAATCATGGGAATACCGGCGTCGTGATACTTCGACGCGATGATCGGCGCAATATCCGTGAACGTCTGGAATTCGATCACGAGATCCATCTTTTCGCGGACGAAGTAATCCGCGTTCTTGAGCGCCACCTTCCGGCTGAAGCGATTGTTGACGACGAGCAGCTCGATGTGCGCGGCCCGGCCGGCGAGCAGGAGGCTCCGTGCCAGCGTCCGGGAGAAGGCGAATTCGGAACTCTGGGCGCCAAACCCGAACTTGTAACGGTCGCCCGGCACGAGTCCGGCGAGGCGATAGCCGCACCGTCCTGGACGTTCGACCAGTCCTTTCGCACAAAGCGTATCGAGCACGCGAAACGCCGTCGGGGCCGGGAGACCGACCCGTGCGGAGATGTCGGCCAGCTTCATCATCTGGCCGGCGCTGCGCAGCACGGCCAGGATGTCGCACGCCCGCGCGACCACCTGGACGAGCGGGCGGGAAGGCCGAGCCGACGCATTGGCAGCGACACTGCTCGTCGGTGGTTTCACGGTGCGAAAGGACTTTACACGCACGCGGGGGCGGGCGTAAAGTGCCTTATTACTCGCCGAAGGGACCTCGGATCCACCGGACCGGGCTCTTGTCGCGCCAGCCAGCCTGCTTTACTCTCTCACATCGTGAAAGCACCGCGCGCGCGAGGCCGCACAGGTTGCCGCTTGGCCGGTCGCGGGGCAGACTCAGCGCGTCCAGGGGCCCGGCGGCATCGAGTGGCTGGCGGATCCGTGGGTGACCCTGGTACGCGTGCGGATCGTGAAACCCGCACCGCGACATGACGAGCGATCTGGTCGCGTCCGTGACCACACCGTTTGTGATCGCCTCGGTTGGCGCGTCGGCAGTTGGCACGTCGGCTGTCCGGCGCCGAGGCGCGTGCCCGGACGGGCGGTTTCGAACAGGGAGACTCCACATGAGAAGGTTCGCACTCCTCGGCTTGGTGCTGGCAACATCACTCGTCGCCGCCGCCACGGCATCGGCCCAGACCGCGACCGGGCAGATCACCGGATCGGTGCAGGACCCGTCCGGCGCGGTGATCAGGAAGGTCAAGGTCACCGTTACCAACCAGGACACTGGTTTGACTCGCAACACCACGACGAACGACCAGGGTGACTACGTGGTGCCCCTGCTTCCGGTCGGCAGGTACGTCGTCACCGCGGAACAGACCGGCTTCAAGATCGCGCTGCGGTCGGACGTCCCGCTGAACGTCGACCAAATCCAGCGGGTCGACCTTCAGCTGGAGACGGGAAACCTGACCGAAACGGTAGAGGTGAAAGCCGCGGCCGTCGCCCTCGACACGGGCAGCGCCAGCGTCGGGCAGACGATCACCGAAAAGCAAGTGACGGAGCTGCCGCTGAACGGCCGGAACTTCATCCAGTTGCTGTTCCTGGGCGCTGGTGCCGTGGAGGCCGGCGGCGAACAGGGGGCGATGCGGCAAGGGGTCGGCAATGCCATCAGCATCATGGGATCGCGGCCAACCTCGAACAACTTCATGATCGACGGGACGGCGAACGTGGATACCGCGCTCGGCACGCCCGCCGCCATCCTGTCGGTGGACGCCATCCAGGAGTTCAAGGAGCAGACGACCACCTATTCCGCCGAGTACGGCTTCAGCGCGAACCAGATCAATCTGGTCAGCAAGTCGGGAACCAACACCTTCCACGGCACCGGCTTCGGCTTCATGCGCAATGAGGCCTTCGACGCGCGAAACTTCTTCGACTCGCCGACAGCCGACAAGCCGCAACTCGATCAGAAGCAGTTCGGGGGCGTCATCGGCGGTCCGATATGGCGAAACCGGACGTTCTTTCTGTTCAACTACGAAGGCACACGGATCAAGCGCGGATTCAACTCGTTCTACACGGTGCCGAGTCCCGACAATCTCGCCGGCCGCTTCTCCACCCCAATCATCGACCCGCTCAACGGTCAGCCGTTTCCGAACAACACGATTCCTCAGTCGCGCTTCTCACGGCTTGCGCAGCTGGCGCTACGAAGCGGCTGGTATCCGGCACCGAACAGCAGCGCGGCGCAGGGGAACTATCAGCTCGTGCGCACCCTGCCGCAGGATCAGGACCAGTACACGATCCGCATCGACCATACCCTCGGACGGCTCGGGCAGGTCTTCGGCCGCTACACAAAGACCACCTACTCCAACCGGGCCAACCGCAACCTGCTCGAGATCGGCGATCAGGTGTTCGAGCAGGACACGAAGAACTGGCAGGTGTCCCACACATGGGCGCTGAAGTCGAACGTCGTGAACCAGTTCCGCGTTGGCCGCGTGGAGGCCCGGGCCGACCAGCGCGGCATTGCGTGCCCGCAGTCGGACGTCGACTTCCTGGCACTGACCGGCGTCTTCACGAACCTGCCCGACATCCAGCGCGAGTGTCCGGCTATTGGCATTCAGGGCTATGACGGCACCGGCGGCGCCATCAACGCCTACTCGGCGAGCAACCAGCCGATGTGGGACGTGAGCAACACCACCACGTATGTCGTCGGCCGGCACAACCTGAACTTCGGCTTCAACTATCGCCGCTGGCAACTGCAGCGTGATCTGGCCACGGGCTTCCTGGCCAACTACGACTTCAACGTAGGCTTCTCGGGCAACCCGGTCGCGGACATGCTGCTCGGGTACTACACGAGCGCGGCGCTGTTCCAGCCCGCCGCATTCGCCATACCCGGGCGGCCAGGCAACCCGCGCGAGTTCAATTTCCTCTATGTCGCACCTTACGTGCAGGACGACTGGAAAGTGAACTCCAGACTCACGGTGAATCTGGGGCTGCGATGGGACTACCGCAACACCCCGTACGAGACCAGGAACCGCATGGCGTGGCGCAACCTTGACTATGCGCCGGGTGGCTTGCTCGTCGCCGACGAGACGCTGGCGACGGGCGGCATCACCGACGGGAAGTACTACCAGCTCGCAAAGACACGCAGCCCCGTAAACCCCGACCGATTCAAGGTATTTGCGCCCCGACTTGGCTTCGCGTGGCGGTTATCCGAAGACGCCAAATCCGTCCTGCGCGGTGGCTACGGAGTCTTCTTTGACTCCGCCGAGGGCCGGGAGATCGACGGCGCCGCCGACGTCTATCCGTACGTGAGCCGCGGCTTCTATTCACAGTCACTCGGTCAGCTGGCACCGCTCCAGACGACGAACGTGCTGTTTCCCAGTTTCGAGGCGCCGGGCGTCGCCACCCCCGCCGCCAACACATTCCTGGCGGTGAGCCAGTCTCCAGAGCCCAGGAATCCGTACGTCCAGCAATGGTCGCTCGGGTTGCAGCGCGAGCTGTTCGCCAGCACGATTCTGGAAATCAACTACATCGGGAACAAGGGAACCAATCTGCTGATGCGCCGCAACATCGCGCAGGCGCTCCCGTACGACCCGGCGCACCCGACCGTAGCCGAACGCAAGCCCTTTCCGAATTTCGGCGTCTACATCGACAGCGACTGGAGCGGACGGTCCAACTTCAACGCGTTCAACACCAAGCTCGAGCACCGGGCCCGCTCGGCGCTGCTGACCTTTGCCTACACGTGGGCTAAGAGCACCGATACCAAGTCCGCGGCCGCCGGCATCGGCGCCACGGGCTACAACGGCTGGCAGGGATTTCTGAACAACCAGGACCCCGACCGCGATCACGGGTTATCCGATTTCGACGTGGATCATCGCCTCGTCGGAAGCTTCGTCTACAACCTGCCGTTCGGCAGCGGTGAGAAGATCGCCGGAAATGCGACGGGTGCGAAAGAGGCAGTCGTGGGGGGCTGGCAATTGAACGGCATCTACACGTGGCAGAAGGGATTCCCACTCACAGTGACGGCTGCCGATCTCGGCGCCTTGAACGACAGCTTCGGCGCCAACCGCGCAGACTTGGTGGGCGACCCGAACAGCGGCGGGCACACGCTTCTGCGTTGGTTCAACACCGCCGCATTTGCACAACCCGCGGCCGGTTCCTTTGGCAACTCGGGGCGCAACATTCTCCGAGGCCCTGGCCTCAACAATCTGGATCTCGCGCTGTTCAAGAACTTCGGTCTGCCCGGCCGCACGAAGCTGCAGTTCAGGCTCGAGTCATTCAATGCGCTCAATCACACACAATTCTCCTCGGTCGACACCAATCTCACGTCCTCGACATTTGGCGTCGTCAATGGCGCCAGGGCAGGCCGCATTAACCAGTTAGGGTTGAAGGTCATATTCTGAGCCCGATCGTGGGCTCTTACGGCGGCTCCGCACAAGCAGAGGTCATGGCCGACCGACGCATCGGCTGACCGCCGTCATGCTCAGATAGCGCCGACGTCCGCCACGGTCTGCATCTGAGTGGCGGAGTCGACATGGACCGGTGCCGCATGAGCGCCCAACGTCGCGACGGGCAGCGGCTTTGACACAGCGGACTCCGTCAAGCCTGTGAGTTCTGATGCACCGGCTTGTCGCCTCCCAGGCAGCACGGTCTAGGAACGCGCCTGTTGACAGCTAACAATTAGCTGACGAATTCCGTAGTACTGGTCGGTTCTAACTGGTATCGTCGTACTGTGCCGTCGTTAGAATCGCCAATGAAAAAACCCAGTTCGGCACCCGACAGTACTCGGAGTGATAGCACCCACCAAACCCCGTCATCCACCCCACCTTCAGTTGTTGGCCGCACTACCGGCTCTTTCAACTCTCCAAGCGCGAAATCCTATTCGCCGCTCCTCTCTCCAGATCGCTGCCATCCGCGTCTAAGCAGATCCAACTCCGCCTGGAGTTGCGCGAGTCGCCGAAACTGCATTTCCTGGTTGTGCGTGAGGTCGTTGATGATCCTGCCGCGCTCGTTCAGAATCGCGATCACGCGGTTGAATTCGGCGCGCGTCACGTCCATGCGCCTCGCGAGAGGGATGGTGCGTGCTCGGCCTACGCGGCGCGGCTTCGGCTTCTTCGCCATGACTGGGGAGGTGCAATTGTTCGTGTTGCCTGCCTTCGCTGTCAAGTCTCAACCGTGAATCTGCCGCGGAAGGACCGTCTCTGCACGCGGCGAAAGGGAGCAAGACTTCCGAAACGAGCGTTGGTGGTACGCTAGCGGCCGGTGAGCCGCGACACGAAGCAGGCGGAGAAGGATTATCTGAGCCGGAGCGGCTCGCTCGCCTGGGAACAGGTCAAACCGTTCTCTCCGCCGGCCACCGACACGCTCGCGGAAAGCGTGCGGCTGATGCACGACTTCGCCGTCGCGCTCAACGCGCTCGACCCTTCCGCCAGCGACCTGATCCTGGACCTTGGTACCGGGTCGGGCTGGACGTCAGAATGGCTCGCCCGGTTGAACCTCCGGGTCGTCTCGACGGACATCTCCCTCGACATGCTGAGAGTCGGGCAGGCGCGCTGCACGGGGCGCAACGTCCTCCATGCGGCTGGTGATTTCGAGGCGTTGCCATTCCGCGCGGGATCGTTCGATCGGGCGCTGTGCCTCAACGCGCTGCACCACGCGCCGAAGCCCGGTCAGGCGCTCCGGGAGATCGCACGCGTGTTGAACGATCGCGGGCTGCTCGTGCTCATCGAGCCGGGGCACGGACACGCCCAACGAGACACCTCCCAGGCCGCCATGACCGAGTTCGGCGTGCTCGAACAGGACCTCGAGGCGACGATGCTCATGCGGCTATGCCACGAGGCGGGATTCCCACACGTCACCGTCAGACCCTTGTCCTACATGTCGGGAGAAATCGATCTCACGCTGGACGAGCTGTCGACGTGGAGGACGTGGGCACGCACGAAGCGCCCCTGGCGCGCTCTGCGAAAACTGTGGCGCGCGCTGATGGAGCTGCCCGGGCTACAGAAGGACGGACTGCTGTTCGAGGACGCCATGTCGATGTGGACCTCTCGTGTGCTGATGCGGCACATCGGCGAGCAGGCGCTCGTGGTGGCGGCCAAGGGCCGCCCGCCTGCCCCGCGCCAATATCGCGCGGCGATCGATCTGCAGACACCGCCGTCGCAAGACCGCGCCAACGTTTTCATTGGACGTCTCAGCCTTCGCAATGCAGGAAATGTCACGTGGCGTGCGGAAGGCCGGGCGGGCGCGGTACGCCTCGGCGTGCAGCTGCTGGACGGCGCGAAGCAGTTGGTGAAGAAGGATCACCTTCGCGTGCCTCTGCCACACGACGTACCACCAGGGGACGAATGCGTCGTCCGGGTCGAAGTTCCCCTGCCCGCCGGGACCGAGCTGCCTACTTGAAGTTCGATCTGGTCGCTGAGGGGGTCGCGTGGTTCGAAACCCGAGGATCGACGCCGCTCGTCGTTGCGGTCCCGCCCGACGGAGCCCGGCCTGCGTAATTCGTCAGGGGGCTGCCGCCAATCGTACGGGTTGACGCACCCGGACGGCATGGCGGACAATCATCCTCTTCAAACGCACAGCAACGTTGACGGGGGGGAGTGTGGACCAGCACGACGTCGAGCGCATCGCGCGCGCCACGTTACGAGAGCTTGGAGTCGTCGGCGCGGTGCTTACGATTGCGCCGGAGACCCAGCCCGGACAGTGGCGCATTGACATCAAGGGTGCTCACGGGCCGGAGCGTTTGCGGATCAAGTGCGGTGAGGGTACAACCGCGCAGTGGGTGCGCCAGCAGATCTTCGAGCAGTACACCGCGCACGGCTAGCGCCACGGACACACACGGACTAACACGGGCGCAGGAAGCCTTATTACCGCGCGG
>JBBQEJ010000157.1:0-11869 GCA_038320555.1 Vicinamibacterales bacterium | reverse complement strand
AGCCGCATCTCGTTCGTCGGCAGAAAACCGAGGCGCTCATAGAGGCGCCGGCCCTCATCCGAGGCGTGAAGAACAATGCGCCGGATGCCGCGCGCGGCGAGGGCAGTCAGAAGCGCACGCATCAGCGCGTCGGCGACGCCGCGCCGCCGCCAGGCGGGCTCGACGTAGACGTTGAGCACGATGGCTTCGGGCCCGAGTTCCAAGTCGTCGACGCCGGGACGCGGCCGCGGCAGGATCGGTCTCAGTTGGACACCGGCGCCTCCAAACACCTCCGGGAGTACCCTTTTCTTCGGCGACCCACGCCAGGTACTCGCCGCGTGGCAGGGCCTCGCGCAGCCAGGCGGCGGTCGCCTGCTCCAGCGGCTCCTCGAGGTGAGCGGCGAGCTGCGCCATGTCGCGAAACATCATCGCGCGGTGGCGGGCCAGGATCGGAATGTCAGTCGCGTCCGCCTCGAGAAAATTGCCTGAACGTGCCGAGGTTCTCCATCGGAGAACCGTCACAGCGCGCCGTGACGCCCGCCGCAGGTCCGACGTATGTCGAGGCGGGCCGTATTGTGAAGCCAGCGAGACCAGCCCCGACAAGTCCTTCTTCGCCGGGATCGAAAGCAAATAGGCGGCTTGCCTCGACCAATGCGCTGCGCAACAAGTGCTGCCGCCGCTTCTTGAGTGAAACGGCGGCAGCATCGCGGGCCAAGTTCCTTCAGCGCCGGCCGGCTACGGCAGACGCAGCACCTGCCCTGGCTTGATCTTGTTCGGATCGGTCAGCTGATCCTTGTTCAACTCAAAGATCTTCATGTAAGCGCCGGCATTGCCAAGGTGCTGTTTGGCAATTTCGCTGAGCGTGTCGCCGGCCTTCACCGTATAACTCTTCCCAGCGGTAGCCGCCGCCCCCGTGCTCGGTCCACCGGTCACCTGGATGTCTGCGACGATATCCTTCTGCCAGGTGGGAATTGTTTTGATGGCGGTCCAGATCTCGTTCTTCTCGGCGTCGGTTGCAACGGTTCCCTTGAAATACAGTTTTCCGTCGCGCTCTTCCGCGTTGCCCTTCAATTTCCCCTTAGAGGATTGAATCGCGTACGCGTATGTGTCTCTCAAACCCATAAACCACCTCCACTGTGATGCGTCGTTCTGGTCGGCGAACGCTGAGGTCCCCACGAGCAATCTGTCGTTCTCGCTGACCGGCGAGAACCGGCGAGCCGAAAGCAGCAACGGCAAGGAGAGGAGCGCCGCTGACGCCGATGGGGCAGACCCTTAAGTCTATTTCAACGTTGCGCAGGCAGTGACGACGAAATGTTTGGAGAGTTGGTTCCCGACCGGACTGAGCCGCATGCTCAGCAGTTTCGGCGTCGAGCGCGCTTGACGACGGCAATCGAGGTCGCGGGGCGGCGCGTTTACGTCGGTGATCAGCGCCGGCCAGGCAGCTCCCTGCTGGATGACGAGAGTTGGGAAATACGTCTTCACGGCAAATACGGGCAGCAAGACCATTAGTCGTCTGATTGGCACCGGGAATAATGTTTTTGTGGACAGCCCGGTGGCCGCCAGCATCGCTACCGGCTGGGCGCCGTCGGACATTGACGCAGACGAGGGTGTTTTAGGCGTGATCGACCACGGCGCGGGGCGGTCTCACTTGTCGTTGTTCACCTACAACAAGTTTGGTGAACTCACGGCAAGCGGCGCACCGATCAACCTCGGCGTGGCCAACGCGAACGGCGTGGCCGTCATGGCTCCCGCCGACCGCGACGAGTACTGAGCACCGGCGCATCGTCAACGGATGCGCGCGCGGCCCGGTTTGAGACGAGCCAGCGTCGCGATCTTCCGGCCAGGCGCGTCGCCAATGAGCGAGAGTGTCACATCATAAAGCTGGGGAGGGGCAGACATGAATACGGGATACGACGCGATTATCGTCGGAGCGCGCTGCGCCGGGTCACCGACAGCGATGCTTCTCGCCCGCAAGGGATACCGTGTGCTCGTCGTCGACCGGGCGACGTTCCCGAGCGACACGGTTTCCTCGCATGTGGTACACCCACTCGGCGTCGCTGCCCTGGCGCGGTGGGGACTGGTCGATCGGCTCGTGGAGACAGGATGTCCACCGATTCACACGTACGCCTTCGATTTCGGTCCCTTCACGCTCTCCGGGTCTCCCGGCCCCACAGACGCGCCAGTCGCGTACTGCGCCAGACGGACCGTGCTCGACAAATTGCTCGTCGACGCCGCCGCTGAGGCCGGCGCGGAGATTCGAGAGGGCATCACCGTGGAGGACGTCCTCATCGAGGACGGCCGCGTCGGAGGTATCAAGGGCCGTTCAAAGGATGGCGCGACAGTGACCGAGCGGGCCAGGCTCGTGATTGGAGCGGATGGCCGCTACTCTGCCGTGGCGAAAGCTCTCCGGCCCGAACAGTACAATGACAGACCGCCGCTACTTGCCGCCTACTACACCTATTGGAGTGGCTTTCCCATGGACGGTCGGTTCGAAACCTACATCCGAGCACACCGCGGATTCGCGGCGGCGCCGACTCACGACGGTCTGACACTCACCGTCGGCGGCTGGCCGTACGCGGAATTCGAGACAAACAAGAAGGACGTCGAAGGTAATTTCCTGAAAATGTTCGACCTCGCGCCCGAGTTCGCGGCACGCAGCCGCGGTGCCAAACGCGGGGCGCCGTTTTCCGGCAAGTACCCGGAGGGTCCTGGCCTGCCCGCCTAGTCGCTCCCGACGAAAATGACAACAAGCAGAAAGAGCAAGAGATAGATGTTGATCGGGCGAACGCCTTCGTAACGCTCGTGGTTCGGCCTGACGATGGCTTTGATACTCGACATATTTCAGCGCGCCGCGAGAGACAGCCGGAACGCGGCCATCTCCTCGCCATTGCGGACCAGCAGGACGTCGCCGACAAGCACCGGGTGGTTCCAGGTCTTGCCCTCTATGGCCTTGAACCGGGCGACCTCCGTGAACTTGTCGGGG
This sequence comes from Vicinamibacterales bacterium, assembly GCA_038320555.1. Taxonomy (GTDB): domain Bacteria; phylum Acidobacteriota; class Vicinamibacteria; order Vicinamibacterales; family 2-12-FULL-66-21; genus JALZOC01. Next base: position 8,907 of record JBBQEJ010000157.1, on the reverse strand, counting down.
GTGGCGGAAACCAGTGCCAGCTCACCCTCCTCGGACAGCACCAGCAGCAAATCCTGATCAGGCAAGAGCACGAGCTGGCCGCTGCCGTACCGTCCGCCCTTCCACTTCCGGCTTCCGTCCGCAAGGTCGATGCACGCGAGGATGCTACCGTCGAAGCCGAAGGCATGCCCCTTATGAACGACGAAGTCGTTGAAGTACGGCTTCAACCCGCGCGTTGTCCACCGCTCCTCGACGGTCCATCCGGAGGGTCCGTGCGCAACCGCGAGGCGGCGCATCCCTATCCCGCCCATGGCGTCGCCGCCGCTGATGAGGACGTCACCGTTGTCGGTCAGCCCGGGCTGCACGATGCTGACGCCCGGCTCCCACTTGTGTTCCCAGAGCACTGTGCCGTCAGATGGAGCGACGCCCGTCGCTCCACCTCCGCTCAGCAGGACGATTTGAGCGACGCGGTCGATCGTCGCTAATTGTGGCGAGCTGTAGCCACCGCCGACGGTCGGCCGGACCCAGCGCGGCTTGCCGGTGGCCGCATCGTAGCCGGCGAGCCGGCCGGAGGCGGCCACAACCACGAGGTCGCCGACCACCAGCGGCGAGCTCGCGAACCCCCAACCGGGAAGCGTCGCGCCTGTGTCGGTCGCCGCGTTGCGCGACCACACGACCGCGCCGGTCCGGGCGTCGAGCGCGTTCACGATCCCGGTCGCACCGAATGTGTAGACGCGATCGCCACCGAGCGTCGGCGTCCCGCGGGGCCCGGCACCGCCGTTCGACTCGTAGAACCGGACGGCGTCGCGGTGTATCCACACAGGCTCGCCGGTGGCCGCTTTGTAGCATGCGACGACCTCGTATTCGCCCCGTTGCTCCTGGGTGTAGAGGAGATCGCTGCCGACCGCGAACGACGACCAGCCCGGTCCGATGGGCCGTCGCCACAGCTGGACCGGCGCCGTTGAGGACCAATCGGTCGCGAGCCGCACGCCGCGGACGACGCCGTCGCGATCCGATCCGCGAAAGCCACGCCACGCGATCGTCGTTTTCCCTGCCGGGACAGTCGAAGGGATCGTCGCCGGCCTGTCCCGAGCGGAGCCGAGGGAGATGTCGCCGGCTTTAACGGCGGGTCGTTCTTCAGGAGTCTTCATGACTGCAGGCGCGGACGTCGGTGCCGCCGGCCTTTCCGGAGTGGAGTCGAGCGGCTTGTCGTCCGCCTTAGCGGGGACCCGGACCTCGGAGGTCGCCGGTGCAGCCGCCGCTGATCCAGGCGCGATCGGATCGATGCGGGCCTGGGCCAGAAGGCGTTGCTCGGCAGTCGGTGTCCACCGCCACGTGAGCTGCGCAGTGCTCCCCCCGGTGATGCCATCAGTCCGAAGGAGCGTGAACGCTCCGCACACGAGCAGGACGATTGCGACCAGCGCGGCGCGCCGAGGTCCTGGCGCCAGCTGGCGAGTGGCGACCGCCCAGGCGACAAGGGCGACGGCCAGGCCAGGGATGGCCAGGTAGATGGGCAGCATCATCCCCATCATCCCGCCGCTGATTGAGTCGTGGACGACGAACCGCGTCGCGAACACTGCGACGATCATCAAGACGATGGCGCCCAGGCGCTCCGGCCAGGTCGCCCGGCTGAAGAACAGCCACCACACGCCGATCAGCAGGCCGCCAAGGACCGCGCCCAGCACCGCAAACCCGCCTCCGTCCGCCACGATGAATGGAAAGACAAACCTGGCCAGCACCAGCAGCACAGCGGCAACGACGCCGGGCCACAGCCGGAGCGGTTTTCGAGGAGTCGCTTCGTTCATAGTCATTCAGATTGCCTCGGACGCGCCGACCAGCCTCCGCTCATGCTCCGCGTGAGCACCGGCTGGGCAGGGCCAATTACGTTTCGCGAGCTTCGCTTACGGCGGTAGCGCCACAGCCAATACACCATGGTCATGAGCACCACGAGCGGGATCAGGCGGAGAGCAGGGATGCGGAGCGGCTCAGGGATTCGCCTCATCGGTCCGAGAAAGAAGGAAGCCGCCGCGATGAAGAGCGCCGTACACATGCGCCAGAGATGTCTTCTCAGCCGCGACGTGCCCTCGAGCCCGCCGGCCCGTATCATCCGGCGATCGCCTTCACCGGCGAACAGTGCGATAACACCGAAGATCACGAGCGGAAATGCCGTAGCGGCCCGGACCCCACCGCTGATCGCGACGAGGAGGCTGCCCGCGCCGATCGCAAACGCCGCGGCCATCGCTGTGCGATCCAGTCGCCGCGATCGCGAGGAAGGCGGTCGGACCGTGGCGAGCGAGGTGGCCACCAGATAGGCCGTCACCAGGGCCGCGGGGATGTTGAGCGCCGTTCCCGCACGTCCTACCGCCATCACGGCGCCGCTGAGCGACATGACGAGCATGGCGTAGGCAAAGATCGTCCCGCTCTTGCGGTGCAGCGTCCCGCCCTTGATGGCATAGAGCGCAATGAATCCCGAAACAAGGCCGATTGCCGCAGCGAGGACGTGAACTGGTACCAGCGTCATTTGTTCATTTCTTGTCGAGGACGACCTACTCCGACCGGAGCGCCTGCAGCACGTCCACGCGCGAGGCGCGCGCGGCCGGCATCAGCGACGCTATCGCCGCCGCGCCGATGAGTACCACGGCCGCGCCGAGCACGGGCAACGCACCTGGTATCTCCACGGTCGCGAAAAATTTCTCCGCCACGCGCTCGAGCGCGTAGCCGCCCGCCGCCCCGGATCCCACGCCAATGGCGGCAATCAGCACGCCCTCCGAGAGCACGCGTGTCAGCAGGTGCCGCGGCGCGGACCCGACCGCCAGGCGCACGCCGAACTCGCGCGTGCGCGCGCTCACCGAAAATGCCAGCACACCAGCCACGCCGACGACCGCAATCAGCAGTGCGATACCGGCGAATCCGGAGAACACGAAGGCATTCAGCCGCTCCGGAGACAGCACCTGCGCACGTACGTCCTCGAGTGTTGCCGCGCGCTCCACGGGCTGGTCCGGCGAAATCTGGCGAATGACGCGCGTCACCGCCGGCACGAGTGCGTACGGATCGCCGGCTGTCTGCACGAACAGCCGGCCGGCAATGCCAATCTGCCGAACCGGCATATAGATCGTCATCGCCGGTCCCCGCGCGACGTTCTCGTCATCTGCGTCCGCAACCACGCCGACGATGCGGCGGGGCGTGGGTTTCCCGAAGTAAGGATCGGTCCACCACATGTGCTGGTTCACCGCCTGGCTTTCTTTATCGGCGGGGCCCCCTGCACCCCGCCTGGCGACCTCCACTCGCTCTCGCTCCGTTCCGGTCGCGCCCCGGTGGAGCCACTCCGCGACGCTTCGGCTGACGATCACTACCGGTTCGTTGCCGGCGCGATCCTCGTCGGTGAAGTCGCGGCCCTCGAGGATCGGGATGCCGAGCACGGCGAAGAAGCGAGGCCCGGCAATTCGTAACCGCGCCCGCGGATTCTCCTCTCCGTTCGCGGGCTTGTAGCCCTCGACGGTGAACGATGTGCCGGGACCGAAGCTGCCGGCATCTCGCCAGGGTACGAAACTCCCGACCGCCACGCCGTCGACCCCTGGGAGCTGTGCGATGCGCCGCGTGGCTTCCTGATAGAAGTCCATGACCTTCGCATCCCCCATCCCGACGCCCGTCGCGGATGTCGGGATGTCGAGTGCCAGCACCTGCCGCATGTTGTAGTCAGTCTTCGCGGTTTGCAGCGCGACGAGCGTGGCGAGGAGCATGCCCGCGCCGGCGAGCAGCACGAACGAGAACGCGATCTGCGTCGTTGCGAATATTCGCAGGCGGCGGTTGGTGCCCGGCGTGATCCGGACGCTGCCGTTCGCCAGGCCAAGGCCGGCCGCCGCGTGGGGCGACGGGAGGCGCGGGACGTATGCGAGGAGCGCGCCAGGCGCCCGAAGAGCTCCGTCATCCGATGGGTGCGGCTGGTCACCATCGTCGCACCGAGGTGATGCGGGCTGGTCACCACGTTCGCGATGATCTCGGTGTCGGCGGGATAGGGGACCGATGGCTCGAGGACACCGACCACGGTGGCGACGCGCGGACCGAGGCGGACGGTCTTGCCGATCACGGTCGGGTCGCCGTTGAGCGAGGTGACCCAGAACCGGTACGTGAGGACCGCGGCGCCCGCGGCTCTGGGCCCGTCGTCTTGGGTGTTCAACAGACGGCCGAGCACCGGATGAAGGCCCATCACCTCGAAGAACGAGCCACCGACGACGCCAGCTTTCACAACGCGGGGCTCGGCGCCGAGACCAATCAACGTGAAATCGACCGTGGAGAAATCCCCGAAGGCGCTGATGGTCGTGACGCGCGACTCGAGGTCGTTGATTTCGGGCACCGAGAACGTCGTGTTCTCCGCGCCAAGTCCCGGCGCGCTCTGGCGAATGTAGATCAATCGATCTTCATCGCGATTGACGAGCGGGCGGAAAAGCACGCCTCGAACGACGCTGAAGATCGCGGCGTTGGCGCCGATGCCGAGAGCGAGCGTGACCACGACGGTGGCCGACAGGCCCTTCGCACGGCGGAGGGAGCGCAGGGAAATTCGCATGTCGCGTCCGAGCGCCGTGGCCGCGTCGAACCAGCGGCCGTACCAGACGCGCCGCATCGAGTCGCGGACCGCCGGGGCGTATCCCAATTCCCTCAGCGCGGCCAGGCGAGCGGCTTCGGGATCCTCGCCGCGATCGATTCGTTCTTTCACGCTGAGGGCCAGATGTCCCCGGATTTCGTCGTCCAGCTCACGTTCGTCGGGGCGCATGGTTACTCCTCACCGGCCTGCGCCGGGTTCATGATGCGGCCGATCGCATTCACCAGTTGCGACCAGCGATCCCGCTCGCGTAACAGCTGGGCCCTTCCGGTTGCCGTCAGCCGGTAGTACTTCGCCTTCTGGTTGGCTTCGCTCACGCCCCACTCGGACTTGAGCCATCTCCGCTTCTCGAGGCGGTGCAACGCGGGATAGAGCGAGCCGGTCTCGACCTTGAGCAGGTCGTCCGACTGCGCGCGGATGGCCTGACCGATGCCGTGGCCGTGTTGGGGGCCCCACTGAAGGGTCCGGAGAACGAGCATGTCGAGGGTGCCCTGGAGGAGCTCCAGGCGCCCCTCGTCTGGGGTTTTAGCCATAGTAGTAGATACTCTACGGCCTTAGACGTAGAGTGTCTACGGCTTGTTCCCCGCCCGCCTTCGCTCGCTGCGCGAGCTTCGGCGCGGCAGGCCCTTCGCGGTTTGCGAGCTTCCGCCTACGCACCCGGCGCTACGGCCGGCTAGGTCAGCTTCTCAGCTTCTTGAAGCTGTCGAGGTTTGCCTTGAGCGACTCGAGCGGCGGAACCCCTTCGCGCTCGTACTCGATGATGTACCACTCGACGCCGCCCACTGATTCACTCGCCGTCATGATTGCCGGCCAGTCCAGCTCGTCGGCGCCGAGGTAAGCGTCGGGGTTCTTTTTCGAGAACGGCTTGACGTGCATCGACACGGTCCGGCCGGCATTGCGGCGGATCAGATCGACGATGGGCACACCGGCCATTTCGGATGCGTTGCCGGTGTCGAGCTGCAAGATGACGTCTTTCGTCGTCCGATCGGCGAACAGGTTCCACCAGTATTCGCCGTCTACGCGGTTGAAGTCGGCCGTGTGGTTGTGATACCCGACGCGCATTTTGTGCGGCTTGGCCTTTTCAGCGATCTCGTTGACCGCATCCGCGGTCTTCTTCAGGAGGTCGCTCGACTTGTAGACCTCCGCCGGAAACGATCGAACGATCAGGTTGCGATTTCCGATCGCCTGATTGAACGCGACGGTTGCCGCGAGCTTGTCCCCCTGCAGCTCGTCGAGGCGGTGGTGAAACCCGCACGCCTTCAGCCTGACCGCATCGAGGTGCTTGCGCCATTCGGCGCCCGATTTGCCGAACGCGTTCTCGAGCTCGACGGCGTCGAAGCCGATCTTCGAGAGCGAGCTGAGCGTTCCGGGAATGTCGGTCGCAAGTTGCGTCCGCACGCACCAGAGCTGCGTGCCGACCGGCACGCGTTTCCATGCGGCTCGAACGGACGCCCCGAGCGACGGGAAGAGGAGCGCAGAGGCTGCGGCTGTCCCACCGAGCTTGAGGATGTCGCGGCGCGTCGGATATGTGTGCACGGGATGGATCCTTTCGGTTCCGTGAATCTTACGTTCGACATCTCGGTGCGAGCAAGTGGCTGCCAGGCGCGGGCCCCGATTGAAAGGGGAGTCTTGCGGCAAGGGGGCTGCGCGGATAAGGTTTGAACCATGTCCAGTCCCCTTCGAGTGCTCGTTGCCGGATGCGGCAACATGGGAGCCAGCCACGCCCGCGCGTACCACAAGATGAAGGAATTCGAAATCGTCGGCCTCGTCAGTCGTGGCCCGGCCTCGCGCGAGGCGCTCAGCAAAGAGCTGGGCGGCGTCCCCGAGTTCAGCGACTACTACGCGGCCCTTGCCGCTACCAAGCCGGGCATCGTCAGCATCAACACGTATCCCGAAACGCATGGGCCTTACGCGAGGGCGGCTATCAAGGCGGGCTGCCACGTCTTCTGCGAGAAGCCGCTGGCCGAGACCGTTCAAGAAGCCCAGAGCATCGTCGATGCGGCGCAAGCGAACCACCGCAAGGTGGTCATCGGATACATCCTCCGCGTTCACCCGGCCTGGATCCGGTTCATCGAAATCGCGCGCACGCTGGGGAAACCCTTGGTAATGCGCATGAACCTGAATCAGCAGAGCCACGGACCCGCCTGGAACGTCCACCGCAATCTCATGAAATCGATGAGCCCCATCGTGGACTGCGGCGTTCACTACGTCGACGTGATGTGCCAGATGACGGGCGCCAGGCCGGTGCGCGTGTCCGCCGTCGGCGCACGTCTGACCAACGAGCTCAAGCCCGGCATGTACAACTACGGCCAGCTTCAGGTCACATTCGACGATGGGTCGGTGGGCTGGTATGAGGCGGGCTGGGGCCCGATGATGAGCGAGGTGGCGTTCTTCGTCAAGGACGTGATCGGCCCCAGGGGGTGCGTGTCCATCGTGAAAGACCCGAACGAAACGAGCGCCAGGGGCTCCGACGATATCGACAGCCACACGAAAACGAACTGCATCAGGCTGCACCGCAGCGACATCGACGCGAACAACGAGTTCGTGACGCCCGACGAGCTGATCAGCACCGAGGACGAGCCCGATCACCAGGGCCTTTGCGATCGCGAGCAGGCGTATTTCCTGCGCGCCATTCAGCAGGACCTGGATCTGACCGATCACATGCAGGACGCCGTCAACAGCCTGCGCATCGTGCTCGCGGCCGACGAAAGCGTCCGCACTGGCCAGATCGTCGCGCTCTGATGCCCGGCCGCGTCGCTCATTCAGCCCGGCCGAGGCAATGAGAGATCAGAGCGACAATTAGCGCGGAATTTCCACCCGGAACGTCCGAGTGCCGGCGGGCTGCCCGTTCAGAAAAACCTCTGCGGTGTAATCCCCCGGCGGAAATCCCCCGGGGCTCTGAAGCTGGAACTCGGTTACCGCGTCCGTGCGGGAAGCGACCTGTTTCTCCGGGTTCCCGATTACCTGGCCGGCGTACGTCCAGCGCACGCCGAGCCTGGCGGAGCCTACGCCCGTGGTCAGGGCGGACAGGTATACCGTCTCGGTCGGCGTGAACACGGTGGTGAAGCTGGCAACCGTATTGTCCGGATTCAACGACCGGCCGAGCTGAATCGTAGACACTCGAAGTGGCTGACCCGATCCGCACCTGGCCAGGCAGGCGAACAGGATCATGAGCGTCAGGCGTACCTCAAACTTGCGCATTGACGATTGATTGTATATCGGTTGGGCGCTTGCGCTGAGGATCGGGGGCGATGCCTCAGGGTCTCGCTTTCGGCTTCGCGCGCGTCGTTCCGGCCTTTGCGGCCGGCGCCTCGGACAGTTCGTACGCTTCCTGCAGCCAATCCGTGATCGGCGGCTCAACCTCGTCGCGATGTCTGATCTGAAGGAAATGCACAATCTTGGACTTCGACGCGCGATCGACACGCCGCACCTGGGGGGCCTTCAGGGCGCGGTCAAGGAACACGCAGACCTCGAGGAAGTGCCTCTTCGGACGCACGAAGAAATAACAGGACTTGCGCGAGAACATGATCGATTTGTGCGAGGCGTAGATCCGCTGATCCCCGAACGCGACGGCCGTCTCGCGCAGCCGCTCCCACGCCTCTTGCAGGTCCTCCGGAAGATCCCGCGTCAGAGCTCGCTCGGTCGTCGTCCAGCAGTCATGACTCTCGGTGTCCTCGACCCACTGCTTGCAGTGGTAGCACTGGCGACCAGCCATGCTTCATTGTAATGATTTAACGAGCACGCTCGTGAGGAGGCGACTGATCGCCGGTCAGCATCGTGGCTCTCGGCGCGCCATGCCTGGCTGCAGCGCTCGTGCAACTTCTCGATAGTTTCAGAGCGGACCTTCAGTCGTGATGGTTCTCGATTGTTCGAATTCCGAGTACCATCGCCTTGGTCCCATCCGCCTCTCTCCGGAGGTCCCATTTGAATACACGACGGTCGCGGCTTCCGGGGCGTTATCACGTGGCTCCGTCTGCACCGTCACGCTTTGCCCTGGCGGTGCTCTCCATCACTGTCGCTGCGGCCACGACGCTTCTTCTCAGCGCGCGCACCGGAACGGCGACCTCGGCGGCCCAGCTGCCGCCTCGCGACACCACGGTCCGCTTAGTCCCCGATAATCTCCAGGACACGGCGTGGCTCCAGAAACTTCGGGACTCACAAGTCAAAGCCGTTGCTGGCGTCAAGGGGTTTCACGACTTTCAGTTCACGGACCGTTTGATCGAAAGCGGCATCTCGTTCAAACACAGAATCGTCGACGACGCCGGAAAGACGTACAAGGCGGCTCACTACGATCATGGGACCGGCATCGCCATTGCGGATGTGGATGG